>NZ_CP046564.1:321238-642477 GCF_009818105.1 Bacillus sp. N1-1
ACATAGTGGTCTTCTTGCTGTGCGTGATAATGAAGCTCATCAAGAACAGTTGAACGAGCTTAATATTAAACCGATTGATCTTGTCGTTGTGAATTTGTATCCTTTTCAGGAAACAATCGCAAAACCGGACGTGACGTATGAAGAAGCAATTGAAAACATTGATATTGGTGGACCTACAATGCTTCGTTCCGCTGCTAAAAACCATCGTGATGTTACTGTAGTTGTCGATCCTTCTGACTACAACCGAGTTTTACGTCAAGTTGAAGAAAATGGAGACACAACAGAAATTCTTCGTCGTGAACTTGCAGCAAAAGTATTCCGTCATACGGCTTCCTACGATGCTGTGATCTCTGAATATTTAACTGCTCAATCCGGTGAAGAAGAGCCTGAATCTCTAACAGTAACCTTTGAGCGCAAACAAACGCTTCGCTATGGTGAAAATCCCCATCAAAAAGCTGTTTTCTATAAAAAACCATTGTACAAAGGGGCATCTCTTGCTTCAGCTGAGCAGTTAAATGGGAAAGAGCTTTCTTACAATAACATTAATGATGCAAATGCAGCGCTAAATATTGTGAAGGAATTTGATCAGCCAGCTGTTGTAGCTGTTAAACATATGAACCCTTGTGGCGTTGGTACGGGGGAAACGATTGTCGAAGCTTACCAGAAAGCGTATGAAGCGGATTCAACTTCTATTTTTGGTGGCATTGTTGCGATCAATCGTGAAGTAGACGAAGTAACGGCGCTTAAGCTAAAAGAAATATTCCTTGAAATTATTATGGCGCCTTCGTTTACGGAAGAAGCGTTAGCTGTTTTAACGAAGAAAAAGAACCTTCGTTTATTGAAGCTTGATGTCGCGGCTTCACCTGCTGTAGAACACCAGCTTACTTCAGTAAATGGCGGTCTTTTACTGCAAGAACGAGATCGTTATGGATTTGACGAAGCGAACATTACCGTACCAACCGACCGTGAACCGACAGAAGAAGAATGGGAAGCGCTGAAACTAGCTTGGAAAGTTGTGAAGCACGTCAAGTCCAATGCGATTGTGTTAACGAAAAATGATCAAACAATTGGAATTGGTGCTGGACAGATGAACCGTGTCGGTGCGGCAAATATTGCGATTGAACAAGCAGGTGAGCAGAGTAAAGGATCGGTGATGGGCTCAGACGCTTTCTTCCCGATGGATGATACTGTTGAAGCAGCAGGACGAGCTGGCGTGACAGCGATCATCCAACCTGGCGGATCGATCCGAGATGAGGATTCGATTAAGAAGGCAAATGAATACGGCATTACAATGGTCTTTACTGGCATTCGTCATTTCAAACATTAAGAGGAGGTTTTTCGAGTGAAGGTATTGGTAATTGGCCGCGGTGGCCGCGAGCACGTGATGGCCTGGAAAGCGGCAGAAAGTAGCCTTGTCGATCAAGTCTATGTCGCTCCAGGTAACGCGGGTATGACTGACGTTAGCCAGCTTGTAGCAATTGATGAGAGTGATCATGAGGGGCTAGTTGCCTTCGCAAAAAAGAAAAACATTGATTTAACACTTGTTGGTCCTGAACAACCTCTTCTTGATGGAATTGTGAATCGTTTTGAAGAGGCTGGCCTTCGCGTCTTTGGTCCAAAGCAAGAAGCAGCTTTAATTGAAGGAAGTAAAACATTCGCTAAAGAACTAATGGTTGCCAACAGTATTCCTACCGCATTTTCTAAGTCTTTTACTGACTATGCGGAAGCGAAAGCCTATGTTGAGAAAGTCGGAGCTCCGATCGTCTTAAAAGCAGATGGGCTTGCTGCGGGTAAAGGTGTGGTAGTGGCAATGTCACTGAAGGAAGCGCTGGAAAGTCTTCATGATATGATGGAGAACAATCAGTTTGGTGCCGCAAGTGAACGTGTTGTAGTGGAGGAATTTCTTGAAGGAGAGGAATTCTCTTTAATGGCTCTTGTCGAAGGAGAACGGGTATACCCACTCGTCATTTCACAAGATCATAAGCGAGCTTTTAATGGTGATCAGGGACCGAATACTGGTGGAATGGGAGCTTATTCTCCTGTGCCGCAGATCTCTCAAGATATCGTTGATCATGCGGTAGAGACCATTTTAAAACCCGCTGCAAAAGGAATGAAGGCAGATGGTCGCTCTTTCACAGGTATTCTTTATGCGGGCCTTATGTTAACAACTGACGGTCCAAAAGTCATTGAATTCAATGCACGTTTTGGTGATCCGGAAACGCAAGTCGTTTTACCAAGAATGACGTCAGATTTCGTTCAAGCGATTCTTGATCTTCTTGATGGAGAAGAACCTAAACTTGAATGGAGTAAACAAGCCGTTATCGGTGTCGTTGTTGCTTCAGGTGGCTATCCAGGTAGTTATGAAAAAGGTAAGGTCATTACAGGGCTAGATCATGTTGGTTCTGATGCACTTGTTTTCCACGCTGGAACGAAACAAAGTGGAGAGCACCTTCTAACAGACGGTGGTCGCGTACTTCTTGTCGCTTCATCAGGTGCTGATTTGAAAGCGGCTAGTGAATCTGTTTACAATGAACTTGAACATGTTCATGTTACGGATGGTTTTTATCGAACGGACATTGGACATCGTGCTATTTCACGCGTTTCTTCCTAATGTAGGCAAACGCAACTGCTACAATACTTCCAATGATCATCGTGTAAATTAACCAGGTATCTGTTATATACTCGAGCATAACTAAACCTCCTTTTGATAAGGTAGAGAAAACTTCCCTATATAGGGAAGTTTTTTTGTGAAAATTTAAGAAGGGTTGATCACTCTTTCAAGTGCTGTTTCATCCGGGTCGCGTGTTTCATCATGCGTCATAAGATCAACGACAGGGCAATACCGCGTATGACCTTCTGCTACCTTCATGGCACCGACAGCAGCGAGAAGCCAGGCTGAGTTTGACTCCTCTTTAGAAAGCTTGGCGGTTGAATAGGCAAGCAGAGTGAAACCGGCTGTTAGGCGAATAAAGGCATTCAACATACTAATATTTGGCTTCATTTGAAAATCTCCTTTCTTCATTCACAAATCTAAAGTAGCAACGTGTCAAAATTATGTTAAAATAAAGAAAACTTCTTAAAGCGGGTGATGGTTATGGCGAAAAGAAAAAATTTATGGACGAAGCAGCAATTACGACAACACGTCCAAGTTGTGTCTGGAGAACTGCCTCCATCGATCGTTTTCTATCATGCAACGTATTTGAATCACGGATTAAAAAAATGGGTTACATCCAATATATGGGTATATGAAGATCGGATTGTGTACGTAGGCGATGATCTACCTGAAAAGCATCCATCGACTGAATGGATTGATTGCGAAGGACGATGCCTTGTGCCAGGTTACATTGAACCACATGCACACCCATTTCAACTATATAATCCCCTTACTCTTGCGCGATATGCATCTCAGCGGGGAACGACGACAATGATGAATGATAACCTTCTTTTACTTCTAGGTTTGTCAAAAGAGAAAGCGCTTACATTAATTGAAGAGCTTGATCAGTTTCCTGTTTCCATGTATTGGTGGGCACGATATGATTCGCAAACAAAGCTTTTAGATGAAGATATGATTACAAATAAACTGATGAAGGAATGGCTTGCGCACCCATTAGTCATTCAGGGTGGGGAACTGACCGCATGGCCTGATGTACTTAGTGGAGATGATGAAATTCTAGAATGGATGCAAGAGACGCGAAGACTTGGTAAGCCTGTTGAAGGTCATTTGCCCGGTGCATCTCTTGCCACATTAACGAAGATGGGACTGCTGGGTGTTTCCTGTGACCATGAAGCGATGACGGGTGAAGAGGCCCTGCGCCGCTTAGAGATGGGCATGATGACATCACTTCGTTATTCTTCGATAAGGCCAGACCTTCCTGTCATACTTGAATCTTTACTTAAAAAAGGGGTCACTTCCTTTGATCGAGTGATGATGAATACAGATGGCTCAACGCCTTCCTTCTTAGAAAATGGCACAACAGACAAGTTAATTGAAATTGCGCTTGAGAAAGGAGTATGCGCAGAAGATGCGTATTCAATGGTGTCATATAATGTGGCAAATCACTACGGAATAAGCGATACGCATGGTATGATAGCACCGGGTAGAGTCGCTCATATTAATATCCTTGAATCAAAAGAAAAGCCCCTCCCTGTTGCCGTACTTGCGCGTGGAAAATGGTTAAAGCGTGATGGAGAAGAAATGGACCAGGACTGGTCTTTTGAGTGGGAAAAGCATGGACTTACGCCACTTAACAACACCTGGAAAATACAGCCTAACGATTTAACGTTTTCAGGTCCAGCAGGAATGGAAATGATTAATGCGGTGATTACAAAGCCGTATAACTTATCTGTTGAAACGTCCGTAGACGAGCTTCCAGCAGGATCAGATGAAAGCTTTATTATGCTCCTTAGTCGCGAAGGGAAATGGCGGGTAAATACGATTATTAAAGGCTTCGCGAATCGTGTGAAAGGTTTTGCCAGTAGTTTTTCGAACACGGGTGATTTTATTCTTATTGGTAAAAATAAAGCAGATATGATGACGGCTTTTAATCGAATAAATGAAATTGGTGGAGGAATCTCACTTGTAGAAAACGGAGAAGTTATTTCCGAAATCCAATTACCTCTGATGGGAAAAATGTCCGATCTTCCGCTTGAAGACCTGATCAAAGAAGAAAAAAGAATGATTCAAGAACTAGAGGATAGGGGCTACACATACAAAGATCCTGTTTATAGCCTGCTGTTCTTCTCTTCAACGCATTTACCTTTTATTCGATTGACACAGCAAGGAATTTATGATGTAAAGAGGAAAATGGTACTTTTTCCTTCGATAATGCGTTAAACTATAACAAAGTAAACCCTTAACGAAGTAAAGTACATGAATTTCTCAAGTTCAATTGTTAAAATGAACGCAAAGTGGAATAATAGCGCATCATGATGAGTGAAGCATAGAAAACATAGACCGATACAGAATGAAGTAAGGAGAGTGGATGTATAATGCAAATTGATAAACTTCGAGGTAAAACACTAGACCAATTGTTTGAAGCGATTCTTTCATTAAAAGATTTAGAAGAGTGTTATTTATTCTTTGACGATTTAGCGACAGTGAACGAAATACAATCTCTAGCTCAGCGATTGGAAGTAGCAAGAATGCTTCGTGAAGGGTTTACCTATCATAAAATTGAAACGGAAACAGGCGCAAGCACAGCGACGATTTCCAGAGTGAAGCGTAGTTTAAATTATGGAAACGACGGCTATCAAATGACGCTTGATCGCGTCCATAATAACGAGTAGAGAAAATGAGCCGGTTTCCGGCTCATTTTTGTTTTGAGCGTTTGCTGTAATGCAGTTTAGCGATTTCGCGGAATTATTTAAGGAATCGCGGAAAAAAGGTTCGATTTCGCGGAAAAAATCAGATTATCGCGGAATTATTAAGAATTTCGCGGGAATATGACGCGGGTCTATTTCACGCGTTCAAATGAAATGCCTCCAGCGCTTGTCGAGTCTAAACGCCCACTTCCGCTTTTCATGATCCAGCTGGAGCCTCCAGACCCTCGGTCACTTCACCCTCCAACTCGAACACAAAGACCGTGTTCAATTTGGAGGGCTCCAGTGCCTGCCGGATCTAAACGGAGGCTTCCGCTTTTAGTTGATCCAGCTGCAGTGGGCCAAATCTTCCGGCTGTTTCGCCCAATCGAATGAGACAAAAAGCGTCTCAGTCTCATGGGCTCCAACATCCTGCAGATTTAAACGGGCCCACTTCCGCTTTTCATTGATCCAGCTGCAGTGGGCAGACTCTAGGTCACTTCACCTTTCAACTCGAACACAAAGACCGTGTTCAATTTGAAAGGTTCCAGTGCCTTTCGAGTCTAAACGCCCACTTCCGCTTTTCATGTATCCAGCTACAGCGTCCAGCCTCTCGATCGCTTCACCCCATCAAAAGAACACAAAGACCGTGTTCTTTTGATGGGGCTCCAGCGCTTGTCGAGGCTAAACGGACGCTTCCGCTTTTAGGGTATTCTTTGATATAATCCAATTTATGAGGAAAAGTGGGAGGAAGGGTTAGGATGTTTGATTTTCTAGAGTGGAAGCATGTGTTTAAGCTGGATCCGAATAAGGAGATTGAAGATTATGATCTTGAGGCGATTTGTGAGTCTGGGACGGATGCGGTGATTGTTGGTGGTAGTGATGGTGTGACGCTTGATCGGACGTTAGATTTACTTGCTAGAATTCGCCGTTACGCGGTACCATGTGCTCTTGAGGTATCGACTGTGGAAGCAGTGACCCCAGGATTTGATTTTTATTTTATTCCAACTGTGTTAAATACGGAAGACAGCCGCTGGGTAACTGGTTTGCATCATGAAGCTGTAAAAGAGTTTGGTGAGATTATGAATTGGGATGAAATTATTATGGAAGGGTATTGTATTCTGAATCAGGATTCTAAGGTTGCTCAGTTAACTTCTGCTCATACTAATCTTGATGAAGAAGATGTACTCGCTTATGCGCGAATGGCAGAAAAGATGTTCAAACTGCCAATTTTTTATGTGGAATACAGTGGAACCTATGGAGACAAAGAACTTGTTCAGAAGGTAAGCCGGGTTCTTGATGAGACGAAACTTTTCTACGGTGGAGGAATTGATTCGCCGGAGAAAGCAAAAGAAATGGCTGCTTCTGCAGATACTGTTATTGTTGGGAATATTATTTACGATAATATCAAACAGGCGATTAAAACAGTTGCTGCTGTGAAAGGAAATTGATTCTCTCCTATCGATCAGGTAAAATAAGGTATAAGAACATATGTTTGTGAGGAGTGCGAAAACATGCAACGAATAGTTGATAAGTTATTAAACGGATTAAACCCCGAACAACAGGAAGCGGTCAAGCACACGGATGGACCGCTTTTAATTATGGCTGGAGCAGGCAGTGGAAAAACGAGAGTGCTCACGCATCGAATCGCGTACCTTCTTGTTGAGAAACAGGTCTCTCCATGGAACATCCTTGCGATTACCTTTACAAATAAAGCGGCGCGAGAAATGAGAGAACGAGTGAATTCCATTACAGGCCCGGTTGCCGAAGACATCTGGATTTCAACGTTCCACTCGATGTGTGTCCGTATTTTAAGAAGAGACGGGGATCGTATTGGCATTAATCGGAACTTTACGATTCTCGATTCTGGTGACCAGCTGACGGTGATTAAGAAAATTTTGAAGGAACAAAACGTCGATCCTAAGAAATTTGAGCCGCGAGGGATTTTAGGGAGTATTAGCTCTGCTAAGAATGAACTTGAAACGCCGGAAGACTATAAAGCAAACGCCAAAGGACCGTATGAAAGTGTTGTTGCGGATGCATATGAACAATATCAAAAGCAGCTTCGTAAAAACCAGGCGCTCGACTTTGACGACTTGATTATGAGAACTATTACGCTCTTTAAAAAGGTGCCAGAAGTGTTGGAATTCTATCAGCGCAAGTTTCAGTACATTCATGTGGACGAGTATCAAGATACGAACAAAGCACAATATGTCCTTGTCAAATTAATGGCTGAGAAATATCAAAACCTTTGCGTAGTAGGTGATTCCGATCAGTCGATCTATCGCTGGCGCGGGGCTGATATTCAAAATATCCTTTCGTTTGAAAAAGACTATCCAAGTGCACGTGCGATCTTCCTTGAGCAAAATTATCGTTCAACAAAGAAAATTCTCCAAGCGGCGAATGTAGTGATTGAAAACAATATGAATCGAAAACCTAAAAAATTATGGACCGATAATGATGATGGCCCGCACATTACGTATTATCAAGCCAATGATGAACATGATGAGAGTCGCTTTGTAACAGGGAAAATCCTTGATATGGTGAATAGCGGCAAGCGAACGAATGCACAAATTGCCATTCTTTATCGGACGAATGCACAGTCTCGAGTGATTGAGGAAATTTTAAATAAGTCGAACATACATTACAACATTGTCGGCGGTACAAAGTTCTACGATCGTAAAGAAATTAAAGACGTTCTTGCCTATCTTCGTCTTATTGCAAACCTGGATGACGACATTAGCTTACTTAGAATCGTCAATGTTCCAAAGCGCGGTGTTGGTGCATCGACTATGGACAAGGTAGCACAATATGCAGCAAATCAAGATATTTCTATCTTTACAGCTCTTCAAGAAGTTGAACAGATTGGCTTAAGTGCTCGTTTTACGAAGTCTCTAAAAACGTTTGGTAATCAAATGGCTAACTGGTCGCAAATGCAGGAATATTTAGCGGTTTCTGAACTTGTTGAAGAAGTGATTGATAAATCGGGCTATCGGGATGCACTACGAAACGAGAACACGATTGAATCACAAACCCGACTTGAAAATATTGATGAATTTCTCTCTGTAACCCAGGAGTTTGAGAAAGCAAGTGAAGACAAGAGCTTGATCGCTTTTCTAACGGACCTCGCCCTGGTTGCAGATATTGATAAGTTGGATGAGGATGAAAACGAGCAAAAGGAAGCTGTTACGCTCATGACTCTTCACTCAGCGAAAGGCTTGGAGTTCCCAGTCGTTTTCCTTATCGGGATGGAAGAAGGCGTATTTCCGCATAGTCGCTCACTATTTGAGGAAGAAGAAATGGAGGAGGAACGCCGACTTGCTTACGTAGGTATTACGAGGGCAGAAGAAGAATTATTTTTAACAAATTCTCGTCTTCGAACGCTATACGGGAAAACGAATGCCAATCCTGTGTCTCGCTTCATTGGTGAAATTCCAGAAGAATTACTTGAAAAGCAAGGACAGGAAAAACCTGCAACACCGTTTGGAGGGACAAGTTCTCGACCTTCTTCAAGACCTGCTACTCCTAAAACTCCGAGACGTCCTCAGCTGACTTCAACAGGTGGAGATTCACTGGACTGGAAGGTAGGAGACAAAGCGAGCCACCGCAAGTGGGGAGTTGGAACGGTAGTTAGCGTGAAAGGTGATGGCGATTCGACCGAGCTTGATATTGCATTCCCAAATCCAGTTGGAATCAAGCGCTTGTTAGCAAAATTTGCGCCAATTGAAAAGCAATAGTCATTTTAGAAGGTGAGGTTTGACGATGGAAGAAAAGCATAAGCGCATCGAAGAGCTTCGTCAGCTCTTAAATCAATACAACTACGAGTACCATGTTCTTGATCAGCCGAGCGTCCCGGATGCCGAATATGATCGGATGATGAACGAACTATTGAATTTAGAAGAGGAGAACCCAGAGCTTAAAACAGATGATTCGCCAACACAACGGGTCGGAGGTCCTCCGCTAGAAGGCTTCCAAAAAGTCGAACACAGAGTGCCGATGCTAAGCCTCGGTAATGCTTTTGGAGAAGATGACTTGAAGGATTTCGACCGACGTGTACGTGAACGAATTGGCGAAAACTTTTCATACGTATGTGAGTTGAAAATAGACGGTCTTGCGGTCTCACTTATCTATGAAGATGGCGTTCTCGTTCGGGGTGCAACGCGAGGAGATGGTACCGTTGGTGAAGACATTACTCAGAACCTCAAAACCATACCTGCGATCCCTTTACGTTTACGAGAGAATGTGAGCATGGAGGTTCGTGGCGAAGCTTATATGCCAAAGCCATCCTTCATGAAATTAAATGAAGTACGCGAGAAGAACGAGCAGGATCTTTTTGCTAATCCTCGAAATGCAGCAGCTGGTTCTTTACGTCAACTTGATCCTAAAATTGCCGCTAGCCGTAACCTTTCTATTTTTGTCTATGGTGTTGGTACGGTTGAGGGGAGAGAAATTAGCTCTCATTCCAATGGCCTTGATTTTCTCAAGGAGCTTGGTTTTAAAACCAATCCAGAATGGAAGCGATGTAACACGATTGATGATGTGATTGATTTTATAGGTGGATGGTCAGAGAAACGTCCTGACCTTTCCTATGAAATTGATGGGATTGTTGTAAAAGTAGATGCGCTTAATCAGCAGGAAGAACTCGGATTTACGGCGAAGAGTCCCCGTTGGGCTATTGCCTATAAGTTTCCTGCTGAAGAGGTCGTCACAAAGCTTCAAGATATTGAACTGAATGTGGGAAGAACGGGCGTTGTGACACCAACAGCCGTATTAGAACCCGTTCTTGTAGCAGGAACAACCGTACAGCGAGCTTCTCTTCATAACGAGGACCTTATTCGTGAGAAGGATATAAAAATTGGTGACTATGTGGTTGTTAAAAAAGCAGGCGACATTATTCCTGAAGTCGTTTCTGTTCTAGAAGAGCGTCGAACAGGGGATGAGAAGGCCTTTTCTATGCCTGAGCAATGCCCAGAGTGTGAAAGTGATCTTGTTCGACTGGAAGAAGAGGTTGCGCTTCGATGTATTAATCCTAAATGTCCAGCGCAGCTCCGTGAAGGATTAATTCATTTTGTTTCACGTAATGCGATGAATATTGATGGCTTAGGCGAGCGGGTCATTACGCAGCTCTTTCGTGAAGAATTAATTCACGATGTAGCTGATATTTATCAGCTAACGCATGGTCAGCTTATCGAACTTGATCGAATGGGAGAAAAATCAGTTTCCAATCTACTTGAAGCAATTCGAGTGTCAAAAGATAATTCATTAGAGAAACTGTTGTTTGGTCTTGGAATCCGTCATGTAGGGGCTAAAGCGGCAAGAACACTTGCGCAACAATTTGGCTCAATGGATAGTCTTGTCCAAGCAAGTATAGAAGATCTTGGAGCAATTAATGAAGTCGGACAAAAAATGGCTGATTCTGTTGTACGATACTTCCAAAATGAAGAAGTTCATGAGCTTATTGATGAGTTAAAAGATGCTGGTGTTAACATGATTTATAAAGGTCCTAAGCCAGTTTCAATTGAAGAAATTGACTCTGTTTTTGCAGGGAAAACTGTTGTTTTAACTGGTAAACTTGAACAGTTAAGTCGTGGGGAAGCGAAAAAGAAGTTGGAAGAACAAGGTGCAAAGGTAACAGGAAGTGTCAGTAAAAGCACAGACCTTGTGATTGCTGGGGAAGATGCTGGATCGAAGCTCGAGAAGGCAGAGTCACTTGGTATTGATGTATGGAGTGAGAACAGGTTCCTTGAAGAGTTAAACGAATGAGGAGAGGAAATTAATGCCAAAGAAGCAAACGTTCATCGTTAGTATCATGGCTCTTTCGCTCGTATTATCCGGTTGTGTTCCGAGTTTTATGAAGGGCGATCAGGACGATACAGTAAAGGTGAATGATTCAGAAGGCGAAGAAAGTGAAGAAATGATTGTAAGTGAAGATATAAAAACTTCAGAGACGTATTATCGTTCGGTGTTAGAGAAAGATGGGGAAAAAAATTCTCTTGATACTTCACAAGTTAGAGGATTAATTACGGCTGGTGTTGATAACCGTCTTGATGTAGATGCACTTGAAATGGGATTGATTCGACTTTCTCAAGAACAATTTGATCCTGAAAAGTATTTCTTTAAAGAAGGACAGCTTTTTGATACAGAGCAAATCCACGGCTGGCTGTATCGTGATAACGGTGTAACAAAGGAAGAAGCTGAGAAAGATAAAGAGAAAGAAGTAAATGTAGGGCTGAATCCACAGCTCGGTGTAGAAGAAAATCCTGCACAATACGAGCAAGTAATTGAAGCAGAGAAGAAAAACCCTAAATTCCTGTCTTATATTCATGAACAGGATTATTATGTTCAGAACAAAGATGAAGAATTGCAGCTAGGCGGAGTTTCGATTGCCTTATCGCTTTATTCTGAATATCCCTACTCGGTTCTTGATGAAAATGGTTTGAAGTATACCGGGTCGGTAAAGTTAGATAAAGATGAAGTGGTTGCGAAGGCAAAAGAATCGATTAAACCAATCGTTGAGAAAATTCGTGCCGAGCATGACGTGCCAATCATGTTTACACTCTTCTTAGAGCAGCCACGCCAATCGGTTGTCCCAGGTAACTTCGTGGCAAGCACGATTGTAGAGAAAGGTAAATCTAGCCCTGAGTCATGGAAAGATTTAAATGAAAAGTACATTGCATTTCCTTCATCCGCCGCTGATGAAGAATATCCAGCGGAAGCTGAGAAGTTTGATGACTTCACACGTGAAATACAAGATTTCTTTCCGAACTTTGTAGGAGTCATTGGAACCGGCTTCTATAAACAAGACGAACTTTCTCAATTAAAGGTTGAGATTCCAATTCAGTTCTATAGCAAATCGGAAGTCATTTCGTTCACGCAGTTTGTAAATGGACTCGTTAAGAAGCGAAACGATACATTTCCTCCGGATTTACCTGTCTCGATTTATATCACAAGCAACGGAGAAACAGAAAGTTTGATTGTGAAGGATCCTAACGAAGAAGAACCGTTTGTTCACATTTATCAATAAAAATAAAGCCCTCCCGAGACAACGGGAGGGCTTTTGCTTTTGCTATTCTGATAGAGCTTTTTCTAGTGTTTGAATGTTTTGTTCCATTAAAGTGAAATACGTTTCATCATTTTCGATATCTTCTTCTGTTAAGACAGAGAGGTTATGAATGCGAAGCGTCTCAAGGCCGAGCTCTCGTTGAACTGCTTTTGCTGGCTTTGGCGTAGCATTTTGTTCAAAAAGCATATACTTCAAATTGTAACTTTTAGCTGTTTCAATGATATCTTCTAATTGTTTTTGTGTAGGTTCTTGAGATGGTGAAAGGCCAGACACACTTAATTGTTCAAGTCCATAACGGCTTTCCCAGTAGCTATAGGCATCGTGCGAAATAAGGAACTCTTTTTTTGGTGCACTGTCAGCCATTTCACGGAATTCTTTATCTAGAGCTAAGAGCTCTTCCTCTAATGATGCAAAATTAGACTCAAATATTTTCTTATTATCAGGATCAATTTCTATAAGTGCATGTTTAATATTTTCGGCCTGCTGGATAGCTAGGTTTGGATCAATCCAAATGTGTGGATTTACATTGCCGTGATCATGACCCTCGTGCCCTTCTTCATCAGCATGCTCTCCTTCTTCATCAGCATGTTCTTCATGTTCTTCTTTTGTTTCATCAAAGTGAATTCCTTCAGCGGCTTCAAGCGTCATGACGTCTTCATTTTTTAATGTATCTTTAGCAGCATCAGCAAATCCTTCCATGCCTGCTCCATTGTAAATAAACAAATCGGATTCAGCTAACTCTGTCATTGTTTTCGTCGTTGGCTCGAAACTATGTGCGTCACTGCCAGGAGGAATGATGGATTCAGCGGTTACGTGTTCTCCGCCAATTCGTTCAGCAAAATATTCAAGAGGATAAAGTGTTGTATAAATGGTTAGCTTTCCATCCGCATTTGAGTCTGAATCTTCTTGACCACAACCGACTAGGATAAGCGTAGATATAGATAGTAAGAATGCCACTGTTAAAAAGCGATTTTTCATAAGCCATTTTCCCTTCCCTAAGTTTCTCTGCCACTCATTATATCGTAATCATTACGTTTTGCAAACAGTAACCTTTCCGATTTATTGCATTCATGATGAAGAACTCAATGTAGGACGAAAAATAAGTTTGGAATTGAACATTTAATACGGTATGAAAATAAGAGAAACGCGGCAATCTATAAAAAATATTTCAATTCGAAGGTTAACATTACAAAATGATGGGTAAATGTTACTAAAGTATGTCGAAGCTTCACATAATCAGCAACTTATTTAAATAAATTTTCTTGAATACTTATGACATAAAAGTTGCTAAAAGAAGGAAATAAACTCCTTCAGTGAATTTTTATTCATTAAAAAGTTTATCTTATAATATTTTCATTGTTCTGAAAAATATTTTGTGATATAGTAATCATTGGTTTGCAAAGGACTAATGGTCTACATCAATAATTTGAATTCACAGGAAAAATGCATAGCTGTGAATATTGACTTTGGAGGGGGTGAAAGTGTGGAATACACCTTAACTACTGCAACATGGTTCTGGTTACTTATACCAATGCCTTTATTAGTCGTATTATCAATAATAACTTTTTTTACCGAAAGGAGAGAATAGTACTCGATGGGTATTGAAACGCCAACGTTAGTTACGTTTATTGTTTATCTTGTGGGTATGCTCGCAATCGGATTAATTGCATACCGAATGACAAGTAATTTGTCGGATTATGTACTTGGAGGAAGAAGATTAGGTGGATCTGTTGCCGCATTAAGTGCAGGCGCATCAGATATGAGTAGCTGGCTCTTACTAGGACTACCTGGTGCAATGTACGCAGGTGGTATGAGTCAAATTTGGATTGGGATTGGGCTCGCAATCGGAGCTTACCTGAACTGGCAATTTGTTGCATCACGTCTTCGTCGCTATACTGAAGTGGCGAATGATTCAATAACGGTTCCAGATTACCTTGAGAATCGTTTCCGTGATGGGTCGAAAGCACTTCGCGTGATCTCAGCAATTGTCATTCTTGTATTCTTTACGTTCTATACGTCTTCAGGTCTTGTTGGGGGCGCAATCCTGTTTGAAAGCTCGTTCGGAATGAGCTATGAAAGCGCATTGTGGATCGGTGCAATTGTTATTATTTCTTATACGTTCCTCGGTGGTTTCCTAGCTGTAAGCTGGACAGATTTCTTCCAGGGAATACTTATGTTCCTTGCACTAGTTATCGTTCCAATTGTTGCCCTAAATGAAATGGGTGGCTGGAATGAAACAGTTAATCAAGTTGGTGCAACGGATACAACTTATCTAGATATCTTTACTGGTATGAGTTTCATGGGAATTATTTCTCTACTTGGTTGGGGACTTGGTTACTTTGGACAACCTCACATTATTACTCGTTTTATGGCAGTTAAATCTTCGAAAGAAATTCCTAAAGCACGCCTTGTTGGTATGTCATGGATGGTTCTTTCTCTGTTTGGTGCAATCTTTACTGGTTTCATCGGTATTGCGTATTTTGATGCGGGACTTCCGAACTCTGAAACCGTCTTTATCGAATTTACTCAAGTACTCTTTAATCCATGGGTATCCGGCTTCTTACTAGCTGCCATCCTATCTGCGATTATGAGTACAATTGATTCTCAGCTACTTGTATCTTCAAGTGCTGTTGCGGAGGACTTTTATAAAGCGATTCTTCGTAAAAATGCAAGCCAAACTGAGCTTGTATGGGTAGGTCGTATTGCTGTACTAGGTATTGCATTACTTGCCATCCTACTTGCTTATAATCCTGATAGCAGTGTTCTTGATCTTGTAAGTTATGCGTGGGCCGGTTTTGGTGCTGCATTTGGACCTGTTATTATCTTAAGTCTATTCTGGAAACGCATGACCCGTAATGGTGCACTTGCTGGTATCATCACTGGTGCCGTAGTTGTTATCTTATGGGCTCAATTATCAGGTGGACTATTCGATCTTTATGAATTGATTCCAGGCTTTATCCTTGCATGGATTGCTGTAATGGCGTTCAGCTTTGTTGGTAAAGGGCCAGGTAAAGAAATTGAAGCTGAATTCGAAGCAGCAAAAACATCTAAATTCTAATCAGCTTTACTCAGAGACTCATCCCATTTGGGGATGAGTCTTTTTTATAGAAATAAGAATGGTGATGACGATTGAGGCTAATCTCCAAACAGTAGTTAAACAAACGTTTGATTAATCCGACTTAATCAAACGTTTGTTTAAAATTGGAACAGACGGCGTTCTGTTGCTTAATGAAGCTTATTTTTGGTATCATCTATATATTGCAGGTTGTTCGAAATTTGTGGAGGTGAAAGTGATGTCCAGAATTACCAAAGAAGAGGTTAAGCATGTAGCCAATCTCGCTAGATTAGAAATGGATGAGGCAGAGGTCGAAAAATTTACAACTCAGCTTGATGACATTATCTCAATGGCGGAGCAGCTGAATGAATTAGATACAGAGAACGTTGCGCCTACAACACACGTTCTTGATTTGAAAAACGTACTGCGTGAAGACAAAGTACAGCCGTGGCTAACGCGTGAGGAAGCATTGAAGAATGCACCGGATCAAGCGAACGGTCAAGTAAAAGTTCCATCAATATTTGAGTAAGGGAGGCAACGTCCTTGTTTGATAAAAGCATAAGTGAGCTTCACAGCTTGCTTCATAAGAAAGAGTTATCCGTCAGTGAACTTGTTCAAACTTCGTTTGATCGCATTCAAACGGTCGACGAAAAGGTAAAAGCGTTCATGACGTTAAATGAAGAAGGTGCCATGCAAGCGGCAAAAGCTCTTGATGAAAAGCTTGGTACCGAAGAGGCAAGAGGACTTCTCTTTGGTCTCCCTGTCGGTGTTAAAGATAACATCGTTACGAAAGGACTACGCACAACAGCGTCAAGTCAGCTTCTAAGTAACTTTGAACCATTACATAATGCAACGGTGGTTGAACGCTTAAATGCAGCGGAAACGATTACTGTCGGCAAATTGAATATGGACGAGTTCGCGATGGGTTCTTCGAATGAGAACTCTGGTTATTTCGGCACGCGTAACCCTTGGAATACAGATTATGTCCCGGGTGGATCAAGCGGTGGCTCAGCTGCCTCTGTTGCGGCTGGAGAGGTATTCTTCTCTCTTGGTTCTGATACAGGTGGTTCGATCCGTCAACCAGCTGCCTTTTGTGGTGTCGTTGGACTAAAACCAACGTACGGACTAGTTTCTCGTTTTGGACTAATTGCTTTTGCATCATCACTTGATCAAATTGGACCAATTACGAACACAGTAGAAGATAATGCTTATCTTCTTCAATCGATTGCCGGTCATGACAAGATGGATTCAACATCAGCGAACGTTGACGTTCCAGATTATCTTTCAAGTCTAACAGGTGATGTGAAAGGTCTTCGTATTGCTGTACCGAAAGAGTACCTTGCTGAAGGTGTAGATGAAGATGTGAAGAACAGCGTCCTTCAGTCACTTAAAAAGCTTGAAGAACTTGGCGCAACGTGGGAAGAAGTATCGCTTCCGCACTCAAAATATGCAGTAGCAACTTACTATCTTCTTTCTTCATCAGAAGCATCAGCAAACCTGGCTCGTTTTGACGGCGTACGCTATGGCGTTCGTGCTGAAGCAGAGAACCTGATTGATCTATATAAGAAAACAAGAAGCGAAGGCTTTGGTGACGAAGTGAAGCGACGCATCATGCTTGGTACGTTTGCCCTTAGCTCTGGTTATTACGATGCTTATTACAAGAAAGCACAAAAAGTTCGTACGCTGATCAAGAACGACTTTGAAAAAGTGTTCGAAGACTATGATGTGATTATCGGGCCTACAACGCCAACTCCAGCCTTTAAAGTAGGCGAGAAGATTGATAACCCGCTAACAATGTATGCGAATGATATTCTCACAATCCCGGTTAACCTTGCAGGCGT
This sequence comes from Bacillus sp. N1-1, assembly GCF_009818105.1. Lineage (NCBI taxonomy): Bacteria > Bacillati > Bacillota > Bacilli > Caryophanales > Bacillaceae > Bacillus > Bacillus sp. N1-1. Next base: position 338,496 of record NZ_CP046564.1, read on the forward strand.
TCCTGCGATTTCCGTACCATGTGGTTTATCAAATGGCCTACCTGTTGGACTTCAAATAATCGGAAAGCACTTTGATGAGAAGACCGTTTATCGCGTTGCTCATGCGTATGAGCAAGCAACGGATCATCATAAGGCTAAACCAGAGCTGTAAGGGGTGACGACTGAAAATGAATTTTGAAACTATTATTGGTCTGGAAGTTCACTCAGAACTGAAGACAAACACAAAGATTTTCTGTAATTGTTCAACGAATTTCGGTGCGCCGCCTAACACGAACGTTTGCCCGATCTGTCTCGGCCATCCTGGTGTTCTTCCAGTAATGAACGAACAGGCCGTTGATTTTGCAATGCGTGCGGCAATGGCATTGAACTGTGAAATCGCTGAAGATACGAAGTTTGACCGTAAAAACTATTTCTATCCAGATAACCCGAAAGCCTATCAGATCTCTCAATATGATAAGCCAATCGGTGAAAATGGATGGATTGATATTGAAGTAAACGGCAAAACAAAGCGCATTGGGATTACACGTCTTCACCTTGAGGAAGATGCAGGTAAGCTCACGCACGTTGATGGCGAGAATCACTCTCTTGTCGACTTCAACCGTCAGGGTACGCCTCTTGTTGAGATCGTATCTGAGCCGGATATCCGTACACCAGAAGAAGCGTATGCGTACCTTGAGAAGCTTAAAGCGATTCTTCAATATACGGAAGTGTCTGACTGTAAAATGGAAGAAGGATCTCTTCGCTGTGATGCGAACCTTTCTCTTCGTCCGTATGGTCAAGAAGAATTTGGTACGAAAACAGAGCTTAAGAACTTGAACTCATTTGCTAACGTACAAAAAGGTCTTCAATATGAAGAAGTACGTCAGGAGAAAGAACTTCTTGCAGGAAACGTGATCGGTCAGGAAACGCGTCGTTACGACGAAGCTGGCAAGAAAACGATCTTAATGCGTGTGAAAGAAGGATCTGACGACTACCGCTACTTCCCAGAACCGGACCTTGTTCGTCTTGCGATCAATCAAGAATGGATGAACCGCGTTCGTGCGGACATTCCTGAGCTTCCAGACGCTCGTCGTGAGCGCTATGTGAAGGAATATGACCTTCCTGAGTACGATGCGATGGTGCTTACTCAATCCAAGAAAATGTCCGATTTCTTTGAAGTGGCCATTGGCCAGGGTGCTGATCCAAAACAGACTTCAAACTGGTTAATGGGTGAAGTATCGGCTTACTTAAATGCGAACTATAAAGAAATTGACGAAGTTGCTCTTACTCCAGAAGGATTAGGGAAACTGATTTCTCTGATTGAAAAGGGAACAATTTCTTCGAAGATTGCGAAGAAAGTCTTCAAAGACCTTATTGAAAAAGGCGGCGATCCTGAACAGATCGTTAAAGACAAAGGCCTTGTACAGATTTCTGATGAAGGCGAGCTTCGTTCTATCGTTTCAGGTATTCTTGATGAGAACGAACAATCCATCGAAGACTACAAAAACGGGAAAGACCGTGCTATCGGCTTCCTTGTTGGTCAAGTGATGAAAGCAACCAAAGGAAAAGCAAACCCTCCAATGGTTAACAAGCTTATTGTAGAAGAAATGGATAAACGCTAAATGACGAAACCCTCCCAATGTGGAGGGTTTTTTTATGTCTAAAGAGGAGTTTGAGTATGTTCACCTTATTCACTTATTTTCGGCTTTGCTTTTTTTTAGGGAAAAGCCTATAATCAGAACAGAAGGTTAAGCGGAAGAAAACGGTCACGAGATTGTGGGCGTTTTTTGTTTGCGACTATCATATAAATAAGTAACGAGGACATTTAAAATGCCGCGTGCTTTGATACGCTTAAAGATTGAACAAATATAAACATTCTGCATGAAGAATTAAGATAGAGAAGATAGGATGATGAAGGATGAAACGTGCGAGACTAATCTATAATCCAACGTCCGGAAGAGAACAAGTGAAGAGGTCACTACCATATATCCTCGAACGCCTTGAAAAAAATGGGTACGAGACGTCTGCCCATGCAACCACTTGTGAAGGCGATGCGACGGAAGCAGCGCGCATTGCCGTCGAGCGACGCTTTGATCTTGTCATTGCGGCAGGTGGAGATGGGACGATCTATGAAGTGATCAATGGTATTGCCGAGCAGCCATATCGGCCGAAGATGGGGATTATTCCAGTTGGTACAACCAATGACTTTGCACGAGCGATTGGCGTTCCGCGCACAGTTGAAGGTGCGATGGACGTTCTGTGTAATGGTCTTGAAATGCCAATTGATATCGGTCGAGTGAACGAGCATTATTTCATCAATATCGCAGGTGGCGGACGCCTGACAGAATTAACGTATGAAGTGCCTAGTAAGCTTAAAACAATGCTTGGCCAGCTAGCTTACTATATGAAAGGCATTGAGATGCTTCCATCGATTCGTCCTGCAAGAACCAGGATTGAATACGACGGTAAGCTTTTTGAAGGTGAAATTATGCTTTTCCTTGTTTCAAACTCAAACTCCATCGGCGGATTTGAGAAGCTAGCTCCACATGCATCGTTGAATGATGGCCTGTTCGATTTAATGATTTTAAAGAAGACGAACATCGCAGAATTCATTCGCATCGCAAGCAGTGCACTTCGCGGTGATCATATTAATGATCCAAATGTGGTGTATAAGAAAGCTAGTCACATTAAAGTAGAATCAGTTGATAAAATGCAGCTGAATCTGGACGGCGAGTACGGTGGCCCGCTTCCAGCCGAGTTTACGAACTTATACCGACATATTACAATGATCGTGCCGAAAGAAACGAGCGAAAAACATACAAATGAAGAAGAAGCCGCGCACAAGCGCGCCATTTCAGGTGAGTAGAAATGAAGGAGAGAAGTCAGAGACGATGAGCTCTGGCTTTTTCTGTTGTTTTCGAGGGTTAGGGGGATGGAAGTAGGTTTTAAATTTGGGTTTGGCCAATATAATTCGATTTTGGCCAATAAACCATGAAATAGAGCTCGCCTCACATGCAAAAAGCACCGCGCAGTTACATTTCGCGATTCATTCACACTGTGGTACAATTTTTGTACATGAAATCGAACGGAAAAGGACGGAAACCTAATGAGTAATCAAGAAGTACCTGTAAAAAAGAATGACGTTGTCGAAGTAGAATTCAGAGACCTTTCCCATGACGGGGCAGGCGTCGCGAAAATAGATGGATACACGCTTTTCGTCCCGTATGGCATTCCAGGAGAAACCGCGAACGTAAAAGTGATCAAGACGAAGAAAGGCTACGGCTTCGGAAAGATTCTCGATGTGAAAGTTGAGAGCGAAGACCGCAATACACCGCCATGCCCGATCTTCTATCAGTGCGGCGGCTGCCAAACACAGCACATCACGTACGATAGCCAGCTAAGATTCAAGCACAAGCAAGTTCAAGACGTGATGGAGCGCATCGCAAAGATCGATGTACCCGTTTACCCTGTTCTTGGCATGGAAGATCCATGGCGCTACCGCAACAAAGCGCAGGTTCCTGTAGGAGAACAGAATGGCAAAATCGTCGCAGGCTTCTATCAGCAGCGCAGTCACCAGATTATCGACATGGACCAGTGCCTGATTCAAGAGCAGGAAAACGATGAAGTTTTACGCGTTGTAAAAGAAATTGCTGAGAAGTACGGCATCCGTGCATACGACGAGCGCTCACATCGCGGAACGCTCAGACATGTTGTTGCAAAATATGGGAAGCAAACGGACGACATCATGGTCGTCATTGTTACGAAAAACAAAGACTTACCAAATCGCAAGAACATCATCAAAGACATCACAGAGCAACTTCCGAAAGTGAAATCAATCGTTCAGAATGTGAATCCAAAGCGCACAAACGTGATCTTCGGTGACGAAACCCGCGTCCTATGGGGATCACCATACATTTACGATACGATCGGTGATATTAAATTCGCGATCTCAGCACGCTCCTTCTATCAGGTAAATCCTGATCAAACGAAGGTGCTTTACGATCAGGCGCTTGAATACGCTGGACTTACTGGGAACGAAACGGTCATCGATGCTTATTGTGGCATCGGCACGATTTCTCTGTTCCTTGCGCAAAAAGCGAAGCAGGTATACGGCGTTGAAATTGTACCGGAAGCGATTGAAGATGCGAAGCGTAATGCTGAGCTAAACGGCATTACAAACGCAGAGTTTGCCGTTGGAGAAGCAGAGACCGTCATCCCAGCCTGGAAAGAGCAGGGCATCAAGCCTGACGTGATTGTCGTTGACCCACCACGTAAAGGCTGTGACGAGGCGCTGCTTCAAACGATTATTGATATGAAACCTGAGAAAGTTGTTTATGTATCATGTAATCCGGCAACGCTAGCACGGGATTTACGCATCCTAGAAGATGGTGGATTTGAAACGAAGGAAGTCCAGCCGGTTGATATGTTTCCGCATACGACTCACGTGGAGTGCGTAGCCGTACTAGAACTATAATAAACTTTTCTAAATCCCACCTTAACTCTAAAGTTAAGGTGGGATTTTAAATAGTTGCAATAAGGTGTTTGGTTTACAGGAGGATTAGTCTCTATAATAGTTATGCCTGTTAAAATTGTATTTTGCAAAATCGAATAGAGTGCAATTAAATTGAACGGAATATAGCGGTATGATATGGTTTAGGCGTGAAGCATTATCGTATTCTAGAAGGAGTGAGGTTTACTTGACTATTACGTTTACGGACGCTGCAATTGAACATTTAAATACAGAGGATCACGTAGCTTTTCAGCTTAATCCTAGTTTAGGTGGATGTAGTATTGGTGCGGATTGGATCACATTTAAAGCTTTGTCTTCCAAAGGAGCACAGACAGGCGAGAAGTTGGTAGAGACTAATTATAAGCCTGTGGTTTTAGGAATTAAGCACGAATCCTTTTTCAAAGAAGATATGATTATTGACTACTCTAGTAAAAGAAATGCATATATGTTAAAAAGCAAAAGTGAAATTCTCAGTTCTCATTTGTCATTAGAAAAATAATTTAAATTTATGTGTGAAAACCTAAGGAAATGAAAGAATCATGTTCGTAAAAAAAGCACCATCTCAAACGCTGAGAAGCGTAGGAGATGGTGCTTTTATGTTCTATTAAGCGTTAGATGCCATCTTGTTCTTACTCGTTTTCAGATCAAAACGGTCTGTGTTCATAATCTTCACCCATGCCGACACAAAGTCGCGCACGAATTTTTCTTTATTGTCTTCTTGTGCATATACTTCTGCATAAGCACGGAGGATGGAGTTTGAACCGAAGACGAGATCAACGCGTGAAGCGGTGCGCACGAGTTCGCCTGTTTTGCGGTCGCGTCCTTCGTATTCATTGAAGTCAGCTGGCTTCCATTCAATGCCCATGTCGAGTAGGTTCACGAAGAAATCGTTCGTTAGTGTACCGACGCGTTCAGTGAACACGCCATGCTTTGTACCCTTGTGGTTTGTCCCGAGTACGCGCATACCGCCAATGAGCACAGTCATTTCAGGAGCAGTCAGACCAAGAAGCTGCGATTTGTCGACTAGTAGTTCTTCTGGACTTAACGTGTATTCCTTCTTCTGATAGTTACGGAATCCGTCAGCCATTGGCTCTAATACGTCAAAGCTTTCAACATCTGTTTGTTCTTGCGTTGCATCTCCGCGTCCTGGTGCAAATGGAACAGTAATCTCAACACCAGCATCTTTTGCCGCTTTTTCTACAGCTGCACTACCACCAAGGACGATCAAGTCAGCTAAGCTCACTTTTTTCTCAAGTTTGCTTTGGATTTTCTCATATACGGATAGTACTTTTGATAATTGTTCTGGTTCATTTACATCCCAGTTCTTTTGTGGTTCTAAGCGAATACGCGCGCCATTTGCACCACCGCGATAATCAGAGCCACGGTACGTACTTGCAGAAGCCCAAGCTGTTGTCACAAGCTCGCTGACGCTTAATCCTGAGTCCAGGATTTTAGCTTTCAGGTTTTCAACTTCAGCAGCAGTCAGTTCATAATCCACATTCGGGATTGGATCTTGCCAGATCAAATCTTCCTGTGGTACTTCAGGGCCAAGGTATCTTTCTTTCGGTCCCATGTCACGGTGAAGTAACTTGAACCATGCTCGCGCAAATGTATCAGCGAAATATTCAATATCCTCGTGGAAACGACGTGAAATCTTTTCATAAATTTCATCTTCACGAAGCGCCATATCTGCTGTTGTCATCATAGTATTCACTTTGATAGAAGGATCTTCAGCATCTGGTGCAAGGTGCTCTGGTTTAGGATTCACTGGCTTCCATTGGTGAGCACCTGCAGGACTCTTCGTTAGTTCCCACTCATAGCCGAATAGTAAGTCATAGTATCCGTTATCCCATTTTGTTGGATTAGCGGTCCATGCACCGTCAACACCACTTGTAATTGTGTCACGGCCTTTACCACTTCCGTAAGAGTTCTTCCAACCGAGTCCCTGTTCTTCAATATCAGCGGCTTCCGGTGAGGCTCCAACGTTAGCTTCAGCGTCTCCTGCTCCGTGTCCTTTACCAAACGTATGACCACCAGCAATCAAGGCAACTGTTTCTTCATCATTCATTCCCATACGAGCAAAAGTTTCACGAATGTCGCGTGCACTTCCTAGTGGATCTGGTTCGCCATTTGGTCCTTCAGGATTGACATAAATAAGCCCCATTTGAACGGCAGCTAGCGGACTTTCGAGCTCGCGGTCTCCTGAGTAACGGTTGTCACCGAGCCACTCTTTCTCAGTACCCCAATAAATATCTTCTTCTGGATGCCAAACGTCTTCACGTCCTCCGGCAAAACCAAATGTGTTCAAGCCCATTGATTCAAGCGCAACGTTACCCGTGATTACGAGTAGGTCAGCCCAAGAAATCTTATTTCCGTACTTTTGCTTAATTGGCCAAAGGAGACGGCGTGCTTTATCAAGGCTCGCGTTATCTGGCCAGCTGTTCAGTGGTGCAAAACGCTGTGATCCAGTAGCGCCACCGCCACGTCCGTCACCAGTACGATATGTACCGGCTGCGTGCCATGACATACGGATGAAGAGAGGGCCATAATGGCCGTAATCTGCGGGCCACCAGTCCTGGCTGTCGGTCATTAAGTCACGAAGATCCTGCTTCAGTGCGTAATAGTCCAGCTTTTTGAATTCTTCGGCATAGTCGAAGTCTTCCCCCATTGGGTTGCTCTTTCGATCATGCTGTTGAAGAAGGTGCAAGTTTAACTGATTTGGCCACCAATCTTTATTCGTTGTCCCTACTTTTGTTGTTGTAATTGCGCTATCTTCCTTAGTATGGCCGTGAGATACAGGGCACTTCCCAGCTTGACTACTGTGCATTTCGTTATTATCCATATTTAAATCTCCTTTCGAATTTAAGAAAATTAATTATAACCTCTATTAGATTATAATTATAATAAATTAATAATCATTTTGGAAGAGTTATGAACTAATTTTCACAAAATAATTTCAAAACACTACTAGATAAAGCGGTTACAAATATTGGAAATGAAGTAGCCACCACTTGTTAACCTTTAAACGTTAATAGTAGTAGACTAGGAAACGATCCGACCGGATAGGCAACAGAAGAAGGGTTTTTCTCCCAGTTTCATTTTCCTACTTACTATATACTTTCGATTTATTAACCGGTTTACCTCTTTCAAAAAACAGTTAGGGGCATTCCGTTTAATAGAAAAAGAGAGGCAGTGATGAACCGCCTCTCTTTCTGGAAATCTATTTTGTTACGAGCTGATCTTTTAATAGAAACTTTTCAACTACTTTTGCGACACCGTCATTCTCGTTCGTATCTGTAATATAGTCAGAAATCTTTTTGATGTCATCTGGAGCATTCCCCATCGCAACGCCAAGTCCTGCAAATTCAATCATTTCTTGGTCATTATAACTGTCTCCAACGGCAATAACTTCTTCTCGTTTAATACCGAACTCATTAATAAGCCTCTCGATGCTCGTACCTTTCGTGATTCCTTTATCGGTGAACTCGAGAAAATAAGGCTTGGACCGCATGACGCTGAATTCTTCTCCTAACTCAGCTTGAAGTTTCTTTTCTACTTTCTTGAGGTGCTCTGGTTCTCCAACCATGAGAACTTTTACGACGGGTTCTGTGACACCATCCATAAAGGAATCGACGACAGTAATCGGTAAACCTGTCAGTTCAGACTCAATCGTTGTGTAGGGATTTTCTTCTGCAGTAATAATTTCATCTCCAACGTACGTATGAATGTACACATTTTCTCGTGTACTAATGTCATGGAGTCGTTGAACAGCTTCTACAGATAATGTCTGACTGAAGAAATCCTTTTTAGAGTGACAGTTAATAATTTTTCCGCCGTTAAAGGATAGAATGTAACTTTCATAGTCTGCGAGGAAGAGTTCGTCAGTATATGAAACCATTCCGAACGTTGGTCTTCCAGAGGCAAGCACAACTTTTTTTCCTTCATGCTGGGCTTGCATAAGAGCTTCTTTATTTCGATTAGAAATCGTTTGATCAGCACTAAGCAATGTATCGTCTAAATCTAATACAATCATTTTATAAGACATATGTGATTTTCATCTCCTTACTAGTTTCCCTTACCATTTTACTAGAATTTATGAGGAAGGGGGAAGGGATTGTAAAATGGAAAAAAGTAATAGTGTGCGACTTAGAAAGTAATGATAATACACTAAGCTTATTATGAGGAAGAAAGTTTGTAACTCTCTCATACTTCAAGAGTATTTTAAAATGCTCATTGTAAAAATGGAGCATCCAGATGCTTTATTACGTCCAATAAAGGGTATATGACGAAAGTAGACAACATTGTAACTGAAGTTTAGTTTAATAGGTTAATATTTGTAGAAAGGGTGTTTAGAATGAAAAAAGTACTTATTGTTGGAGCAAACGGTCAGGTTGGGAAGCATTTAACTTCCTTTATTAAAGAGCATAATGATCTAGAAGCGAAAGTGATGATTCGTAAAGAAGAGCAGGCTTCTTACTTCAAAGATTTAGGGGCAGAAACTGCTGTAGTTGATTTAGAAGAAGACGTTAATGCCATTGCGAAGGCTGCTGAAGGTGTCGATGCGATCGTCTTTACAGCAGGTTCTGGTCCAAACACAGGTGCGGATAAAACGATGTTAGTTGATCTAGATGGAGCTGTAAAAACAATTGAAGCAGCAAAAGAAGCTGGCGTAAAACGGTTTGTTATGATTAGTTCTTATGACACAACGCGAGAAGCGATCCAGTCTGCTCCATCTTCATTTTCACCTTATGTAGCAGCGAAGCACTATGCAGATGAATGGTTGCGAGCAACGGATTTAGATTATACAATCATCCACCCGGGTGCCCTAACGAATGATGAGGGAATCGGTAAGGTCAACGCTGCTACTAGAGTAGAAAGAAATGAAATACCTCGAGAAGATGTTGCGAGTGTTATCGTAGCGACGCTCGAAAATGATGCAACGATTGGGAAAGAATTTCAAGTCGTGACAGGAACGGAGCCAATTAAAGAAAGCATCAATTCACTTTAATTGAAACTCGATATTTTATAAGAGAGATTGCATTAAACAAAGCCCCTTGTTCACACGCAAGGGGCTTTGTTTTGATCTTTTCATTACAACTCGTTTTCCGCACCAATACTCTCCAGCGCTTCATTCACCTCATCTAAATCATAAAAAGAAAAGGCTGGAGTTTAATTTGCAGATGTAATAAATGTGTCAGAAATATGAGTCGTCACCGGACCATATACATCTTGTTTGTTTTCAGGGTATGTAATGATGAACCGATTGAAAACATTATCGCCATAAAAGAATTTCTCATAAATAATCAATCCATTTTCTACGTAGGATAAGACGAACCAATGATCAGCCAATCGGTCATAAGCGATAGGGACTTCAATATTATTAATCGCTTGCTGATAAATCGATTCGATTGATTCGTCCATACTGTTATGTGATCCAAAAACGGTGATCTCCAACTCCTCATTATAAAAATTCATTCCATCACCATTAGCTGGAGGGAATCCTACGGTTAAATCAGATGGATATTGGATAGAAAAGCCGAATCTATCATTCTTGTAAGTATCATAGGTCTGAACTTCTTCAACTTCCACAGGTTCTTCTTTTGATTGAATAGGTTTTTCTTTAGACGCATTTGTAGTGGGGGAAACCTTAGCATTTTCTAGCTCATCTAAAGCATCATTTATTCTTCCGGTAAGGTTAGCTAATTCATTTTCATAATAGGAAAGAGCTTCTTCTGCTTGTACTTTAGCATTTAATAACTGAAGCTGCTCAAGAGCGCTAGTATATTCTTTGTCAGAAATGAGTTGATTGATCGTATCGATTTCTTCCTCTGTATCCGCCAGTTCTTCTTGCTCATCAAGAATCGTCTTTTTCCATTTTTGAGCTTCTGATTGAACAGTCACTAAACCTTCATCTAGATTTGTAACGGCCTCAAATGCATCTAATGCAGATATGTATTCTTCTTGTTCATAATAGTTAATGGCATCTTCCATTTGACTTGCTTGTTCGAAATAGATACGTGCTTCTTTATCATTTGCTTGTTCCGAGGAAGCGACTTCAAAATAAATAGCTGCTTGGTGGTAATCTTGCTCTCCTAAGCTATCAATCCCTTTGTCCATTGCATTCTGGTAGTCGCTGTTTGCACAAGAAGTGAGGATTATAATACAACAAAGGGTGCCAAAGGTGAACCGACTTTTCATAAAAGAACTCCTTTAAAATGGTAGTTACTAACAACTGTATTTTATCAGAATAAAACGTTATGGAGGTTCTTTTTCCAATTATTTCTTAAGAGAATGTGAAAAGACAATACAAAACAACCACCAGGGAATCTCCCCGATGGTTTTGATGAAGTATTAGCAATCCTTTCCATTAACGAAAGCAGCGCCAACGATGATAAGAAGAATGAACAATACAACGATTAGCGCAAAGCCATTCCCGTAACGAGCACCACCAACCTGGTTTCCGCAACCGCCGTATCCAGCGCCACCAACCTGGTTTCCACATCCGTAACCATAACTCATGAAATCATCTCCTTTCATAGGTTCTTCTTTAGTGTATGAAGGAGGAGGAGATGGTGCTTAGGTGTTGGACTAGTTTAAAAAAGTTTGGTGAACCTCTGACAGCAACTAGAACCTAAAGAAAAACCCTGCTTGAGAAAAACAGGGTTTTGTTAGCACTATTTAAATGAAGCGTATCCTTCATCAGCCATGACAACACTGCCGTTTATCGCACTAGCTTCTTCGAGTGAAAGAAGGTATACTGCATCGGCTAGCTGTTCGGGATCTGTGAGTTTATTGCCGATAACTTTTGCTTTCATGCCGTCGATTAGGCCTTTGTCACGATATCCTTGGACAATTGGCGTATCGACAACGCCGGGTGCGACACCAACGACACGGATGCCGTATGGTGCTAAATCAAGCGCAGCGGATTTCGTCATCATATTGACTGCCCCTTTTGTTGCATGGTAAGCGAAAGTGGCTGGCGAAGCGAGAACCCCAAAAACAGATGTTGTATTGATGATGACGCCATTCACATTTAAAGCCTTCATCTTTCTAGCGGCAGCCATAATTCCATACGCGACGCCGTGCTGGTTAATGTCGATCACTTTATGATAATCTTCTAAATCAAATTCAGGAAGAGGTGTAGGACGTCCAATTCCCGCGTTATTAAACATCACGTCGATCGTCCCGAATTGTTCAACAGTTTTTTCAATAAGCGCTTCCACATCTTCATAACGCGAAACATCTGTCTTCACAAAGAGTGCAACTCCACCTTCTGCTTCAATTAATTCAACGGTTTCAATACCTTTCTTTTCATCAAAATCAGCAACAACGACTTGATCACCTTTTCGTGCGAACTTTAAACATGTTTGTCTTCCAATTCCGCTTGCTCCACCTGTAATTACTACTACTCTATTTGCAGTCATAGAGACCACCCCATTTTTAAAAGTTTTTTACGGCTTTAGTTTATCATCGTTCATATTTAATAAATATTTAAATATCGTTATACTTAATTAAGCAATGCTTAAGGAAGTGTTGAGAATGAACATCGAACAAATGGCGTACATCGTTACAGTGGCAAACACGGGATCACTATCGAAGGCTGCGGAGGAACTGCACATCAGCTTATCGGCTATCAGCCAATCAATTAGTAAATTAGAGAACGAAATAGGATTGAAAATATTTGTGCGTAATCGAGCAGGCGCGGCTCTAACATCTCAAGGTGAGCAAATTGTATCGAAGGCGAGAGAAGTCATAACAAAGATGGAAGAGGTAAGAGAAGAAGTAAACCGTCAACTAGATATGTTGACCGGTGAATTAAAGGTCGCTACGATTCCAGGCCCGATTCATCTGTTAGTTGACGTTGTTTCACGTTTTAAAAGAGCGTATCCCAATGTAAAACTAGAGATCTATGAGAATGGACCGGTAAAAATAATTGAAGAACTGTATCAAAAGCAGTTGGATTTAGGACTTATTTTAATATCGGAGCGGCTTATTCAAAAACATAACATACTTTCTTTTGAAAAAGTAAGGGATGGAAAAATGGTCGTCGGAGTAAGAAAGGAATCACCACTAGCTAGACAAAAGACAGTTAAGCCAGAGGATCTTATTCATGAGACGCTCGTTCTTTACGATGATGCTTATATCGAACAATATGTAGCAGAAACGTTATCGAATTTTGGTTCTCCTGATATTTTGTTTACTACAAACAATACAGATGCAATAAAAAATGCTGTTAAGAGGGGGATCGCGGTAACCCTTGGAATTGACTATTCGTTTGGTAACAGTCAATTAAGAGAGCATGACATTGTCATGGTAGAGATTGAGGAAGGGGAGCATGAAAATGTCTTCCTTGCTCTTGTGCGTCATCGTGAAGGACAAGCGAATCGAGTTAGGCGAGAGTTTGTAGAGAGTATAAAAAAGTATTTTTAAAAAAGGCCGGTTCATTATTTGAACCAGCCCTTTTCTTTAAAACGTGAGATCGCTTCGATTCGGTTTGTAACTTCTAATTTATCGAGAATGACCGAAATGTAATTACGAACCGTACCTGGAGTAATATAAAGTTCACTTGAGATGTCTTTCGTGTTTTTACCATCAGCCATCAGCTGGATTACCTGCTTTTCGCGTTCGGTTAGCGGGTTTTCATTCCCGAAAGCGAGATCGACTAGCTCAGGAGCAAAAATTCGCTGACCTTCCATGATTTTACGAATCGAACTAGCTAATTCATCACTCGGACTATCTTTTAACAGATAGCCACTAACCCCTGCTTTACGTGCTCGCTCAAAATAACCGGCACGTGCAAAAGTGGTAAGAATAATGATTTTGCACGATACACTACTTAATACTTCCGCAGCATCAAGTCCGCTTTTTAGTGGCATTTCAATGTCCATAATACATATATCGGGTTTTAGTTCTTTCACTAAAGAGATCGCTTCTTCGCCATTTGTTGCCTGGCCGACAACTTCCATTCCTTCTTCTAGATCGAGTAGAGAGCCAAGCGCTCCAAGGAGCATACGTTGGTCTTCTGCAAGTACGATGCGTATCACACCGATCCCTCCTGTTCTTTTTGTTGAATCACATTTGGTACTCGAATGTTTAAGGTTGTTCCTTGTGAAGAGTGAATTTCAAGAGTTCCATTTACGAACTCTAATCGTTCTCTCATTCCCTGAAGTCCGTGTCCTTGAAATGACGTTGTTCCTTCAGGGATGCCATTACCATTATCCTCAACTTGGATCAGGACTTCGGTTGGGGATTGTTCTACGAGAACCCTGCACCATGAAGCTTGGCTATGTTTGACGATATTTGTTACGGCTTCTTTCAGACACATACTTAAAACATTTTCGGCAAGCAATGGCGTGTTTTCGAGCTGTGGATTCCCTTCAAGACGAAACTCCATTTCCGCCGCTTGTAGGATTTGTTGTACACGAATCAATTCATCCTCTAACCTGGCTCCGCGCATATTTGAAACCATCTCGCGAACTTCTTTCAATGCGGTTCTTGCAGTCTGTCTTATATCATGAATTTCATTAATTGCTGCATCAGGTTTTACTGGAATTAGCTTTCGGGCTAAATCGCTTTTTAAACCGATCATCGAAAGCTTTTGACCGAGTGTATCGTGTAAATCACGTGCGATTCGTTCTCTTTCTTCAATCACCATTAATTGTGAAATCTTCTCGTTGGCGCTTTGTAATTGTTGTTCAAGGCGGTGCTGCTTATTACGGTACCGAATCGTGAATGGGAGGAGAGCAACGCCTAGCACACAGATGAAGATAAACGGAAGCTGTGGAAGCAATGTATCATCATGTGTAAAGAAAATAATGACTGTTGCCGCAATCGTTGTTGTTAAATGAACGATGTAGAGTGAGAGAAAACCAGCTTTATTCTCAATGCTACCAATGAAAAACGCTAAAAATAGAGCGAAGTACACGTACCCAAATAAAATTGTCATTACGATGCTAATCGCCATTTCAATACTGACCCATAAATAGACCAATTTACTATTAGAGATAAAAGAGAGACGGTAGGATAAGAAAAATAAAAGGATGACAAAAATACCGATTGTAATTTCAATAACCGATGATGATCTGAAAATAAAAAAGAAGGGAAGCAAACAAAAAATAATCCAAACATAAGAACTGATCCCGGTGTTCTTAGGAATGATGTGATACCAGCTTTGCATAGGGATCTCCTTTCGATGAGCTATGGTTACAGGATATACCATCTGTATGCGCATGTCACTTATCTATCATTAGTATAATCCCTTTAAAGATATTGAAAAACCCATCCAAGCTGAATGGGTTTTTCAGTAATGTTATTTTTCCTGGAAGCTTGGTCTTTTAGGATTCATCATCGCAAGCTTGTCAGGATTTTTAAGAAGTGGTTTTACTTCTTTAAAGGTAACAAACGTTTTGTTTTTTGTATCATAGAGACGGAATCGAATCGATTCAAGACTTGATAACAACGTAATTGTCGTCGCCTTATGCAATGGAGGCGTTGATTCATGCGCTTTCTCAAGATGATAGTTAGGTACTCTTGGACTTAAGTGATGTACATGGTGATACCCGATGCTTCCGGATACCCATTGAAGGATTTTAGGAAGCTTGTAATAAGAACTACCATCAACCGCAGCTTTTACAAAATCCCATTCTGTTTCATCTTCATAATAAGAGTCCTCAAATTGGTGCTGTACGTAGAACAACCAAATTCCAAGTGAGCCTGCTACGTAAAGGATTGGTAGCTGAATTATTAGAAACGCTTCCCATCCAATAACCAGAATCAAAAGAGAATAAATCGCTACAATGGATGCGTTTGTAATATATGTGCTCATACGTTCTTTACGTTTCGCATCTTTACGATTGAAACGGTTAGCGATAAGGAACAAGTAAATTGGACCAAGACCAAACATCACAATCGGGTTACGGTAGAGACGATAAGCAAGTCTACCCCAAAATGAAGCTTGGGCATACTCTTCAACCGTCATCACCCAGATGTCACCTGTTCCGCGCTTATCTAAGTTTCCGCTCGTTGCATGGTGGATGTTATGCTCACGTTTCCATTTTTCAAAAGGAAAGAGTGTGATGATGCCAGAGATTGTCCCAACAATCCGGTTTGCTTTTTGACTTTTGAAGAAGGAACCGTGGGTACAGTCGTGAAAAATAATAAAGATTCGAACAACAAATCCTCCTGCAATCATCGCAAGTGGAACGGCTAGCCAGGCAGAAACGCTTAAGCTCTGGTAAGCAAGAAACCATAGCAATAAGAATGGAAGAAGGGTGTTCAAGAGCTGTCGTACCCCTACGACCGTGTCGGGCTTTGCGAAAGTTGATACACTTTTTTTCAATTCTTTTTGTTTTTGTTTTTGTTCATTCATATGGTTACCCCTTTGTTAGGCATAGTTGAAATAACGTTAAGCCTAATGATAGAGGATAGAGTGTCATGGTGTAAGACACAAACGTCAGGACATAACCATGATAAATGTCATGGGTTTATTGGGGATATTAGGAAAAAACGTTCTAGAAACTTGTGTCCACTTGTTGTTTCGCTCTCCGGCCTTGAACGATAGACTGATGGACTTTCATGGCAATCACTAAAATTATCCCTCCAAACTTGCACTCAATAAAGTAAAGAGCAGGGTGTTTTGTTTGTTTTTTTAATAATTCTTCCTAACTTTTAAAAAATTTCCTTTCTAATTATAATCGTGATTGCGTGAAAAGAAAAGGATAGGAAAATCACAATAAAAGCCCCCCAAACCTCACTATAGAGGTTTTGGGGGGCTTAAGAAATGCTATTCTAAATTCGCATGTTTCCCATACATCTTATTTGTATCTAAACCTTTCTTCTCCATGAATCGTAAAATAATCGCATCATAGAAAAGTAAAAGGGTTTGTTCGAATAACGATCCCATTGGTTGGATGGTTTCGTAGTCACCAGACTGATCTTTGGGAGAGCCTGGTAGTGTTACGATAATATCTGCTAATTCACCAATTGTAGAGTTAGGATTAATTGTAACAGCCGCAATCTTTCCACCAATGTTCGCAGCTTTCTTCGCAATAGAGACGAGCTGCTTTGTTTCACCAGAACCTGATCCGATGATGATTAGATCATCTTCTTCAAAGTTAGGTGTAACCGTTTCGCCAACAACGTAAGCATCAATGCCCATATGCATCATGCGCATGGCAAAGGACTTTGCCATAAAGCCGGAGCGGCCACCGCCAGCAACGAAAACCTTGTTTGCTCCGAGGATTTCGTTCGCGAGCTGTTCAGCTTCATCGTCAGCAATGAGATCTACTGAACGATTTAGCTCATCAATAATTTCAGCTAAATAGTGAGTAGTCTGCATGATTGGTTATCCTTTAATAAGTTCTTGCATTTTAGATGCAACGGCTTTTTTATCGTCTTCACCAGTAATACCGCCACCTACGATGACAAGGTCTGGTTGTACTTTTACAAC
This sequence comes from Bacillus sp. N1-1, assembly GCF_009818105.1. NCBI lineage: Bacteria > Bacillati > Bacillota > Bacilli > Caryophanales > Bacillaceae > Bacillus > Bacillus sp. N1-1. The sequence continues at coordinate 355,433 of NZ_CP046564.1, forward strand.
TTCTTCAAGAGAATCAAGCTTAATGCCACCAGCGATAGCGGTTTTCGCATTCTTTACGACGCCTTTGATTGTTTCAAGGTCTTCGAAAGAATTCTGGCCTTTTGCTTGAAGATCATAACCAGTGTGAACACAAATATAGTCAACGCCTAGCGCATCTACTTCTTTCGCACGAGTTGCGAGATCTTTTACTGCCATCATATCAACAAGGATTTCTTTACCTTGTTTCTTCGCTTCTTCAACAGCACCTTTAATTGATTCATCTTCAGCGGCACCAAGAATTGTGATGATATCTGCATTCGATTCAGAGGCTTTCATAACTTCATAACCTGCAGCATCCATAATTTTAAGGTCTGCAAGAACTTCAAGGTTAGGGAATGCTGCTTTCATTTCTTTGACAGCACGAAGACCTTCATTGATGACGATCGGCGTACCGATTTCTACGATGTCAATATGTTCCTGAACTTCTTTTACTAGTTCAATACCTTCTTCTGTATTTACCAAATCTAATGCTAGCTGTAATTTCATAATACGTTCACTCCCGATCCATATTTTTTCTGTCTCTCTTGTCAGACACCAATATAATCGATCTGTTGGTGTAGTAGCAAGTATACTGCTTACGATCTATTAATGTAAGTACGCACATTAAACTTACATAGTGTCAAAAAGTATACTATGGGTTATAATGGGCTTATACGGAGGTGATTTCGTGTCACGCACCCAGGATAAAACATTTTACTGTGAAAAAGAATTAACGCTTGCGGTTATCGGGGGCAAGTGGAAAATGCTGATTTTATGGCATTTAGGCAAGCAGGGTACGAAACGATTTGGTGAGTTAAAGTCCCTTATGCCGGGAATTACACAGCGTATGCTAGTAAATCAGCTAAGAGAATTAGAAGATGACCAAATTGTTCATCGAGAAGTGTACCCAGTTGTCCCTCCGAAGGTAGAGTATTCCCTTACCGAGCAAGGTGAAACATTAATGCCCATACTCGACTCCATGTATGAGTGGGGGAAGAATTACAATCAGAATGTCCTTGGCAAACCGATTGAAACGAAAGAGTCGGTATAAAACCCAAAACCCCTGTGCGCTCTATCAAACATATAGAGCGCACAGGGGTTTTATTTGTTAGTGTTCAACCAATAACTGTATTTCTTCTTTGATTGTTTCCCAGGCAAATGAAGTCGTATCGGTCAACATAAAGTGTTCTGCTGAAGGAAGCTCGATAAGTTTAATCAAATCGCCCTCGCCTTCAGCTTCGCGTTGATAATAATCACTAATACCGATGGGGACATTTATATCTAGTGCACCGTGAACGAGAATTTGTTGGACCCCAAGGGGAAGAAGTTCCACAGGGGAAGCATTTTTGTAGCGCTCCGGGTATTCTTGAGGGGAACCGCCTAGTAGTTCTGCAGTAGGGTTATTTGGCTCAAGAGAGAGGACTTGGTCTCTGTACTCATGAACTCCGTGCATCATTTCAAGGTCGTTCACACCTGCAAGGCTAACCACTCCGTGAATAGGAAGAGGGTTGTCCGTAATGAATAATTTACTATTCTTATCGATGCGGTGACGAGCAGCAATCCATGTAGCAAGATGGCCCCCAGCTGAATGTCCAATCGTAACCACTTTGTTCAGGTCGAGCGGATAGGTTTCTGCAAGTGTCCTTATGTAGTCAGTTGCTTGTGCCGCATCAGTAAGTGTTCCAGGATAGCCACCACCTTCTTGTCCAGTTCGACGGTATTCAATATTCCATGTGGCAAACCCACTCGCTGTTAAATCTTCCGCTACTTCTCTCATGATCTCGAGTGTAAAATGCTTTCTCCAAAAGCCCCCGTGAATGACAATGGCAACTGGAAACGGGCCATCTCCTTTCGGAAGACGCAATTCACCAAATTGATTTTCGTTTTCACCATAGAAAATTTTCTCCACGTTCTTAACCACCTCTCTGATCGAAATTACATGCACCTTCATTATCGCATATCACGTGCCACTTTCATCAGATAGTGCACTTTAAAAAGCCAATCAATAAACGATTGGCTTTACTGCGTAAAAAGAATAATGATGCCTAGTTACCTAGCTTTATGCCTCTTGCAACGCTATAAAAATTATTTACAATCATAAATGATCCCGTATTACTCCCACCGGATCCGCTAACCGTATTACTTACGGAGATCGGAGAGATGGTGTGCGCACATTGAACGACTGTACCGCTATTGTTAGTAATCACCACTGGCCCGCGTATCAAACAACCCATTTGTTTTCACTCCTCATTAACGAACTACTGATAACAGTATATGGACAAATTGACTCATCTGTTTGGACATGTTCCGAAAAAGGATGTCCAAATTGTGCACCACAAAAGAAGGAGTCAGTTTCCTGACCCCTAAATGAAATGTTAGCTTATAAAAATGGCTTGAGAGAAAGTGATCACACCGGTGATAAGAAGAAAGACGAAGCTATATTTAAGTGTGAAGCGGAACAGATCGCCTTCGCGTCCTACAAGACCAACCGCTCCTGTTGCAACGGCGATAGACTGTGGAGATAGCATTTTTGCCATCACGCCACCTGCTGTATTCGCAGCAACGAGCACCATCGGAAGAACAGCAATTTGTTGAGCGGTAATCTGTTGTAGATTCCCGAATAGTGCGTTGTTAGATGTAACAGAACCTGTTAAGAATACGCCAATCCATCCAAGAAGTGGAGAGAGGAACGGGAAGACGCCACCTGTTGCAGCAAGGGCTAGACCTAATGTAGAGCTCATTCCACTATAATTTGCGATGAAGGCGAATCCTAGCACCATCATAATTGTAAGAACCGGCTTTTGAAGTTCTTTTACTGTTTCAACAAAAGCTTCTAGCGCTGCTTTAGGGCTCATTCTAAGAATGAAAATGGATAGGATTGCAGCGATGAAGATGGCCGTTCCTGTTGCTGAAAGAAGATCAAGTTTCAACATAGCCCCATATGGTGTAGGTTCACTTACAATTGGTGCTGTTTTAATAACGAGATTATGGAGTCCGGGTACAGGAATTTGAAGGATCGTTGCTTCAAGTAATCCACCTTCTACAAATAAATTCTTGAAAGGCTTTAGACTCCAAATTGTGACCATTGCTGTTAAAGCAATGAACGGAGACCATGCTTTTAAAATTCGGCCAGCTGTTAGCTGAGCTTCAGGGTCAAGAGAAACAGCCAGCTGTGCTTCAACTTCAGGATCAATCGTATGGTTTTGCTGCATTTTTGGATGCCACATTTTCACGAATACAGCTACCGCTACTAAACTAACGATGGAAGACGTAATGTTAGGGAGTTCAGGTCCAATAAATGTGACTGTCGCCCATTGAGTAATGGCATATGTGCTACCGGCAACGAGAGCTGCTGGCCATACTTTTTTCAAGCCTTTCATACCATCCATAATGACGACGAGTAGGAATGGAATTGTGAAAGAGATAAAGGGAAGAGACGTTCCGAGAAATTGCCCAATTTCCATTGGGGCGAGTCCACTTACTTGACCAGCAACAATGACAGGGATTCCCATTGCGCCAAAAGCGCCGCTAGCTGTATTGGCGATTAAACATAGTCCAGCTGCTTTAAGTGGTTCAAATCCAAGTCCGACAAGAAGGGCTGCTGTAATCGCAATCGGTGCTCCAAAACCAGCTGCGCCTTCAAGAAACGCATTGAATGAAAAGGCGACGAGCAACATTTGAATTCGTTTGTCATCTGTAATGGATACAATAGAACTCCTGATAATATCGAATTGCCCACTTTTTACAGAAAGTTTATAAAGGTAGACCGCGCCAATAACGATGTAAGAAATTGGCCATAATCCAAATGCAAATCCGTAACCAGTTGTGGCTGCAACCATCGTGATCGGCATATCATAGAAGAGGATCGCAATCACGATAGCGAGCATCACTGTAACCGTAGCAGCGATATGCCCTTTCATTCGAAAAGCGGTAAGAGCAAGAAAGAAAAAGATAATCGGGATAAGAGCAATAAAAGCGGATAGCCAGATGTTATTAAATGGGTCATATATTTGTGTCCATGTTTCCATGGGGGATCACCTCTTATGCGTTATAGTAGGGTTTCATTTCACTGTCTCAAAACAGGGATTCATTGCTTCTCGTAACGTCCTTGCAGAATGATGTAGTTGCTTCATCTCGGTCTCTGTGAGGACAAGCTCCACAATTTCTCGAATACCGTTTCTGTCGATAATTGCAGGTACGCCAATATAGATGTCATTAAGACCATATTCACCTTGCATTAATGTGGAAATCGTTAGGATAGAGCTTTCGTTTCTTAGAATCGCTTTGGTGAGACGAACAAGTCCCATTGCAATACCGTAATAAGTTGCGCCTTTTCGATTAATGATGTGGTATGCTGCATCGCGGACGTTCGTAAAGATATCGTCAAGTACAGGCATCTCTTCTTCTGTGAGCATTTGCGTTACTGGGCGGCTACTCACTGTCGCGTGGCTCCATACTGGAAGTTCTGTGTCGCCATGTTCACCGAGAATATAGGCGTGAACATTTCGGGAATCGACCTGAAAGTGATCTCCGATTAAATAACGAAGTCTAGCGGTATCGAGAATCGTACCTGAACCAATGACGCGTTCCTTTGGTAGACCTGAGAATTTCCATGTAGCGTAAGATAGAATATCCACTGGATTCGTTGCAACGATGAATAGTCCGTCAAAACCACTCTCCATAACGGCAGTCACAATTCCCTTGAAGATGTTTACATTTTTCTCAACAAGGTCAAGTCTCGTTTCCCCAGGCTTCTGATTTGCGCCAGCTGTAATTACGACAATGTCAGCATCTCGACAGTCTTCATAATCCCCTGCCCAAATTCTCATAGCTGATCCAAACGGCATCCCGTGATTTAAATCTCTTGCTTCTCCTTCAGCTTTTTCTTTATTTAAGTCAATGAGAACCATTTCATTTACAACTTCTTGATTTAATAAGGCGAAAGCATAGCTTGTCCCAACAAACCCTGTACCAATGACAGCGACTCTCGTTGTATATCGTTCATTTTTCATGTCAATTCCACCAATCTATTGTTTGTGATGTCTTTCACATACATAATATAACGTGGATTTAATTGCTCATATGTGACAAAGATCACATGAGAAGGCTTACATATAAAATTAATTTTAAAAGGTAAAAAACATGATTAAATGAGAAATCTATGTAAAAAAACGCTCGAATTTTGAGCGTTTTTTGTTTTACCAGAAAAAGAAAGGTGACCAACTATAAGCAGCGATGGAGGCGAGACCGACTGCAATGAGAGCCGCCCCGAAAAAAAAGTAGCTACCAAAGCCGGGACCGTCATTTCCGCCGCCCTCCATCGGGCGCAGGTAGACATTTTCACGATCACAGTGGTCGATGTATCCGTAGTGCGTTGTGCCATCGTGGCAGCGAATGGCTACACATCTGCCAACATTATTATTGAATTCCTCGTGATAAGACATTTTATTCCTCATTTCTCGTTTAGTGTAAGAGTCACGAAACTCTCCGAACTTGCTAGATACATTATTACTCTATGAAATAAACGTAGAGGAGGATTGGACAGGAATGGAATTGAAACTAAATAACAACGCTTTATTAAAAGAAATAAAGTAGCTATGATAAAAGTAGAATAGAGGAGGTGCTGGATGGACGAGATTAAACCATTGGGGTCATTTTATGGAGTGGATGAGGAAGGCTATTTGGTAAACGATACGTCGTGGGAGAAAATTGATCGAAACTATCGAAATGCGATCAATCGTGCTGTTGAAATTTTAACTCTAGCAATCCCTATAAGCAGCATTTACTTAAGGGGATCAGTGCCAAAGGGGAATGGGATTGAGGGTATATCGGATCTTGATTTCATAGTTTTAACGGACCAAGATAATGAAAAAGTAGCTGAGCTCCTAAATAAAAAACTAACACATGAATTTCCATGGGTGAGTGGTTGTGAGGTAAGTTTCTTTTCACATCGAAAGCTAGAAAAATTAACGCGCTTTTCAATCATTCCATTTATGCTCAAAACGTCCAGTCTCTGTGTATACGGAAACGACGTGACAAATGATATTCCGAATTATAAGCCAGACCGAGCCCTTGCCAATGATCATCTCATTCAGCTGCGAAAACATATTAATCAAGCAAAAAAAGAGCTGCTCGGCAATAAAGATGCGGAAGATATTGCGGATTGCTGTACATGGATTATGAAAATAATTGTTCGTAGTGGACTTGCGCTTGTAATGGAACAAAAGGCGATGTATACAAGAGATCTTTATCCAGCGTATGCGTTATTTAGCGCTTTTTATTCACAGAAAGAACAAGATATGAAGCAGGCCATAACTTATGCGATCGTTCCTTCAAACTCTGCAGATGAAATAACTCGTTTTTTGAATGGGTTTGGCGATTGGATAATTCAAGAATCAAATCAATGGTTAGATCAATACAATCCGAATCGAGTACCTCATATGCCTATAACATGATGGCTAAACGAAAAAGAACGGAGATCAAGAAAGTGATCTCCGTTCTTTTCGTTTATAAATAGGTAATTAACGCGATTCCGCCTAAGAACAAACCACTTAGAATGAGTTTACCGAAAAGAGGGAGGTGTTCTTTTCCCTTTTCGTTGATTCGTTCCTCCTCTTCATCAAGAGTAGTTTTGTTTTTTGAATGACAGCAGCCCATATTATCACACCTTTATCATCCGTCAAAGGGGATTGTCTGTTCAACGTATCCTTTATGCAACGCTGTCCTTGTCCCAACCGGAAATATCGATTTCCAGTGGAATGTTGGCAGCACGTTGCTTACGAGCAGAGTAGAAGAAAGCTACAATAACAGCGATCGTAATGATGGTTGCCCCAATGTAAGCGACGTTCATCGGTAAGCGAAAGCCGATTGGTGCATTTAGAATGTAAGTGGTCGTTGCCATCGTGATGAAAATCGCTGGAATCGTCGCAATCCAGTAGTTTTTCTTTGCAATAAACAAGTACATTGCACCAACCCATAAGGCAATCATCGCTGTAGACTGGTTTGCCCATGAGAAGTATCTCCATAGAAGGGTGAAATCAATTTTCGTAAGCCCAAATGCAACAACGAAAAGCGGTAGTGCGATCCAGAGACGATTTGTTACTTTACGCTGTGAGTAATTAAAGTAGTCTGCAATAATCATACGAGCACTTCTGAAGGCTGTATCGCCAGACGTAATTGGAAGGACGATAACACCAAGAATGGCAAGCGTTCCGCCGATTGCACCGAGCATGAGCGTAGAAGCTTCACTTACAATGGCGGCGGGACCACCGTTTGCAAGTAGTTCATTTAACCCAACCGGGCCATTGAATAAGCTCATAGCAGCAGCAGCCCAAATCATCGCAATAACACCTTCAGCAATCATCATACCGTAGAAGATGTTACGACCTTGTTTTTCATTTTGCGTTGTACGCGAAATGATTGGCGTTTGTGTGGCGTGAAAACCAGAAAGTGCGCCGCAAGAGATTGTTAAGAATAGTAATGGAAAGACTGGTGCGTTGTCAGGGTGAAAGTTGCTTAGGGTGATTTCTGGAATCGGTGCACCAGTAAACACAAGCCCAGCACCAACACCAAGTGCACTAATAAGAAGAAGTGCGCCAAAAATCGGATAGAAGCGTCCGATGATTTTATCAATCGGTAGCAACGTGGCTAGGATATAGTATACAAAAATCGCGCCTAGAATAAGGCCCATCGTTGCCCAGCCGTTCATCAAGTTATTTAATAGTCCAGCTGGTGCTGTTACAAACACAGTTCCCGTTAGAAGGAGAAGAAGCACAGCGAATGCATTCACAACGTGCTTCATCACTTTTCCAAGAAATTTCCCTGCAAGTTCAGGTAAGTGAGCGCCCCTGTTACGGATGGAGATCATTCCTGTAAGGTAATCGTGAACAGCTCCTGCGAAAATACAGCCGAATACGATCCAGAGAAAAGCAACTGGTCCATAGAGTGCACCAAGGATCGGGCCGAAAATTGGGCCAACACCTGCAATATTCAATAGTTGGATCAAAGAGTTTTTCTTTGTGTTCATAGGAAGATAGTCAACGCCATCCTGATGCGTGTAGGCAGGCGTTTGACGCGCTTCCTTTACGCCGAAAACCTTCTCAACAAACTTTCCATAAGTAAAATAACCAATAATAAGTAGTGCAATTCCTGCTAGAAATGTATACATAAAATCATCCCTTTCCGTTCGATGTATGCGTTTACATAAAGTATAAGAGATGAGAGGGAAGAAAAGATGACTTTCGTTACAACATGTCTAAAAGTAGGCTTAAAATGTCTAAATGAGACATTAAGATGCACTAGTCGTTCACAATTCGAGCTCGGTCCGAAGCGCTTTTACATAATTCCGGCTAACGGATAATTTTTCTTCAACACCCTCTAATTCAAGCTGATAAGCCCCGTTAAACCATGGAGTTAGCCGCGTTACATAGTGAAGGTTAACAAGGTATCCTTTGTGAATTCTAAAAAAGGAGAACGAGGATAGGCGATTTTCAAGTTCTTTTAGTGCGATCTTCACTTCATACTCGGCATTTTTGACAATGATGCGGGAGACTTTATCATCTCGAAAGATAAAGAGGATATCGTTGGGATCAAGGTAATGAATTTCCCCTTCGACGTCCACCGAGAGCTTGCCCTTTTTTGGTAAAGGTTCTTCTTTCATTGATACCTGCATCAGTTTCTTTAACCGCTGAACCGTCTGGCGAAGCTGTTCTTCATCATAAGGTTTCAGAAGGTAGTCAACCGCTTCATAGCGAAAGGCTTCCGCGGCAAATTCTGGATAGGCTGTCGCAAAAACGATGTGCGGCGGTTTTTTTAATTCATGTAGAGCTCTTGCAGCTTCCATACCATTCATGCCTGGCATTTCAACATCAAGAAAAACCACGTCAGGGTGAAGCTGTACAGCTTTCACAACAGCTGATTCACCAGAATCAGCTTCACCGCAAACGTTCACTGATTGGAACTGACCGAGTAAGTGGACAAGTTCCTGACGACTGTAACGCTCATCATCAACGATCAAAATATTCATTACGTTCATTTATTTGTCCTCCGTGGTTGGAATCATAAAGCAAATGGTCGTTCCTTCATATAAGGTACTACGAATTTGAAGTGTAGCTTTGTTGCCATACAACATTGATAAGCGGCGATTCACGTTATAGAGTCCGAGTCCTGTTCCAAGATCAGATGAAACGTGCATTTTTCCAAGCTGATCAAGTCGCTTTGGAGGAATCCCCTCTCCGTTATCCGTTACACAGACGACCGTGCCATTTGAATGACGCGTAATGCTGATTTCAACTAAGCAGTCTGTATTTTTATTTTTAATCCCATGTTTAATTGCATTTTCAACAATAGGTTGGAGCGTGAGAGGAGGTAGATTCATCGTTAACGCACTTTCATCAATCTTGTAGTTTACTGTGAGGCGATCGACGAATCGTGCCTCTTCTATTTCCAGGTAGGCTTTCACGTGCTTTAACTCTTGATTAAGCGAAGTCATGTTCGCCGTCGTTCCAGATAAATTCTGTCTTAAAAAGTGTGAAAGGGAAACGAGTAATTTACGTGCTTTATCAGGTTCGATTCGAATTAACGAAATAATCGTATTAAGCGAATTAAACAGAAAATGTGGACTGATTTGTGCTTGTAATGCTTTGATCTCGGCTTCTTTTGCGAGCTGATAGGCTTTATCCGCTTCAGCGATTTCGAGCTGGTTACTGAGCAGGTTGCTGAGACCGAGAACGAGCTCGGTGATAATATGGGTAATCTCTTTTTCCGATCGGAAATAAAATTTTAGGGTGCCGATCGTTTTTCCTCGCTGTTTGAGTGGGGCAATGATGGCAGCTCCGAGCGGACAGTCTTTCTCAGCGCAGTGAATGGTCTGATCGTTTGCTACAACAATCTCACCATTATGAATGACGTCTTTCGTAATGGTCGTTTGAATTTCGTGTCCTGATTGGTGATGGTCGTTCGCAAGCCCAACATGACTTAAAATGTGTGTTCGGTCTGTTATCGCGACTGCACTACCTTCAATTTCACGATGAAGAATCTGGCAGACTTCTTTCGCAGAAGCTTCGGAAAGCCCTTTTCTGAGATACCCGAGCGTTTGATCCGCGATACGAAGAGTTTTTTGAGCCTGCAGGGCACCGGCTTTTTCTTCCTCGTTTACGACATTTTTAATAATTAATAGGAAGAGAGCACAGCCAATACCGTTTGCGAGAATCATTGGAATCCCAATGACTTCAACGAGAGCGATTGCGTTTTCGAACGGCTTAGATAGAAGCAGGATAATGAGCATTTGAACCGTTTCTGCACCTGCACCGATCATAAAAGCTGAATGGAGTTTTACATGACGATTTCGTTTATGTAGGGAGCCGGCAATAAGTCCCGCAATTATCGAGGCAAGTCCACATGCCAGTGCTGTGAATCCTCCAAGCATATAGCGATGAAACCCTGCGATAAGACCGGCACCAAAGCCAACTCTCTTTCCTCCAAGAAGGCCTGCAAGTACGACACCGATCACCCTGGAATTGGCGATTGCTTCGTCAGAAGACACTTCAAGTGGCCAAGAATTAAATTGAAGTGAGTCTGTACTGAATGTCAGTCCGGTATATGTACCGATGATCCCAAAAAAACCGAAGAAACCAATCGCAACATACTGTTGCTTCCGAGCGAGCTGATCGCTGTAAATCATATCTCTAAAGAAGCGAAAGCGTGTTAACACAAACGCAATCGTAACAATTATGCCAAGTCTCTCCAGCATCGTAAGCAAGAGTTCAAACATCAGTGCCTGTCACCACCCGGTTTAAGTCAAATTGTGTCGAATAATAAAGCGGTTGCTTTCCATTATAAAGGTTTTGATCTTGTGAGGGAATGAACCTGAGAGAGCTGATTACTTTCTCAGGTATGACCTGTTATCTCTTTGCATCGGTTATTTCATCGTTTGAAATCCGAATTTCCTTAATCGATATTGTAAGCTTTGTCTGCTTAAACCTAGTAATTGTGCTGTTTTTGAGATATTACCTTTGTTTTCATGAAGCACCTTTTGAATATAAACTTTTTCTGCTTTCTCCATCTTCTCTTTCAATGGAATGGTTTGGTTGGAAGAATGAATGGGGAGCTCCTCTGGCTCAATCAAATGACTTTCTTTTTGTATTGGCGATTTATTACGATACTGAATAGGTAGATGAGAATAGTCAATGACATCTTCGCTCATCATTAAATTCATCGCTCCTTCAATAATATGCTCTAATTCTCGAACATTCCCAGGCCAATTGTAAGCTTTGAAAGACGCAGAGACTTCGGCATCTACCCCTTTCACATCCATTTGAAAGAGATCATTGTATTTTAAAATAAAGGAATCCACTAACAAAGAGATATCCTCTTTCCTTTCTCTTAGTGGAGGGATAAATAATGTCACAACCCCAAGACGATAATACAAGTCTTTGCGCATCCGTTCATTAGCAATAGCTTCAATGGGGTCTTCGTTCATTGTAGCGATGATTCTGACGTCAATGATCTTATCATCTGTGTCACCAATGCGCCGAATTGTTTTTTCCTGGAGAACTCGTAATAGCTTTGCTTGTAAATTCATACTTAAAGAATTGATTTCATCAAGTAATAACGTTCCGCCTTCTGCTTGTTCAAATAACCCTGGTCGTTCCGTGGCACCTGTAAAAGCACCACGCTTTGTCCCGAAGAGTAGGCTTTCAATTAAGTTATCCGGCAGTGCTGCGCAATTTTGTGAGATAAATGGAGCCGAGGAGCGATGGCTTCCATTGTGAATGCTTTGCGCGAATAATTCTTTCCCCGTACCGGTTTCCCCTACGATTAAAACAGACGACGACGTTCTCGTACTGCGTTTTGTATTTTCAATTACCTCTTGTATCGTAGGACTTTCTCCAATAATGCTATCAAATGTAAAGCGCGTGTTCCCTTTTCGATTCATATTATCTCGGATTAACCGTTCTAATTTAGTCACATCGTTAGAAATTTCGACAGCGCCTTTAATAGTACCATTTTCCAAAATAGGAAATGATTGATTAATTGTCGTGATTTCCTTCCCTTTATTATTAAAATAGGTTTGCTTCACATTTGACGTCTCGATCCCCTTTTGAAGTGCCTTAACGAGCGTGCTGCTTTCATTTGCAGAGAACATGAAAACATCTAATAAATATTTATCAAGCACATCCTGGTGATCCATTGCTTCAATTTGCATCATTTTCGGATTATAAATGATCGTTTTGCCTTTCTCGTCGATCACATGAACACCAACATCGATTTCATCGATGATTTTTTTATATACCTGGTTCATGGTTTTAAGAGATTTACAGTCATTCTCAGTGGTGTTATCCAATATACATACCTCCTTTACTGCTATCGCTATTGTATGTTTGGAAGTACATGGGTTGCAATAATATTTTGCGTATACATGCAAAATAGATCAACTGTGTGCAAAAATATTTTGCGCATCCGAATTGAATAATCCCCGTCATCCTTATGCTTAACCCATAATTAAAAGTTGGCATAAAACTTGCTTATTACTAAGGGGAAAGAAGAGCGGTGTCATTTTTTGCTCTTCCGGATGAGGCAACTTTTAAAGGAGGAAGAAAATGAAGACTAAAACAACGACTGAAAACCTGATTGAAAAAACAACTCAACTTGGAGCGAATAATTATAATCCGTTACCAATTGTTATTACGGAAGCGGAAGGGGTTTGGGTAAAAGACCCTGAAGGTAACCAATACATGGATATGCTGAGCGCTTATTCAGCAGTAAACCAGGGACATCGTCATCCGAAGATTATTCAAGCTTTAAAAGATCAAGCGGATCGCATCACATTAACATCCCGAGCTTTTCATAACGACCAATTGGCTCCTTTTTATGAAAAGGTAGCAAAGCTAACGAATAAAGCGAAAGTTCTTCCGATGAATACTGGTGCAGAGGCGGTTGAAACGGCGATTAAGACGGTTCGAAGATGGGCCTATGATGTGAAAGGTGTTTCTGAAAATCAGGCGGAAATTATTGCATGTGTAGGAAATTTCCATGGCAGAACAATGACGGCTGTATCACTTTCTTCTGAGGCGGAATATCAACGAGGATTTGGGCCGATGTTACCTGGAATAAAATTAATTCCCTATGGTGATATAGAAGCGCTAAGAAAAGCCATCACGCCAAACACGGCTGCTTTTCTCTTTGAACCGATTCAAGGAGAAGCAGGGATTGTGATTCCGCCTGAAGGGTTTTTGAAAGAAGCTTATGACGTATGTAAAGAAAACAATGTTCTTTACGTAGCAGATGAAATACAGGCCGGGCTAGGTCGCTCTGGTAAAACGTTCGCCTGCGATTGGGAAGATGTTGAGCCGGATATTTATATACTTGGAAAGGCACTTGGCGGTGGTGTTTTCCCGATTTCGTGTATTGCAGCAAATGAAGAGATCCTTGGGGTGTTTAATCCCGGGTCACATGGTTCTACATTTGGTGGGAATCCACTTGGGTGCGCAGTATCGGTTGCAGCCCTCGACGTATTGGAAAATGAACAGTTAGCTCAGCGGTCACTCGAGCTTGGGAACTATTTTCAAGAAAAATTAAAAGAAATCGATAACCCTCTTATTAAAGAAGTGCGCGGTAAAGGGTTATTTATCGGAGTTGAATTAACAGAGTCAGCAAGACCATACTGCGAAAAGTTAAAAGAAGAAGGGCTTTTATGTAAAGAAACACATGATACGGTGATTCGATTTGCGCCACCGCTCGTGATCTCACGTGAAGATCTAGATTGGGCCATAGCTAAAATCGTAAGTGTGTTGTCAAAGTAAGAAAAATTAATAAGATGAGGTGTATACATGGAAACGGCAGTTAGCCAACAATTAAAGCAGGATGAAAAACAAGATACGGAATCACTGAATTTATTTCACTCCACTCAAATTGTCGTGAAGGAAGCGCTGGATCAATTAGGCTATTCAGATGAGATGTATGAACTTTTAAAAGAACCAATGAGAATGCTAACTGTCCGTATTCCTGTGCGAATGGATAATGATAAGGTTCGTATTTTTACCGGATATCGGTCCCAACATAATGATGCGGTGGGACCAACAAAAGGTGGGGTGCGATTTCATCCAGAGGTAAATGAAGATGAAGTGAAGGCGCTATCTTTATGGATGAGCTTAAAATGCGGGATCGCCAATTTACCGTACGGCGGAGGGAAGGGTGGGATCATTTGTGATCCGCGCGAGATGTCTTTTCGCGAATTGGAAAGGTTAAGCCGTGGCTATGTTCGTGCAATCAGTCAGATTGTTGGGCCCACAAAAGATATTCCTGCTCCAGATGTTTTTACAAATTCACAAATTATGGCATGGATGATGGATGAATACAGTCGGATTCGTGAATTCGATTCTCCTGGATTCATTACGGGTAAACCAGTGGTGCTTGGTGGCTCTCATGGAAGAGAAACTGCAACAGCTCGTGGTGTAACGATCTGCATTGAAGAGGCTGCTAGAAAAAAAGGAATCAATCTACAAGGAGCACGCGTAGTCATTCAGGGGTTTGGCAATGCTGGGAGTTTCTTAGCGAAATTCATGCATGATGCTGGGGCTATAATCATTGGAATTTCTGATGCCTATGGTGCGATTTATGATTCTAAAGGCCTTGATATTGATGACTTGCTAGATCGGCGCGATAGTTTTGGAACGGTGACAACTTTATTTAACAACACGATTACGAATAAGGAGCTCCTTGAGTTAGACTGCGATATTCTTGTACCAGCTGCGATTTCAAATCAAATTACAATCGAAAATGCTTCAGCCATTAAAGCTTCCATTGTAGTAGAAGCTGCTAATGGACCGACAACAATCGAAGCTACCAAAATCTTAACAAAGCGGGGTATTTTACTTGTACCTGATGTATTGGCAAGTTCAGGTGGTGTGACAGTCTCGTATTTTGAATGGGTCCAAAATAATCAGGGATACTATTGGACCGAAGAAGAAGTAGAAGCAAGGTTGCGAAAAGTGATCGTTGAGTCTTTTGCGAAAGTTTATGAAATCTCAAAAACTTACCACGTTGATACAAGGTTAGCAGCTTATATGGCGGGAATTCGAAAGATGGCAGAAGCTTCAAAGTTTCGAGGTTGGGTTTAGATCGAGCGGTTTCTATATTATTGTGACGAAAGGGAGGATGAAAGAATGAATGAGATCGTTCATACAATCAACAGTCCTTACTATGGAACAATTGAGCAGGTCGTTACACAGCCATTGGATCATGTATATGAGTGGAAAACATTGTTTTTAGTTAAAACAGGGGAAGGTAAACTTGAACATATTAATGTTGGAGTAAGTGGACATCTCCTTTCAATAGAAGTGAGTCAGGGAGAAGAGGTCACACCTGTTACAGTGTTAGGAACATTGAGGGATGATTTGTTAATAACCGGTAGTGATTGATGAAATATAAGCGCGCCACCCTTTTCTGTTTAGGCAGAAAGGGTACATAGGTAGACCATGAATCAAACTGGAGGTAAGCGAATGAGGAGAACCGGTAAACAGATGACTTTTGGTTTAGCAATTGTTCCGTTTATAGCTATGATTGTTGCGATGGTTTTTACCATTGTCGTTTTTGAAGGAAGTGCCCATATTCCTCTTATTTTAGGTGCTGTTGTATCCGCTTTCATTGCGTGGTTTGTTGGTTTCAGTTGGAATGAAATCGAATCTAGTATTTATAAAGGAATTCGTCTTTCGTTACCAGCAGTGGTTATCATCATTCTTGTAGGGATTGTGATAGGTGCATGGATTGGCGGAGGAATTGTTGCGACGATGTTTTATTATGGTTTAAAGCTCATATCGCCGGGTTTTTTCTTAGTGTCTATTGCAGTTATTTGTGCAATTGTCTCGATTGCGACGGGAAGTTCGTGGTCCACAATGGGAACAATCGGTATTGCAGGTATGGGAATAGGAATGAGCATGGACATTCCTTCAGGGATGGTTGCTGGAGCGATTATTTCAGGAGCGTACTTTGGGGATAAAATGTCCCCTCTTTCAGATACGACGAATCTCGCTTCAGGGACAGTAGGGGCAAATTTGTTCGAGCATATTAAGCATATGACGTATACCACAGTGCCAGCCTTTATCATCGCTCTATGTGTTTACTGGTATTTAGGAACAAAATTTGCCTCGAATAAGATTGATTTTGAGAAAATCGAAGCGATTATGAAAGTGTTACAAGACCAATTCGTTATATCACCTTGGCTCCTTATAGCGCCAGCTCTAGTAATTTTATTAGTATCAAAAAAAGTACCCGTTATCCCTTCCTTAATTTCTGGTATTATTCTGGGTTTTCTTGCTGATGTTTTTGTGCAGGGCGGTGATGTAGGAACAGCGGTCAATACATTGCAAAGCGGGTTTTTCATTGAAACAGGAAATGCCACAATCGATGAACTTTTCAATCGAGGTGGCATAGACGATATGATGTATACCGTTTCTCTCGTTATTTGTGCGATGACGTTTGGTGGAATACTAGAAAACACAGGTATGCTTCATGCAATTGTGAATCAAATTATTAAAATAGCAAAAACAGCAAAAGGGCTGTTAACGACGACAGTTATGTCTGCTTTTGCGACAAATGTGTTAACGGCAGAACAATATATATCAGTGGTACTACCAGGTCGGATGTATGTGAAAAGATATAGGGAGTTAAATCTCCATCCCAAAAATTTATCAAGGGCGATCGAGGATGGCGGGACATTGACTTCTGTGTTTGTCCCGTGGAATACGTGTGCTGTATTTATCTTTGGTACGTTAGGAGTTTCTGTGATTGACTATGCGCCATATGCGGTTTTAAATTATCTCGTGCCTATTCTTTCGGTTGTCTTTGCATGGACTGGTTTAACAGTTGCCTATATGACAAAGGAAGAGAGAATGAACCAGATACTAGAAGAGAAGGTAGAAGAAGTAGGATAAGTAGGATAATGGGAATGCGATATTAAATGAAAAGCAGAATTCCTTTTGAGGGATTCTGCTTTTGAATTGATCTCAATTTTATCCGCAAAGCTCCGTAAGAATTTTTTGGATTGTATAGATGCTATCATCCTTCTTAAACTGTTTTGAGAAAGTAGGAGTCTGTGAACTAGAGACCCAGATTTTAAGCTCTGCATCAAGATCGAAGGGTCCCGCCGTCTCAATGCTGAAGTGCGAAATGCTCTTGTATGGAACAGAATGATATTCTACTTTCTTGCCTGTCATACCTTGCTTGTCAACAAATAAAAGCCGTTTGTCTGTGAACACGATTAAATCTCTGACAAGCTTAAACGCAGCATTCACCTCTTCTGTGTCAGCAAGAATGTTAGACAGTTCTTTCTTCACATCTTCTTTCTTCATCGTTGAAGCATTTCCCATAAATCCGCTTAAAATGCCCATTGTAACTCCTCCTTCACATTTTTTATCATGCTCTCCCTCATATTCTAGCATAGGTAGTGCCTGTCACCACCCGAACTAGCTCGAATGTTGTCGAGCAATATATGGATAAAAGAGCGGGTTCTTGCATACGTATCGAATGATGCTCGTGCTACACTCAAGTTAACAACGCAATCAGGAAGAACAGCAATGATTTCTTACTATTAGGAGGGATAACAATGCCATTCATGAATCTTGAAGATGATCTGGAACTTTATTATGAAGATGTGGGAATGGGGAGTCCAGTCATCTTTATTCACGGTGTTTGGATGAGTAGCCGTTTTTTCAAAAAGCAGCTTCCTTACTTTAGACAGAAGTATCGAGCAATTTCTCTGGACCTAAGAGGTCATGGGCAATCCTCTCATGTTCAGAAAGGTCATACGGTAGCAAACTATGCTCGTGATCTTAAGAAATTCATCGATGAACTTCATTTAAAGGAAGTCACGTTAGTTGGTTGGTCAATGGGAGCCTTTGTCATTTGGGAATATTTGCATCAGTTCGGTGAAGACAATGTGAAGGGAACAGTTATTGTTGATGAGCTCGCATCTGACTTCAAATGGCCTGATTTTGATATAGGTGCATTCGATCTCCCAGCACTTACAGGAATGATGAGAGACATTCAATCCGATCAGAAGGAATTGCTTCAAGGGTTTATTCCTCTCATGTTTAAAGAGGACCGATCTCAATCTGAGCTTGAGTGGATGTTAGAGGAGACAACGAAAATGCCAGCTTCCATTGCGAGTGCTATTTTATTCGATCAATCGATCATTGACTGCCGTCCTTATTTAAATAAAATCACGAAACCAACGCTACTGTGTTTTGGAAAAGAAGAAAAGCTCATCCCAGTAGCAGCAGGGGAACACTTAGAACGTGAAATCCCTAACGCAAAACTCGTTATATTTGAAGATAGCTGCCACTGTCCATTTATAGAAGAAACTGACCGATTTAATCGGATCGTTGATGAATTTATTGGGGATATAAATTAGCTTAAGAAAAAGACAAGTAGCTCGTTTACTTGTCTTTTCTAGTCATTCAAAAACTTTCTCATTTTTATAAAAAAAGCTATTGCTTATCCAAAAATGCTGGGATATAATAACATCAACGAAAGCGCTTTCGATCCAGAGGAGACAAAGATGATTACAATCTATGATTTAGCAAAAAAAACTGGATTTTCAAGTACGACCGTTTCTAAAGCTCTTAATAATTACCCAGATGTTAGCAAAAAGACAAGGCAAGCCATTCTTGATACGGCTACTGAAATGGGCTACTTACCAAATGCTCATGCACAATCTCTTTCAACGAAGAAATCATGGACAATAGGCGTCATGTTTTCGGAAGACAATCAAATCGGGATGAAGCATCCATTTTTCAGTGCTGTTATTGAAAGCTTTCGTAAGCATGCTGAGAAGGAAGGGTATGATCTTATTCTTGCTTCTAGGAACCTGCGTAACAGAGGATCAAGTTATCTTGAGCACTTTATGTATAGAGGTGTGGATGGCATTGTAGTCATCTGCTCAGATCCAAATGATCCACAGGTGCAAGAAATGATTGATGCTAGCATTCCAATTGTTGTCATCGATATGAGTAATCAAAACTGTAGTGTCGTATTCTCTGATAATCTTTCCGGTGGTGCACTTGCAATTAACTACTTGTACTCGCTCGGCCATACGAAGATCGCCCATATTTCAGGTGAACCTTCTATCTATGCTGGCCAAGTAAGAATTCAGGGTTACTCGGACGCGATGAAGAAGTTAGAGCTTCCGATTTTAGAAGGCTATCTTGTTAATGGTGGAATGTTTTCTATTGAAGAAGGCGCGAAAGCCATGGATAAGCTTCTTGATTTAAAAGAGCCACCTACAGCTATATTTATAGCTGGAGACCATATGGCCATAGGTGCAATGGAAGCTGCTAAGAAAAGAGGGTACAATATCCCAGATGATATCTCGATCATCGGATATGATGATATTGAAATGGCAAGCTATGTAACGCCGAAATTAACAACAATTAAACAGGATACTGATTCAATTGGTATTCGTGCAACCCAGCTTCTTATGAAGCAAATCATTCAAAAGAAAAAAATCATCACAGAAGAAATTATCCCAGTCGAGTTAATTGAAAGAGAATCTTGTAAACGACTAAAGAAAAAATAATTTTTTTTAGTCTTATACGAAACCGCTTTCAATGAAGGGGATTTATATTTTTGGTTAAATCGAAACCGGTTTCGATTTAATTTTATACCTATTTCGAAACCGGTTTCGCTAATAATACATTCTTTGAAAAAAAGGAAGGGGCTCATCCATGAAAAAGGTTATTGGTCTTATGATGTCACTCGTCTTATTGTTTGGTATTTTAGCTGGTTGTTCAAACTCGGAGTCTTCAGGAGAAGCAAAAGGGGATAAAGATGTTGATTTAAAAGTTTGGTCTTTTACCGATGAGTTAAAGAAACCAATTACAAAATTTGAAGAAAAAAATGGGGTAAAAATCGAGCTAACAATTGTACCGATTGCTGACTACCCTACTAAGCTTAAGCCTGTTCTTGAAAGTGGCGTAGGAGCACCCGATGTGTTTACGGGAGAAATCGCGTTTTTGAAGCAATGGGTAAATGCTGGTTACTGGGAAAACCTTTCTGAGGATCCTTATAACGTAAATGAACTTGCAGATAACTATGTGCCTTATGTTTTTGACTTAGGTAAGGACGAGAATGGTGATGTAAGAGCATTATCATGGCAAACAACACCTGGTGGAATTTACTACAAGCGTAGCATTGCGAAAGAAGTACTTGGCACCGATGATCCTGATGAAATTGGTGAAATGCTAACTTCAATGGATAAAGTATTTGAAGTATCAGAAAAAATGAAAGAAAAAGGTTACCGTATGTTCCCGGATGAAGGATCGATTCGCTGGTTCTCTCAAGGAGATGATCCTCAAGCTTGGGTCAATGAAAAGGATGAATTAAAGCTAACAGATCAAAAAATCGAATTTCTAGATTATGCAAAAAAACTACGTGAAGAAAGCTATACAGCGCTTGCTCCAGAATGGTCACCTTCATGGTTTGAAGCAATGGATAAGCCAATTAAGGTAAAAGAAAATGGCGATGAAACTCAAACAGAAGTTTTCTCTTATGTTCTTCCTACATGGGGTCTACATAGTGTCTTGAAGACAAATGTAGAAGACTCTGTTGGAGACTGGGCAGTAACAAGTGGTCCAAGTCCTTATTTCTGGGGTGGAACTTGGTTAGGTGTCTACAACAAGTCTGAGAATAAAGAGCTTGCGTATGATTTCGTGAAAATGATGACACAAGATGATGAATTCCTAACAGATTGGGCAAAAGAAACAGGCGATGTTCTTTCTTACCTTCCAGTTACGAACGAAATCAAAGGCGATTTTAGTGATGAGTTTCTTGGTGGACAGAACAACTACGAATTCTTCCTTGAGCAAGCAAAGAGCATTGAGCCAGGTATCGTAACAAAGTACGATCAGCAGCTTGATACATTCTATGGTAATGCGGTTCAGGAGTACGTGGATGGTAAGAAATCAAAGGACGAAGCGATTGCAGAATTTTATAAGAAAGCACAAAATGCTTACCCTGAATTAAAAGTACCAAAGAAGTAAGAAGTGTAAGCGGTGTAAGGATTCTTATACCGCTTAGCTTATTTTGAAAGGAGCGACGAGATGAAGAATCTGAACCGCTATGGCTATGCCTTTATAGCACCGTTTTGGATCATTTTTCTCATATTTAATATCTATCCCGTAGCACTAACCTTCTACTATAGTTTTACAAATTACAGCGGTAGTGGAACGGCAGAAGTTGTAGGCTTTGCGAATTACCAACGATTAATTGCTGACTCCTATTTTGTAGAGGCATTCTTTAATACATGGAAAATATGGGGTGTGAACTTTGCCCTCCAAATTGTAATTGCACTTATTCTAGCCATGATCTTCTCAGATGCGCGAGTGAAAATGAAAGGACTTTCATTCTTCCGTTCGATCTTCTACCTACCAAATTTAATTACGGTCAGTTCGGTAGCCCTATTATTTGGAATTCTACTAGATTGGCAGCATGGATCGTTAAATATGGTTTTAATGAATATCGGGGTTATCTCAGAGCCTATCAACTGGTTGAATCAGCCAACAACTGCTCAACTTTCAGTATCTCTAATTCTCACGTGGATGTGGTTTGGACATTCCTTCATCGTCGTTATGGCGGGTGTATCAGGAATTTCCACTGATTTCTATGAAGCTGCTTTAATTGACGGAGCGAATCGTTGGCAAACCTTCACCAAAATTACGCTTCCTTTGTTAAAACCGATCCTTCTTTACATTATGATTACCTCGTTAATTGGTGGTCTCCAGCTATTTGATTTACCTATGCTTTTAACAGATGGTATTGGTTCTCCAGATGGATCGTTAAATACGATGGTTCTCTACTTATACAACCAGGCATTTAAGTACAACAATTATGGTTACGCTGCTGCAGTTGCATACGGGCTGTTTATTATTACAGTGATCTTCTCAGCAATTGTTTTTAAATCAATGTATGGCAACGAGCGTAAACAAGCGAGGCGGGTGTAAATCATGATCGACCGATCAGAAATCGAAAACAATGTGACGCCTGAACAACTGGCGAAAAGAACGCTGATCCCTCAAGAAAAAAAGACGAAGAAGCGTCGCTCGATTGTGAAGGGGATTATTTATGCGCTACTCATTTTAACTGCGGTTATTTGTTTTATTCCATTCCTTATGATGCTTGTCAATGCAACGCGTTCAAATGATGCGATTCTTACTGGGTTTACGTTAATTCCTGGTACAGCACTGATGGAGAACTATCGCACGATGATGGATTACGTAAACATCTGGAATGGTTTTAAAAATAGTTTAATTATTTCGGTACTTGTTACGCTTTTAACTGGCTACTTTTCAGCTCTAACTGCGTATGGGTTTGCTTTCTATACGTTTAAAGGAAAGAATTTCTTGTTCGTTTTTATGCTTGTCATGATGATGGTACCAGGTCAGTTAGGTTTGATCGGATTTTACGAGCTTTGTAAAAACCTTGGCATTCTGGATACGTTCATCCCATTGATTGTCCCGGCGGTTGCTAGTCCATTTGTTGTGTTCTTCTTACGTCAGTACATTCAAACGACGCTTCATCCAAGCTTAATCGAAGCGGCTCGAATTGACGGAGCAAGTGAATGGCGGATCTTCCATACGGTTGCGATTCCGATCATGATGCCAGCAGTGGCAACGATGTCGATCTTTACTTTCATAGGCTCATGGAACAACTACATTATGCCGTTAGTGATTCTATTTTCACCAGAAAAGTACACGCTACCGGTTTTGATGGGGTTCCTAAAAGGTTCACAAGTCGCACAAAATTTAGGTTCTATGTATCTAGGTATCGCCATTTCTGTTGTACCGATCATGATCGCCTTTCTATTTTTATCTAAATATATCGTTAATAGTATTTCAGCAGGAGCTGTTAAAGAGTAGAGGAGTGGAAGTATATGAATTTCAATAAAGACTTTACGTTTGGAACGGCAACATCTTCGTATCAAATTGAAGGTGCCCACAACGAGGGAGGAAGAACTCCTTCAATCTGGGACATGTTCTGTGATATCCCAGGTAAAGTGTATGAACAACACAATGGTAATGTAGCTTGTGATCACTACCATCGCTATGAAGAAGACATCCAAATTATTAAAGAACTTGGAGTAGACAGTTACCGCTTCTCCATCGCATGGCCACGAATATTCCCAGCGAAGGGGGATTATAATCCAGAGGGAATGGCCTTCTACAAAACATTAGCAAAACGATTGCGTGAAGAAGGCATTAAGCCAGCTGTTACTCTCTACCACTGGGATCTTCCAATGTGGGCACATGAAGAAGGCGGTTGGGTAAACCGAGATTCAGTCGAGTGGTTCTTGGATTATGCAAAAGTTTGCTTCCGTGAGCTTGATGGATTAGTAGATTCATGGATTACGCACAACGAACCATGGTGTGCTGGCTTCCTTGGGTATCATATGGGCGTT
Source organism: Bacillus sp. N1-1 (assembly GCF_009818105.1). Taxonomy (NCBI): domain Bacteria; kingdom Bacillati; phylum Bacillota; class Bacilli; order Caryophanales; family Bacillaceae; genus Bacillus; species Bacillus sp. N1-1. The sequence goes on from NZ_CP046564.1 coordinate 378,900, forward strand.
CATGCTCCGGGACATACGAACTTAGATGAAGCTCTTCGTGCTGTTCACCACATGCTTTTATCTCATGGAGAAGCGGTGAATCTGTTGAAAAACGAATTTGCTTCGACTACATCCATTGGGATTACGTTAAATTTATCGCCTGTTTATCCGAAAACGGATTCGGTCAACGATCGCCTTGCAGCAAATAACTCAGATGGTTACTCAAATCGCTGGTTCTTAGATCCAGTTTTTAAAGGAAGCTACCCAGTAGACATGATGAACTTGTTCTCCAAATATGTTCATAATTATGATTTTATTCAAGAGGGCGATTTGCAGACAATATCCACTCAATGTGATTTCTTTGGTATCAATTTCTATAGTCGCGGATTAGTGGAATTTAACGCAGCGAATGATTTTCTAACTCAAGGTGCACATTCCGACTATGAGAAAACAGGAATGGGCTGGGATATCGCACCAAATGAATTTAAAGACCTAATTAGAAGATTAAGAAACGAATATACAGATCTCCCAATTTATATTACGGAAAATGGCGCAGCTTACGATGATAAGGTGGAAGACGGACGAGTTCACGATCAAAATCGAATCGATTACGTGGAAAAGCATCTTCAAGCTGTTTCAGATTTAAATGAAGAAGGCATGAACATTCAGGGCTACTATTTGTGGTCGTTGCTTGATAATTTCGAATGGAGCTTTGGGTATGATAAGCGTTTTGGCATAATCCACGTGAATTATGAAACGCAAGAACGAATCTGGAAAGACAGTGCATTGTGGTATGCGGACATTGTGAAGAATAGAGGATCCGTTCTGCCACTTAATGCATAGAAGGAAGGGGCATTCTGTGAAAACAAAAACAATTACTCATATTCAATCGGCTAGAGATAACGGAGACCTTCTTAACGTTAAAGAACCACTAGAAGTCTCATCTCTTCCAAATGAAGATGCTACTCGGATTAAGCTTAATCCAAATGAAACATATCAAACAATACTGGGGTTTGGTGGTGCCTTTACAGAGGCATCTGCTCATACCCTTTCTCTTATTAGCGAAGAGAAAAGGAATGAAGTTATTCATCGCTATTTTCATCCAGAAGAAGGGCTTGGCTATCGTTTCGGTCGTACTCATATGAATAGCTGTGATTTTTCGCTTGAGAACTATACTTATGTTCATTTAGGTGACGAGGAATTAAAAAGTTTCTCTATTGATCGAGAGAAGAAACTCGTTATCCCTCTTATAAAGGACGCAACAAAAATAGCGAGGGAAAATTTGAATATCGTCGCTTCTCCATGGAGTCCTCCACATTGGATGAAAAGCAATTATGATATGAATCATGGGGGGAAGCTCTTACCTGAATACCACTCTATTTGGGCGGACTACTATATGAAGTATATAGATGCTATGGAAGCAGAAGGGATTCCTATTTGGGGACTAACGATTCAAAATGAACCTGAAGCAAAGCAAGTCTGGGATTCTTGTCTTTATACGGCAGAAGAAGAACGAGATTTCATTAAAAACTACCTTGGCCCTGCAATACGGAAGAATGGTAGAGAGGATCTTAAGGTGATTATCTGGGATCACAATCGGGATGTTGTGTTCGAACGTGCAAGCGCGGTGTTATCCGATCCAGAAGCAGCTCAGTATGTATGGGGAACTGGACTTCACTGGTACGTCTCAGAGGAATTTGAGAACTTATCAAAAGTTCACAATGCGTTTCCGGATAAGCACCTTATTTTTACGGAAGGTTGTATTGAAGGCGGTGTACAACTAGGTGCGTGGCATACCGGTGAAAGGTATGCACGGAATATGATTGGTGACTTCAATAATTACTTAGAAGCGTGGATCGATTGGAATATCGTTCTGAACGAAGAGGGCGGTCCGAATCATGTGGGTAACTATTGCGATGCGCCGGTAATAGTTGATACAAAAACAGGTGATGTTCATTACAACAGTTCTTTTTACTATATTGGTCACTTTAGTAAATATGTAAAACCTGGCGCTGTTCGTATTTCTTGTAGTGAACCTACGAACCGTGTTCAAACGACAGCATTTCGCAATCTAGATGGAGAAATTGTCGTTGTAGTGATGAATGAAAGTGATGACACAAGGAACGTTAACGTCATGTTAGAGGAACAAATAGTAGCCGTTGAGATGCCAGCTCATTCTATATCAACAGTGTTTTTATAATCTCTAAAATCTTGAGGAGGACAATGATATATGCGTAGTGTACTTCCTGTTCTACTTGCCGGTGTTCTAGTTCTAAGTCCTGCTGTCCCAACTTCTGCCTCTAGCCACGAAAAAGAAAAAGATAATAATAAAAGTGAACAAGTTGTTGCAAAACCTTTTAATCCTGCTGTAGTGAAAGGGAAAGTTCACGGAACTACAAAAGTGAGGGCTTCCGTTCAAGAAGGCCTACACCTTGCTGTGAAAATCTCAAATGAGCCAATTCAAGCTAATATTGGGGAGAATGTTCCGAGTGATCGTACTGTAACGAACCCTTATGTCTCTGGAACGGACTTGTCAGGCGTTGATGAAGAGATTAATAAATACGTGATGGTTTATGTTGTAGATGAAGAAGATAAAATCGTCAACTATGAACAGGTTAAGCTAAAGAAAACCGACATTCAAAAAGAAGAATGGAATCTAGTTTGGGAAGACGAATTTAATGGTGAATCGATCAACGAAGATAAGTGGAATTTTGTCCAGGGTGGCGGTGGCTATGGAAACAATGAGTGGCAAAACTACACGAATCGAGAGAAAAATGCTCGGGTTGAAGATGGTTCTTTAGTGATTGAAGCCCATAAGGAGAATTACGAAGGTAACGATTACACGTCTGCAAAGTTAACGACACAGAATAAAGGCGATTGGACGTATGGGCGATATGAAATTAAAGCCAAGCTTCCTAAAGGTCAGGGAATGTGGCCAGCTATTTGGATGATGCCAACGGATTATGATCTTTATTCAGGTTGGCCAGCTACTGGCGAGATCGATATTATGGAGCTTCTCGGCCATGACCCTGATACGGTGCATGGTACACTTCATTATGGGAATCCGTGGAAAAATACTGGTGAGTCATATGATCTCCCAGTAGGCGATTTTTCAGATGATTACCATACATTTACGTTAGACTGGGAACCAGGCGAGTTTCGCTGGTATGTAGATGGTATTCTTTATGCGAAGCAAAATGACTGGTTTACAAAAAATGAAAATGAAGCGGCGCCTTATACGTATCCAGCACCTTTTGATCGCGATTTTTACTTGCAGCTTAACTTAGCTGTAGGAGGGAACTGGCCAGGTTATCCGGATGATTCAACCAATTTTCCTAATAAAATGCTAGTTGATTACGTGAAAGTTTATGAGCTTGATGGAGACTATCGTGAAGCTGGTGAGCGTCCGGTAACAGAAGAAACAGTTGAAGATTTACGGGAGCCGTTAAACGGTGACTACGTTTATAACGGTCAATTTGATACAGACCTCGAATACTGGGATTTTCAACCCTTTGAACCATCCGATTTATTTGGTGGTGCAGGGGAAGTGACTGTAGTCGATGGAGAAGCACATGTGACGATATCTGATCCAGGCGACCAGCCATATGCGGTTCAATTTGTGCAGCCCAATGTACCACTAGAGAATGGCGAACGTTATAAGCTTTCATTTGATGCACGCTCAAGCGGTGATCGTGGAATGGTTGTTAATGTTTCTGGTCCTGAGCAGGGATTTGCTAGGTATCTTTCTGATAAAAACGTAGCCCTGTCTTCAAATAATGAGACATTTTCTTACGAATTTGAGATGGAAAATGGAACAGATCCGCATTCCCGCATTGAGTTCAACATGGGGCAGAGTTCGAGTTTACCAGTATGGATTGATAATGTAAGTTTCGTTAAGCTGCCAAAGGATCCGAATGCGTCGAAAAAAGTTCTTCCTACTGGAAACTATATTTACAATGGAACATTTGATCAAGGAGATGATCGAATGGTGTTCTGGAATGTCGATCAGGATGGAAATGCAAAAGCTAGTGCTTCTGTAGGTGAAGCAATTCCATCTCGTGAGATTACAATTGATGTTAAAAAATCTAATGAACTTGAGGATGTACGTCTCAGTCAGGATAATTTGAATGTAGAAGAAGGTGTTTACGTTCTAACCTTCGATGCAAAAGCGGATGAAGCAAGATCAATTGGAGTACGACTGACAGATGAAGATCGTTCACAAGAGTATGTTAGGGATGAGAGCATTTCCATTACAGAAGAGATGAGCTCTTATCAAGTTATGATTGATATGAAAGAAACCGATTCTAAAACAGTATTTGAATTTTTGCTAGGCGGAAGCAGCCGTTCGAGCGTAACGATTGATAATGTAGAAATGAAACGCGTAGCACCACCCGTTACGATTGAAGGCGTAACGAAAGTGGAGGCAGAAGATTATCAATCGATGTCTGGCGTTCAGATTGGAGAAGATGGCAAAAGTGTTGGTTGGATTGATGAAGGCGATTGGATGCAGTATGCCGTAGATGTGAAAGAAGAAGGCAATTATACTGTGCGCTATCAAGTCGCTTCAGGTCGAGATGGAGCTAACGTCACACTGTTGAGTAAAACAGGGAATGTGTATGATGGCACACGAGAAATGGGTGAAATTTTAGTTGGAGAGGCCGATCAACTAACTTCGATGGACGTCGCTCAAACAGGTGGATGGGGGACTTGGAAAACTGTTACAGATACAATCTATTTAGAAAAGGGTCTTCAAACGCTTCAGGTTAATGCTGCAAATCTGAACATAGATTGGCTCGTCTTTTCACCAGAGCAAACAGATACTGAAACGGGGATAAGGAATGGTGATTTCTCTGATGGATTAACAAATTGGGGCTCATGGTGGGGAGATCAGTGGAGCGGTACAGCTGAAGGAGAGATCACTCATGAAGATGACCAGATGAAGATCGTGGTTTCTAAAACGGGTGAGCAGTCATACAGTCCTCAAGTTTTCCAAGAGAATCTTTTCTTAGAAGAAGGACGAACGTATAAAGTATCCTTTGAGGCTAAGGCTACAGTGGCAAAAGATATTAACCTTGTCATCGGTGAGCCATTAACATCAGATCCATGGTTCATTCCGTTTATGGAAACAAAAAAGGTTTCTATTGGAGAAGAAATAGAAACGCATTCGTTTACTTTCCAGATAGATCAAGCAACAAGTGCAAATGGCAAAATTGTCTTTGAAGTTGGAAAAATAGATGGTGTTGCTACGCCCTCAACTATCGTGTTAGACAACGTGGAGATAGTGACTGTCACTACCCGATAAAGGGAATAATTTGTCGATGAAATAATTAGTGAAAATGAGAGGGTTCTTATAACAAGAATCCCTCTCATTTTTCTTTTACCTCTCTATATTTGCTATACTTCTTTATAGGTATTTAGTTGACCATCTAAAGTAGGTGAAAACATGAAAGATCGACATAGAGAATTAATGCGTCTTCTATTAGAGAACCATGAAGGGTTTTTTCTTGTCAAAGAATTAGCTGATCGGTTAAGCTGCTCAGATAAAACGATTCGAAATGATCTAGATTTTCTACAACCCTATATAAAAAAAGAAACAAACGGATCACTGATTCGCAGAACAGGATTTGGAATCCAACTAGTGATAGAGGATGACGAACGTGATTGGCTTTATCAGAAATTCTCGTTTCAAAGTAGCAATTCTGTCGAGCTGTCTCAAAATGAAAGGTTGCTTGAGCTCGCATATAAGCTATTAACAGCTAATGAACCGATGACATTACATTATCTTTCTACCAGTCATTTTATTAATCGCTCTGTTCTTAAGAAAGACCTTGAACAAATCAATCATTGGTTAAAGACTATGAATTTAACCTTGCATTCAACACAAAAAGTTGGAGTGACGATTGAAGGAAACGAACGGTCGCGTCGAAGCGCTCTTGTTAATCTAGGTAAGCTTGTACAAAATAAGACAATAAGTCGTCCGTTCTTGAAGAAGCAGTTCGCGTTATATGAAATAGAGCTCGTCGAAAAGGAATTACGAAACCTGCAAAACGAGCACTCGATTACGTATACAGATGAATCTTTCGAAAATCTTCTTTATCATACCCTTTTTATTATTAAAAGAACAAAACTGCGCCAACCGATCCTAGTTACGGATAAGGAAGAAGAACAAATTAAAGAGTATGAAGAGTATGAGTGGTCAAAATCTCTTCTTAAAAAGCTGGGCATCGTCTTCGTCGCCCATTTTCCAGTAGGTGAGGTTGCTTACCTTGCCCTTCATTTAATAGGGGCTAAACGCACTGGTGTTTCGATCATACGAGAGCCAGAGGTGGAGAGACTTGGATTAGCGTTAATCAATAGAATGACTGAGATGACGAATCTTTCTTTTAATGCTGACTCTACCCTTTTGGAAGGCCTTCGGGTACACCTTTATGCTGCGCTAAACCGCATACAGTATGGTTTGTCTGTGTCTAATCCCATGCTTCAAGAGATCAAGAGAATGTATCCTTACTTGTTTGATTTATTAATCCAAATAACAGAAGAAATGAATGAAAATTGGAAATTAACGATTCCAGAAGATGAAATAGCTTATTTAACCCTTCATTTTGAAGCTGCTGTTGAGCGGTTACAATCCGCTCGCGGTGAAAAGAAGAACGTTGTGATTGTCTGTCATTTAGGTGTAGGAATGTCTCAGCTGTTACAAACAAAGCTTGAACGGAAATTCTCTTCTTTGGCAGTTTTAAACTGTATAGGACGTACAGCATTACATGATTTTCTTAATCACCACCAGGTGGATTTTATCATTTCTACAGTTGAGCTGGAGCGTCAGTCTATTCCCCATATTGTCATTTCACCACTTCTTAATACTGAGGAGGAAAGTAAGTTAGGATCCTTTATGGGGAAATTGGATCAAACGAACCGTGAAGAAAGGCGCAATGCTATCTTTTCTACTTACCTCGAATCCGATCTTGTGTTCGTTCAGTATGATGGAAATCACCGCTATAAAGTAATTGAAATGCTCTCGAATGCTTTGTATGAAAAGGGATTTGTAAAAAAAGAATATGTGCACAATGCTCTTATAAGAGAAAGGACCTCTTCAACTGCAATTGGTTCTGGCATTGCGATTCCTCATGGTAACCCCAGCCTTATACTTAAACCGGGTATAGCGGTCGCCGTGTTGAAAGAGCCGATTGAATGGGGAGATGAACAGGTTAATTTAGTATTTCTATTAGCTCTTGGAAATCAAGGGAATGGGGTTACTCGCGAGTTGTTTAGGGAGATCTCCTCAATTAGTGAGCAACCATTTTTCTTAAGAAAGTTAACACAACAAACAAGTGCAAAAGATTTTATTAATTGTTTGGAAACAAATGTAACTGATTAATAAAGTCTACTTTACCGAAAGCTTCGGTAAAATATTGCCTCTTTTTCTTTCTGATCTTACGTTACTATTTATGTAAGCGATTACGATTGAAAAAGGGGGAACAAAAATGAAATTGTTAGCGATTACATCATGTCCAAATGGAATTGCGCACACTTACATGGCAGCTGAAAATCTTCAAAAAGCAGCCGATAAGTTAGGCATTGAAATGAAAGTTGAAACTCAAGGGTCAATTGGAGTAGAGAACGAGTTTTCTGAGAAAGACATCGAGGAAGCTGATGGCATTATTATTGCGGCAGATAAAACGGTTGAAAAAGGACGTTTTATCGGTAAAAATGTCCTTGTAGTTGGGGTTCAGGATGGAATACGTAGACCGGAACAGTTAATTAACAAGCACCAAAACGGAGAAGTTCCGATATTACGCTCAGGCGGTAAATCAGCCGATGAGTATAAAAAGGAAAAGAAAGATAAGCAAAATCCAATTTATCGCCATCTGATGAATGGTGTTTCTTATATGATTCCGTTTATCGTTGTGGGAGGATTATTAATTGCCATCGCCTTAACAATAGGAGGAAAGCCGACAGAAAGTGGTCTTGTCATACCGGAAGATTCATTCTGGAAAACGATTGAACAATTAGGTGGGGCATCGTTCACATTCATGATCCCTATCCTCGCAGGTTTCATTGCCTATAGTATTGCTGATAGACCCGGTCTTGCTCCAGGCGTCATCGGTGGTTATATTGCTGCAAACGGAAGTTTCTATGGAAGTGAAGCTGGGGCGGGTTTCATCGGTGGTATGATCGCTGGCTTTTTGGCTGGTTATGTAGCACTAGCCATTAAACGTATTAAGGTACCTAAAGCAGTACAGCCTATTATGCCAATTATCATTATACCTGTTTTTGCGTCGCTCATTGTTGGCTTAGTTTTCGTCTTTATTGTAGGCGCACCAGTTGCACAGGTGTTTGAATCATTGACCAGCTGGCTATCAGGAATGCAAGGAACAAGTTCGATTCTTCTAGCCGTCATTCTTGGAGCAATGATTTCCTTTGATATGGGAGGACCTGTTAATAAAGTAGCATTCTTATTTGGAGCTGCAATGATTGGAGAAGGAAATTATGAGATCATGGGACCTATCGCGTCCGCCATCTGTATCCCTCCAATCGGTATGGGACTCGCAACATTTCTGAAGAAACGAAAATATGAAGAAGCTGAACGAGAAACTGGAAAAGCCTCCTTTACAATGGGACTGTTCGGCATTACTGAAGGTGCTATTCCCTTCGCGGCACAGGACCCAATTCGAGTTATTCCGAGCATTATGGCTGGGTCAATTACGGGATCCGTTATTGCGATGATGGGGAATGTAGGAGATCGCGTTGCGCATGGTGGACCAATTGTAGCGGTTCTAGGTGCAATCGATAATGTATTAATGTTTTCCCTAGCCGTTATTGTAGGGGCATTCGTAACAGCTATTCTCGTTAATCTTTTGAAAAAAGATGCCGTTGTAGAGGTAGCAGGACTAGGAATGGAAATAAGTAGTGAAGAACTAGTAGAGGAGCAGCCTGTTCAAAGTATGGGAGAGACTAAATCTTCTACAACCGAAATCACAAAACTTACAGATATTACGAATGAAAGGCTCATTGACATTGAATTAAAAGGCTCAAATCGTGACGATGTAATTGATGAGATGATTGCGAAATTAGAAAAGGAAGGCGTTATTGATTCAAGCAAGCAATTTAGAGACGCAATCATTAGCCGTGAGAATGAAAGTTCGACAGGGATCGGAATGAATATTGCCATTCCACATGGAAAATCTTCCGCTGTAAGTGAACCACGCGTAGTATTTGGATTGAAACAAGAAGGAATTGATTGGAACAGCTTAGATGGAACAAAGGCTCGATTAATCTTTATGATTGCTGTCCCGAAAGAGAGCGAAGGAGATGCTCACTTAAAAATTCTCCAAATGCTTTCACGTCAATTGATGGATGATCAATTTAGAGAAAAGCTTTTAACAGTTCAATCAACGAAAGAAGCTTATCATCTATTAGAACAAATTAAATAAACGTTTAATTAATTATAGAGTGTGGACCTTATAAAGGTTCGCGCTTTATTTTTTTGACGAATAAAGGAGTATTTTGAAGTTTGTCGAATGTTTAAAATTGGAATGTGATTTTTATGATTAGGGTGGCGAAATGATTGAATTGAAGAAAAAGGGAGACTTCATTAATCTTTCAAAGAAGACTTGTAGAGTACTTCAGCGGACATCAACAAATGGATCGGGCCTACAAATGGAAGATGAAATGGACGGCAGGATCTAAATAGTTTTCATACAAAAGAAGGAGTAGAACATGACAAGAATATGGTTTAATCGATGGTTTACAACAGTTGCACATTACATAGAAATGATTCGACAGAACCATGACGGAAAGGTGTTCGAAGTATATGGTTCACACCCGAATGAAGATGCCTTGTATTTACAGTATTGCGATCAAGCGTTTGTAGAACCTGATCTAAGTGGGCATGCTTACGTTGAGTATTGTCTGCAGACTTGTATCGATAAGGAAATCGATTTGTTTATTCCTCGTAAAGAAAATGTCCTCATCTCAAGGAACCTTTCGAAATTCCACAGCATTGGCGTAAAAGTTCTCGTAAGTGACGCAGAATTGATGGCTCTTATGGACAATAAAGCTGCCATGTACCAATCCATTCTTACGAAGGAAAAAGAGCTGCAGAAATCAATTGTGCCTCTTCCAGACTATGTGGTTGTAAACAAAGTGGAAGACTTTAAAAAAGCGTATCATTTTCTTCGAGAGAAAGGTCATACGGTTTGTTTCAAACCTGTAATCGGGGAAGGTGCAAATGGTTTCCGAGTGATAAAAGAAGGCCAGGAAACGATTGAAGAGCTTCTTACAGAAGGGGTATCGAGAAGAATTTCATTTGAGCATGCCTGTTCCATTTTAGGTCAACAAGATTCGTTTCCAGACTTGATGGTCTTAGAGTACTTAGATGGGTATGAGTATAGCATTGACTGCCTTGCGTATGATGGAGAGTTGCATCTTGCCATTCCTCGTAAGAAAGTTGAGGGGAGAGTAAGAGAACTTGAGAACAATGAAGAGTTACTAGAAATTGCGCGAGCTATTCACAAGGAGTATAGCATTGATTACATCTCAAACATTCAAGTTAAGTTCAGCAATGGAATTCCTAAGCTTCTTGAAATTAACCCAAGGATGGCCGGGGGCTTGAATATTAGTTGCTTATCTGGTGTAAATATCCCGTACGAAGCGATTAAATTGCTTCAAAATGATGGTAACCTATTCCTTAATCTAAAGCCAGAAATGGGTATACGCGCCAGCCATATCGAAAAAGAAGTTGTCCTTTCCTAAATATAAAGGAGGTAGTCTGATGAGTATTACATTAATGAAAAAGAATGCTGGGATTGTATTAAAGAAAAAAAATCTAGATCAGGTTGTAGCCAGAGTAGGGCTTGTTCTAGATATCAGTGGATCAATGCGAAAACTATACAAAGAAGGGATCGTTCAAAAAGTAGTTGAGCGTGTTCTTGCCGTTGCGAGTCAATTTGATGATGATGGTTCATTAGATGTGTGGGTCTATGATAATGAATTTAGTCGGTTAAAACCTGTAACAGAATTTGATTTCGAAGGATACGTAGATCATCAAATACTTTCGAACGACCTCGTTCATAAATTTGGTAGAAACAATGAACCTCAAGTAATGGAAGACGTTATCAGTAAATACGTTAAAGAAGACCCATCTAAAGAGCCTGTGTTCATTGTATTTATTAATGATGGAGGCTGTAAACGTGGAATTAAGAAAGCTATTGTTGAATCCTCAGACAAACCTCTTTTTTGGCAATTTATTGGAATAGGAGATTCAAATTTCGATGTGCTAGAGAAATTGGATACTATGACGGGAAGGTTCATAGATAACGCCAACTTCTTCCATATAGAAGATATTGACCGGACAAGTGATGAAGTATTGTACAATAATCTTCTAAATGAATTTCCAGATTGGTTGAAAGAAGCACGAGAAAAGAATGTTATACAGTAGCGTTAACAGAATCGACAAAATCTTTTCAATTTATTAGAGTTGACCAGGGGTTAAAGGATTCATTTTAGCTGAAAATATGTTAGTTTTAAATAGAAAGAATCTGTTTTTGCTGTTAAAAACAATTTTTTTGTTGAAACATGAAACTTTCTGAAGTTAGGGACGTATTACAGAATAGGCAGCTAACTATTAAATTTAACACGCACAATATCATAATTACTTTAAATCTACTAACAGGAGTGAAACGATTTGACAATTTCTTTGCAGAAAGGTCAACGAATTGACTTAACAAAAGGAAATGCCGGCTTATCGAAAATTATGGTTGGTCTTGGTTGGGATCCAGTAGAGCAAAAGAAAGGTGGCCTTCTAGGCGGTCTTTTTGGAGGCGGAAGCGGCGGCGCTAACGTTGACTGTGATGCTTCAATCTTAATGCTTGAAGATGATAAGTTAACTTCTAAGAAAGATTTAATTTATTTTGGTAATTTAAAAAGCGCTTGTGGAAGTATCAATCACACAGGTGATAACTTAACGGGGGCCGGAGACGGTGATGATGAACAAATCATGATTGATCTCGGACAAGTTCCACAACGCATTACGAAGCTCGTTTTTGTTGTTAATATTTATGATGCTGTAAAACGCAAACAGGATTTTGGTATGATTCAGAACGCGTTTATTCGCGTGGTGAATCAGTCAAATCAAGAAGAGATGCTTAAATTTAATCTTACAGATAACTATTCTGGTAAGACAAGCTTATTCGTTGCAGAAATCTATCGCCACGGTAGTGAATGGAAATTTGCTGCTATTGGAAATGGAACGAACGATGCTGGCTTAAGCGATATTGCAAAAAAATACTAAACTACTAAAATATTAAAGGGGCTGACTAGCATGGCTGTATCATTATCTAAAGGACAAAAAGTAGATTTAACAAAAACAAATCCTGGACTTTCAAAAGTTATCGTAGGACTTGGTTGGGACACGAACAAATACGATGGTGGAAATGACTTTGACCTTGATGCGAGTATCTTCCTATTAGATAGCACTGGTAAATGTTCTTCTGATAAAGATTTTGTTTTCTATAATCAAACAGAAGGCGGGGGCGGTTCGGTTGTTCATACTGGCGATAACCGTACTGGTGAAGGTGCAGGAGATGACGAGCAAGTAAAAGTTCATCTTCAAGATGTTCCGGCTGAAATTGAGAAAATTTCATTCGTCATTACGATTCATGATGCTGAAGCACGTAGTCAGAATTTCGGTCAAGTATCGAATGCATTTGTACGCATTCTTAATGAAGAATCAAATGAAGAGCTCATCCGTTACGACCTAGGAGAAGATTTCTCAATTGAAACGGCGATTATTGTAGGTGAACTATACCGTCATAGCGGCGAGTGGAAATTCTCTGCAGTTGGTTCAGGTTATCAAGGTGGACTTGCTAGAATTGCAACTGATTTTGGTTTGCAAGTCGGATAAATTCTTCTTTTTGGCAAGAGGGACGCTCCCTCTTGCCATTCCAATATAAACGCGAATTGGGGGATCACATTGGGAATTCAACTATCTAAAGGACAGAGAATTGATTTAACAAAAACGAATCCAGGACTCGTTAAAGGTCTCATTGGCCTAGGTTGGGATACGAATAAATATCAAGGTGGATCTGACTTTGATTTGGATGCGTCGGCATTTTTAGTTGATGCAAATAATCGTTGTCAGGATGATTTGGATTTCATTTTCTATAACAATTTAGAACACCCAAGTAAATCCGTGATTCATACAGGTGATAACCGTACAGGTGAAGGGGATGGAGATGATGAGCAGCTGATCGTTGATTTTTCCAAAATCCCAGCTCATGTTGATAAAATCGGGATTACCGTTACGATTCACGATGGTGAGGGGCGGCATCAGAACTTCGGACAAGTATCGAACGCATTTGTTCGTCTTGCGGATGAATCCACTGGAGAAGAGCTCTTGCGCTTTGACCTTGGGGAAGACTTCTCAATTGAAACGGCAGTTGTCGTTTGTGAGCTGTATCGCCACGGTAGCGAATGGAAGTTCAATGCAATTGGAAGTGGGTTCTCAGGCGGACTTGCTTCGCTTTGCAAAAATTATGGCCTTGAGGTTTAAGGCTTAGCTAGTTGACATTAGGAGGAAACATCAAGTGGAAATTTTACAAGAAATTCTAAACACATATGCCTCTTTCTTTGATTGGGAAATGTGGGGAGAAGTTTTAACAGACCCTGTTTCATGGGGACTTATTGGTACATTGGTTCTTCTGGAAGGTTTGTTATCAGCTGATAACGCACTCGTTCTTGCCGTTATGGTTAAACACCTTCCGCCAGAGCAACGTAGAAAAGCGTTAACGTATGGCTTAATCGGTGCTTATTTCTTCCGATTCCTATTTATTGGTATCGGAATGTTTCTAATTAAATTCTGGTGGATCAAAGTATTTGGTGCCGCATACCTTGCTTGGATTGTCATTCAACACTTTAGAAATAAGGGTGGAGAAGAAGGCACAGAGGGTATGAAAAAAGATACCTGGCTTGTTCGTACATTCGGGTTGTTCTGGGCTACTGTCATTTCAGTAGAACTAATGGATATCGCGTTCTCTGCTGATAGCATCTTAGCTGCACTAGCTATTTCAGAACAAGTATGGGTACTGTTACTTGGAGGAATGATCGGTATTCTTCTTATGAGAACAGTAGCTGGCGTTTTCCTTAAATTGATCGAAAGAGTACCTGAAATGGAAAATACAGCGTTTGTATTGATTGCAATTATTGCCCTGAAGATGTTCTTGAGTGTCTTCCATATCGAAGTTCCTCACGTAGCATTCTTTGGTATCATCGTACTTGCGTTCCTTGGAACATTTGTTGTTCATTATATTAATAATCGAAATCGTCCTTATGCAGAAGAAACAGCTTCAGCAAAAGAGAACGAATAGCAGAAAGAGGAGGAGACGCTGGTGCTCTCCTTCTTTTTTATACAGTTAAATCTGTCTTTGTAAATAAGAAGTGATTATAGGGGGTGAAGAAGCTGGAATATTTTCAATACCTATCAGAAATACAGAAAGAGCATATCTTCTTTAAGAAGCCAGCTCCAATTAGTAAACATGTAGAACGAGAACAGCTAGCTTATGCGATTGGAGCTGCTTTGTATATGCCTGCAATACGAAAAGATATTGCAACGATCGTGATTCAAGAAAAGTATAAAGAAGTGGTTACAATTGTTCTTGATCTTGAAGATGCGATTGGAGACAACCGTGTAGATGAGGCGATCGATCAAACGGTGGAGCATCTAGCAGCCATTGAAGAAGCGATGGTTTACGGGACACTAACTTGGGAGAGCTTACCCCTATTATTTATTCGCGTTCGCTCTGCCAGTCAACTAAAGGAAGTGGCAAGAAAATTAGACACTTCCATTCATTATTTAACAGGATTTGTGTTTCCTAAATTCTCCACAAGTAATGGTAGAGATTACTTACATACTTTACGAGATGTGGAAATGACCGCGGGCACACGATTATACGGCATGCCAATATTAGAGTCTCCAGAACTTTTCTATAAGGAAACACGCTACACGGAGTTTCACTCTCTTTCATCATTGTTCCAAGAATATGAATCTTCCATACTAAATGTACGTATCGGGGCCACAGATCTTTGTGGACTTTATGGAATACGTCGAAGTGCACAGTCAACGATTTATGATATTTCCGTAATGAGAGATTTTATAGCAGATGTGGTCAACTATTTTGGGAGAAGCTTTGTCGTTTCTGGTCCTGTTTGGGAGTATTTCAATAATCGACAGGAATTAAGAGAGCATGGAGATCAGAACGTATCTGATTATAATACTGGACTATTGAATGAGGCGTTGCTTGATTTAACCAATGGTTTGATTGGGAAGACGGTTATTCATCCTTCGCACCTTACCGTGGTGCAAAGCGTGAATGTTGTATCGAAAGAAGATTATCTTGATGCGCTTAGTATTCTTGAAAATGCAAACGGAGAAATAGGCGTTCTTAAAAGTAACTCGCAAAACAAAATGAATGAGATTAAGCCGCATCATAAATGGGCAGTAAAAGTTATTATGAAATCAACGATCTACGGGGTGTATCATGACAAGTATAATTTCTTCAAAATGCTCACCGAAACAATACCATTTTCCGATCCTGTCGGATATGAGCGTTAATCTAGAAGTCACGCAAAATGCATTGAACATACCAATCAATGAATTTTTCAATATGGCAGCACGCATCAATAAAAAACGAGGCTTTCTTTTTGTTAGTAAGATACTAGGGAAGCATCTTCCAGTCAATCCCTATAAGCCATTGCTTGCTTCAGGACTTCTTGCTTCTACTTATTATGAACGAGTTACAGGTCATGCTGTTGATGATCTTTCAGACATTCGAAAGGGGTTTTTAAGTAATCAGAATGAAGAGATTGAGAGAGCTTATGAACTCTTGAAAATGAATCCTCTTACCCTTCAAGAACCTCCGATTGTAATCGGATTTGCTGAAACGGCAACTGCGCTTGGCCATGCAGTGTTTGATTGCTTTCAACAAGGCTATTATATTCACACAACACGTGAGAATGTAGGCGATCTCGTACCAGAGTTCAACTTTAAAGAAGAACACTCTCATGCAGTAGACCAACGCTGTTATGCCAATCGCTCGATTCTTGAGAAACAACATCCAATTTTATTAGTGGATGATGAAATTACGACGGGAAAAACGTGTCTCAACATTATTCGCGAGCTTCACGCTAAATACCCTCGTCATCATTATGCCGTTCTTTCTTTATTAGATTGGCGATCAGAAGAACATATTGAACACTATCAGTCGTTGGAAAAAGAGCTTGGCATAAAGATCCGCGTTGAGTCACTTCTTAAAGGAACAATTTCATTTGAAGGGAATCCTCTAGAACGTCCGATCAATGATTTTCATTCCAATGAAGATCCGAGTAAGGAAACGGTTATCAATCGAATAAACCTGGCATCTGAGTTTCAGTCTTTACCTGAGAGTGGCTATCTTTCTTATAGTGGTAGGTTTGGCATTAACGAATCGGATAAAGCAAAGATAGAGGAGTCCTGTCGAAGTGCATCGAAGCATTTAAACAAAGAGCGACTTGATGGAAAAACGTTATGTCTTGGGACCGGAGAGTTTATGTACATTCCTATGAAGATTGCATCTTATTTGGATGGAAACGTCTCCTATCATTCAACGACGAGAAGCCCAATCCAACCGGTTAAAGTAGACCATTATGCGATTACTAAAGGGTTCACTTTTCAAAATCCAGAAGATCACTCTGTTCAACATTATGTGTATAACATTCCAAAAGGCGAATATAACCAGGTCTTTGTTTTCTTTGAAAAGGATGTTTCAGATGAAGATGTTATGGAGATCGCTGCACTACTAAAAGAAAGAGAAATCAAAACGCTTCATATCGTGACGTGTTCGTGAAGAAAGGATTGGATAAATTGACTGCACAGATTACTAGAATGGGGAGCTACCCTGATCAAGATGTCACTTTTCTTTTGAAAGATTTGTCAGAAATCAAGATGGAAAGAAGTACAGATGAGCGAGAACAGGCGATTCAGCAAGGGACTCATTATTCTGAAATGCTACCAATTGAATATAAGCCTACAGATGAATACATGAAGTTGTTTTACGCTTCACTTGATGAAACGAAACATAAAGTTGCCGTAGCCGTAGGTGTGGTTGCTGAACAAATTGTAGCAAAGAGAGGTTTTCAAACCGTACTCGTTTCTTTAGCGCGAGCAGGAACGCCAATCGGTGTTTTAATCAAACGCTATCTTTGTTATAAATACGATTGTAATTTCCCCCATTACAGCATTTCGATCATTCGCGATAGAGGGATTGATGAGGAAGCACTTCGATATATTTTGAACGAACATCCCGGTTATTCGATCTCATTTATTGATGGATGGACAGGTAAGGGAGCCATTACAAATGAATTAACAAAGTCAGTTGCTGAATTCAATGAGATGACTGGAGAGAATTTATCAAGTGAGTTAGCCGTTTTGGCTGATCCTGGTAACTGCTCGTCACTCTTTGGAACGCGTGAAGATTTTCTTATTCCAAGTGCTTGTTTAAATTCCACTGTATCAGGACTTGTTAGTCGTACCGTGTTAAATAAGCGCTGGATCCATGAAGGTGATTTCCATGGAGCGAAGTACTACTCAGAGCTTGCATCAGAAGATGTATCAAATTTGTATGTCGATACAATCTACAGTCAGTTTCCTTTCATAGATAACGAGGTGAAAAGTGGATTAGAAGCGATTGCCAAACAAAATCGGGAGCCTGAGTGGAAAGGACTGGAATCGATTGAAAATATCCAGCGTGATTTTGGCATAGCGAATAGTCACCTCATAAAACCAGGCGTTGGGGAAACAACGAGGGTCCTATTGCGACGCGTTCCATGGAAAATCCTCGTTCATCCGAATGCTGAAATGAACCTTGAACATATTTTGATTTTGGCGAGAGATCGTGGCGTTCCAATAGAAGAGTATTCAAATATGTCTTATTCTTGCTGCGGACTTATTAAGCCGATGGAGAAAGAATAATGAGGGCATTCGCAAGCGATTTAGATCGTACCTTAATTTATTCACATCGAATGATTGAACCAGGCACTAGCAATGACGTGCAGCTGATTGAAACGCTTGAAGGAAGGGAAATTTCTTATATTTCCAATTATTCGCGTGAATTATTACAGCAAGTAAACAACGAAATTTATTTTATACCTGTTACGACGAGAACGATTGAACAATATCAACGCATAACGCTGTTTCAATCAGCCATCCAACCAGAATATGCTGTGACGAGTAACGGCGGACATATTTTAAAAAATGGAGAAGTAGTAAAGGATTGGTCAGAGTGCCTAAAAACGTCTCTAGAAGAGTGTTTATCTCTGGATGTTTTTATACGTCAGCTGGAGAGTTTCATTATTGGGAACTGGGTAGAGCGAATTCGTCAGGCGGATAATCTCTTCGTTTATCTCATCATTCGACGTGATCAAGTTTCGAGAGAAGAACTTTCATCACTGTTTGAATGGGCACGTGAACAAGGTTGGCAGCCGAGTCTTCAGGGGAGGAAGCTGTACTTTGTTCCAAACCCAGTAAACAAGTGGAGAGCTGTCGAGTATTTGAAGAATGAGCTTGGACTTTCTTACATCTATACGGCAGGAGACTCTTTGCTAGACTATGAACTAATTAAGTATGGTGACTGTGGGTATGTTCCCTCACACGGTGAGGTTCTAGAAAGCTATCCGAATTTACGTAAAACAGAAGCACGTGGCATGGAAGCCTCAGAGGAAATCCTATCTTCCATCATGGAAGACTTATCTTTAAATAAACTACCTTCAAAGCAAGGTTAAGCATGGAAGAAATAGTATGTTATGCTGAAAGGTAGAAAATGTTATATTGAGTGATAGAAAGCGACAATTTTAAAATAAAAGAACGGCTTATGTTTTAAGACAACTATTCATTGTATGAATGTAAGGAGGCTTGATCCTAATAGACCATCCTCCGGAAAGGAATGAGAAAGCGGGGAGAACATCATGAGTCACTATGACCAAATTCTGATTAAGAAAGCATCGCTTGATGATGAGGGTTTAAAAGAACGGTTATTTCAGTCGTTTCCAGATCGTGATTCCTATGAGAATGGTAAAGAACTACACGTTACGCAAATAGTAGGGAGATTCCTTGGAAGCTACTATGATGAGAATGACTATTTCCTACAACTGCACGAACTGTACAAGTCAAATCAAATTCATGTGTTAAGCGAAGAATTGAATAAAGTGATAAGCCCTGAGCGACTTCAGGCGATACAATCTATCCATGCGATTAACCAAAAAGAAAACGGACTCTCTGCAAATCGGTTCGTTGCATTCCTAGAAGGTGCCAAGCTTATTCCTTCTCATCAAAATCCATCTTTACATCGCCATATGCGAAAATCTTTAATAGCGATTCTTGAGCTTTTTGAGAAGCAGCATCAGGGTGGATTTAGTCATCCCGAATTCCGCAGAGTTCTCGTTGATTTAATGAAATGGACATGGAATCATCTCGATCCGTGGCTAGCAGAAACACAGTTTGAAATGAAAATGCCCGGTGTTGTGTGGTATGGAGAAGCAACAACAAGTCAGCAATACTTCTTACTTTATTTAGTTGAGCTTGGATGCGATGTGCTTTATTTTCATCCTGAAGGCATTGATTCGTTTCAGGAACTTGATCCGGATGGGGAATTAATGGAGAAGCGCCAACTACCTGCAACCGCTAAGCTCGAACCTTTTCCGATTGAAAAGCCGGAAAGACGTTCTACTGTCGCCTATCGAGCAACGAAAGAAATGGATACGGTCCTTCATCATGAAGGGTCCCAATTGTTTAAACCATGGCAATTAAGAAGTTATGCTCCAAAGTCTGTCACATTAAAAACTACCTATGATGAACTGTTCTTAATTGCAAAGGAAAAAGCATTCATTCGGCCAAATTTCAAAGTAGAAAACGGAACCGTTCATATTCCTTCGTTATTCGCCAAGGTTATGGGAGTTTCCGAGAATAAGAAGGAATATTGGAACAGACTTCAAGATATAAGCGAAACGAAATCAACTGTCATGATTCGTCAATTCCCTTTTACCCAGGAAACGAGAGCCAATCAGAAGTTTCATTATCAGCATGCCTTGAATCAAGAGGGTGTACTGGATCCGGAAATCATGATGCAGGGTAACTGGTGGCAATATAAGCATTTGCCAAATGAAACGCAAAAGGCAATTGGACAGGCGATTTCGAGAATGTGCAGCAACCCTAAGCTGCTTCCTGAAGGCAATGAGTCAGAAGAAGAGATAAAACTTTACCTTTTCTCACAAACAACCAAAGTTCCTGAAGAGTTTGTCCAATTAATGCAAACGTTTGATTACTCTCAGGAAGTGCCAAAAGTTGTTTTATATAATACAGAAATGAACGGTACGCTTTCTCGATCCGATGCAGCCGTTTTACATCTGCTGAATGAATTTGGCATTGATATTATTCTTTATAATCCACCTGGGCACCAATGTATTGAGCGCTTTATTGATGCAAATCAATTTGATGTTCATTGGCTAGAAGAAATGGCATATCGTCAGGATTTTAAAGAACCTTCCGTTTTTCGTAAGTTGTTTAAATCAATTAAACTATAATCAAGGGAGTGAGTGATCGTCAATGACGAATGAAACAGGTTTAACAACACTTGATAAAAATGAAGAGATCACAGAAGCAAAGGCAGAAGATGTTCGGCTGAAGCTTCGTGAAGAGCAAGAAGTTCAGAAGCTTGCTGGTGAAATAGATGTAAGAGACCAAATGGCTTTACTTGAATTTGGGAAAGAACCGGCCGTTGAGATCTCGAAATTCTCCGATAAAATTTTATCGATGATGCGCACAACGAGCGTTACTGATTCTGGAGAAATGCTGAAGCAGCTTGGGAAAATCATGGATCGATTCGATAAAAAAGACTTTGAAGAGCCGAAAACAGGCTTTCTTTCTAAATTCTTCAAAAAAGGCAATGATATGGTTGAGAAGATTTTTGGCAAATATCAAACGCTTGGTGGAGAAATTGAAAAAGTACATGTTGAAATTTCGAAATACAAAGATGAAATGTCACGTTCAACAGGTACACTAGATGAAATGTATCAGCATAATCTAAACTATTATGTAGAACTGGAGAAATATGTTGTTGCAGGACAGATTAAACTTGAAGAGCTTCAAGATAAAGTTCCTGCTATTCAACAGAAAGTTAGCGCTGGTGATCAAATGGCGCAAATGGAACTGGATACGTTGAATAATGCGATTCAAACGCTTGAGGAACGCATTTATGATCTTGAAATGGCAAGAATGGTTGCCATTCAAACAGCTCCACAAATTCGTCTTCTACAACGAGGAAATACAAAGTTAATCGGAAAAATCAATTCAGCCTTCATTATTACCATCCCGGTTTTCAAAAATGGTGTCATTCAAGCTGTAACAGCGAAGCGTCAAAAGCTTGTTGCTGACTCTATGAATGAATTGGATCGTCGTACAAATGAAATGTTGAAAAACAATGCACAAAATATCTCGAATCAAAGTGTTGAGATTGCGAAATTGTCAGGAAGACCAAGTGTAAAGATTGAAACGATTGAGGAATCCTGGAACACAATCGTAAAAGGGATGGAAGAAACGCGTGCGATAGAGGACGAGAATAAACGCCTACGAGATGAAGGTACGAAGCGTATTTTAGAACTTCAAGATAATATGAAGAAGATCGGGAATAATTCAGGTCGATCCTAAACAAAAAGGAAAGGGGAGCGGTTTCGCTCCCCTTTCCTTTTCTTAGTTTTTCAGATTTCCTTTACGATCCTGGTATTCGCCTCTCGACTTATCGCGCTTTCCTTCTTCTTGAAGGCGATGGTCGTTCTTTGCGTTCCCAACCTGATCTTTTACTTCACCTTTTGTTTTGGAAACAGCGCCTTTTACTTTGTCACTTAACCCTTTATTGTTACTCATAAGATAAACCGCTCCTTTCCTGTTTCTATAAAAGAAAATACCCCATGAAGAGAGTTGCCAAACAGGCATTTTCTTCATAGGGTGAAAAATAGTTATTTAGTTGGATTTTTCTTTTGGCTTATCCGTCCAAATATCTGACTTTAAGCCTTTAATCGTATCGGCATAAAACTGGGGATCTTTACCTGCTTTGCGCTGATCTCGATAATCTTTAAGAGCAACAAAGGCAACTTTACCGATGATCGAGATAACGATTAGGTTAAGAAGCGCCATAAGTCCCATAGATAGATCGGCCATGCCCCATACGATTCCAAATCCGGCCTTTGCACCGAACATTACCATAGCAAGTACGGCGAGTCTGTAAATAAGAAGGGCGGTTTTGCTTGATTTAATAAATTCAATATTCGTTTCACCATAATAGTAGTTACCAATAATGGAACTAAAAGCGAATAGAAGAACGGCGACGGCAACGAAGATTCCTGCACCGCTACCTAGATGCTGGTTCATGGCTTCCTGTGTAAGTTGGACACCGTCTAACTTTGAGTCAACATAACCGTCCGACATAAGAATCATAAAGGCCGTTGCTGTCGCGATAAGAAGCGTATCTACGAACACACCAAGCGCCTGAATAAGACCCTGTTTTACTGGGTGAGAGACGTCTGCAGTAGCCGCTGCGTTTGGCGCACTACCCATACCAGCTTCGTTGGAGAAAAGACCACGCTTAATTCCTAGAAGCATTGCAGCCCCAACTCCTCCTCCAGTTACTTCTTTAAAACCAAAAGCGTGCTGGAAAATAAGAGCAATCATAGCGGGGATTTCAGTAAAGTTTACGATTAGAACAAAACCTGCAACAATGACGTAAATCCCAGCCATGATTGGAACAATGATCTGTGAAACGACAGCAATTCGGCGGACACCCCCGAAAATGATAATGGCAGTAGCGACTGTCAAGATAGCGCCTAATGCCCAACGATTAACGTCGAAGGAGTTTTCAAAAGCAAGTGCAATCGTATTTGATTGAACGGAGTTGAAAACAAGTCCGAAACTGAACGTAATTAAGACAGCGAAAATGATACCTAACCAGCGAGCATTTAACGCGCGCTGCATATAGTAAGCAGGTCCGCCTCGGAAGTCATCCCCATCACGAACTTTATAAATTTGAGCAAGCGTACTTTCGACAAATCCACTAGCTGCACCGAGTAGGGCAATGACCCACATCCAGAAAACAGCACCGGGACCACCAATACTAACAGCAGAAGCAACGCCGGCAAGATTACCTGTTCCAACACGAGATGCGGTACTAATAAAGAAAGCTTGTAAACTCGAGACTGAGTTCTTTCTTCCTTTCATCGTGTCCTTTTCTGATAGCACATGAAACATTTCACCAAACAGGCGAAATTGAACGAATCGTGAACGAATCGTGAAATAAAGACCGACACCAATGAGAATAACAATTAAAATGTTCGACCAAATGAGTTCATTACCAGCATCAACAATCGTTTTTAGAATATCCATATGTAAGTCCCTTCTATAAAAAGATTTAGGAAAGAGGAATGGAAGATATTATCACACTTCCCTTATTTGTTCAGAATCTAACGCGGGCTAGGAATCTTTTTTTAAAATAATGGAAAAAATACCGTATTTTCTGATAATAACAACAATACGTTAGAATCTGTTGCACAAATATCCATTATACATGTTCTTTGATAAAGTAGTGATACATAACGTTAGATAATCTAACATTATAAAAATTGGTATGTAACCTCAAATGATTTTAGTAAAATCATTGAAAGTGAATATGAACAAGATACTTCTCCCCCATTACCTTCTGGAAGTGAAGGGGAGTCTCCTGCCATTGTGATAATTCACGGCCTCTTAGTGATACAACGGCCTGGCAACGAGAGCAAATGAAAAAAGATATGCAAATCATTGACGGTTTTCAAGGATGGTTACTTCGTTTGATTAGAGCTGATAAAAAGCTAGATAATATGAATCATAAATTGACAAAGAAAATTAAATGCACAATGCTCCTGTCATTCGCTATAATCGTCAAAAGATAGACGCCAAAAGGAACCGGGAACACGAACATTTTGATGTTCGTAATTATTATAAAAAAATTGACTGCCCCGTTATTGTTATTACTTGAACGAAAGATGTGGAGGTAAAGAGCGAGCAGGCAAAAGATGTGTGTAACCTAGTACAAGGAGCGTGTGAAAGCTATATTCTTCCAGGCGTAACGCACTTATTGCGTAAAACCGCCGTTCCAGATCGATTCTCAAGTTACAAAAATCAAGTGAAACGGCCGACTTGATTTTGAAATAAAGCAATTGGTATCGAGCTGGTTACAGAAGCTATAGAAGCTAGAAGAGAGGTAAGCATGTCTTTCTTAAATTAGATTGTTCCACTTACTTTCTGCAAGGAAGGATTGTTCGCTTTATTCCTATGCAACAGAGTGGTAGAATGAAGATGGAAGGTATTAAATTCAGCTCTGCCCGGGAGGGATTTCAATGATCGAGCAACCCCAAAGTGTTACTGTCATCTCGAATCAACGACAAGTCCAATTACGTGTAGAACGCCTTGCGATTCATCACAGAATGAAAATTCTTGAAGCAGAGAAGGTAGACGGAAGTAAATTTTATCTTTTCTTCTATAAAGATGATTTTATTACAGGGAAAACAGCCGAAATGAAGAGTGGTTCTCTCGTTGAGAAAGCTTTCCAAAATGGCATCGTACTTCAAGCTTCACATCCGCTTATTGATCACTTTTTGTCTAATCGAACGCTTCTCCTCAAATCCACTAAGCAAGTCTTTCGATCTGTCCAAAAGCATTACACTCCTCAAGAGACAGCCTTTATTTTTTCTTACTTTGACTCATTTCTCTCGAATGATACGATTATCAAATTAATGCGAAAGCACTTCTACGAATACCGACGGAACGGGCAATTGCGCTTAGCGTTTCAAATTCTAGCTACAATGCTACATTTTGATCCAACAAATAAGTGGGCACTTGAGCTTGCGCGCAAGTTAGAATACCAAACAATAAGAAATATATATGAGGGAAATTACAGTGAGCTTGTAGAGGCAGATCCACTGTTTGCTGAAATCAAAGCTTACGACGATTTGAAGTTAAATCACACCTCTCTTGAAACGATCTTTTGTAAAGAAAAACGTATGTTTGAATTATCCGCATTGCGACTCCATCTTTATCTCCAGTCTCCTTGTGAGGAAGAATTGGATCCACAATCCCTTATCCATGTCTCACTCTCTGAATCTGAGAGAGCCCGTCTGCTTTGGTTAATGTATGCTGAAGCGCCTCACCACTTACAACTCAGGAAAAATGCTTTTGAAGCGCTCATGTATTTGAATAAAACAAGCGAAGCGATTCATTTATTATCCGAAAAACAGAGGGCGATCTTACAAAGCGAATATGAACTTCTACTAAAAGCCTTTCAAGATGAAAGCATCTCCATGGCAACTATTGATTTCCTTTCTCTACAAAATTTACTTGGACTTAAAGAAAATCGACCTTACCTAGATGGTTTGCTTCATGCGCTTATTCCAAGAATGCTCCATGAATTCGGTTTAAGCTACGTCTATAGCTGGGTGAAGCCTTTTATTGAGAAAAACAAGGACCTCTCGATACTATCAACAGTGCAAACGATGGTCGATATTCAGGATGATCCAGATAAGCAATTTCAACTTGGAAAACTTTATCACAAAATGAAGCAATATGATGAAGCGATCACCTGCTTCGATTGGGAAATGGAGCTTCATCCAACAGACCCAACTCCAGTGCAATGGTTAACGAAAGTTTACCGTGAGATGGGTAAGGTAGAAGAATCCAATACGTATATGTCGATCTATTCACAGATGCAAAGAATTTCACAGCAATAGCGCAGGCCTAAGCCTTGCGCTATTTTTTTCTTTTTCTCAATGGTTTAAATAATCGAAGGGATTTATGGGGATCTGATTTCGTTATTATTTGATATATATTAGCAGGTTCATATAAACTAAGTGTCATTAAGATTATTTTAAGCTTGTCAGGAGCGAAGTATGGAAAATCAATCGAGTTATGCGTACGACATTATACAAGTGTGTCTATTGGCAGGAAAGGTCATGCTACAAAACGGTGGAGAGACGTATCGAGTAGAAGATACGATGACGCGAATAGCGGACGCTTACGGTGCTTCTCATTCGAATAGTTACGTAACACCAACGGGTATTATTTTTTCAATTGAAGGTCCTGAACCTTCCAAAACGCAGTTAATCCGCATATCAGATCGGACGACTGATCTCGATAAGGTGACAAAAGTAAATAGTATTTCCAGACGGATAAGTAGCGGCGATTTATCTATTCAAGAAGCATACAATGAGCTTTATCGTCTTGATAAGATGACCGAACGGTATACCTTTCCGAAACAATTCATTGCTGCCGCGGTTGCCAGCGGTTGTTTCTTAATTATGTTCGAAGGTCAGTGGAATGATTTTGTGCCTGCCGTTCTTGCTGGCGGAGGTGGCTTCTATAGTGTAACCCTATTTAATCGTCTCGTACCCATTAAGTTTTTTGCTGAATTTCTTGCTTCGTTCGTAATTGGTCTCCTTGCTGTTCTATTTGTTTCGATCGGACTTGGTGAACAACTCGATAAAATTATTATTGGTTCGGTTATGCCGCTTGTTCCGGGTTTGTTAATTACGAACGCTGTCAGGGATTTGATGGCTGGACATCTTATTTCCGGGTTATCAAAAGGAGCAGAAGCTTTTTTAACAGCTTTTGCAATCGGAGCCGGTATTGCGCTTGTCGTATCATTTTTGTAGAAAGGAAGTAAGGAAATGACATTTGTTGCTCAGATTGTAACGAGCTTTGTGGCAAGCGCAGCTTTTGGCTTGTTGTTTAATGCTCCGAAATCCTCCCTAATAAAAGGTGGGTTTGTCGGCATGTGCGGTTGGATGATTTATTATGTTATGGAAGCGTCAGGAATCGATGTAGTCGTTGCAACGGTGACCGCTTCTTTCTTTATTGCTGTGATTAGTCAGGTTTTTGCAAAAATGTATCGGACACCTGTTATTATTTTTAGCGTAGCGGGAATTATTCCGCTTGTTCCTGGTGGATTAGCGTATGATGCGATGCGGAATTTTGTCCAAAATGACTATAACAATGCCATTAACCTCGCAGCAAAAGCTTTTATGATTTCAGGTTCTATTGCAGTCGGATTAGTATTCTCAGAAGTGATTAACCAGATCATCCGTCATTCGACACTTACAAGACGTCAAAAGCATTGAAAAAATAGGTCGTAATCCTTTTGCGTAATAGCCAGTCCCTATGATAACGTTTAAGCGGATGACTCTGTCGAACGGTGTCAAATAATGTTAGTACCTGGGGAGGATCAACGATGAAAACCTATCCCAATCTCGGATTGTTAACAATTCGTTTGGTCGTAGGTGTGCTTTTTTTTGTTCATGGTTTTTTAAAGTTTTCTGGAGGCATCGAAAACACGATAGCCTTTTTTGAAACAATTGGGATTGCTGGTTTTCTTGCTTATGTTGTTGCTGTCATTGAATTAACTGGAGGAGTTCTCATGATTTTTGGCATAGGAACACGTACCATTAGTGTGCTGTTTTCTATGATTCTAATCGGCGCTCTTCTTACAGTAAAAAGGTCAACGGGTATGCTTGGGGGCTATGAGTTAGATATCGCTTTTCTAGCGATGTCAGTCTCGCTTTTTTTAAGCGGAGGCGGTCCTTATAGCCTTTCCAACTGCCTGGTCAGGTTGTTACCATTTGACCAGGAGTCGGAATCGAAGGATTAAAGAGGAAGTGAGTGAGTGGCTAAACCTAAAAAGAAGTTAAAACGAAGTGCAAGATGGTTTTTCTTAATTGTAGGTATTGTGTTTGTCCTTTTAATTATTAGCATGCGATTCAAGACATTTGCTGATACGAAAGGCTTTCAATTAGAAAATCAACCTATTCTAGGAGAAGAAACGGCTCCGGTAGAATTGGTGGCTTTTGGTGACTATCGATGTCCTTCCTGTCAATCATTTAATGATTCTTTCTTTCCATTGATTCAAGAAGAACTGATTGCTACGGGGAAAGTTAAATTTTACTATGTTCAGCACCCATTTGTAGATGAGGATTCAACTAAAGCAGCTGAGTTTGCTGAAGTGGTTTATCAAGAGCTTGGTAACGATGTTTTCTGGCAATTTCACCACGTTGTCTATGATCATCTTCAGGTAGATAAAAACAAACCAACTTTGTCGTTTTTAACCGAAACTCTTGGTGGTTTGGTGAGCGAGGAAGAAACAGATAAGGTTGTTACTGCATATAAAAGTGGAGCCGGTAAAAAATCAATAGAGGCCGACCTTGCTTATGCAAATAAAAAGAATGTTTCTAAATCGTTTACCTTACTGGTAGATGGAAAGCGTTTTGAGGGAAGTAGTTTATCAGAATTAAATAAAATGGTTGAGGAATCAACGAATGAATAAACAGAAAGGCGTCTTCAGGACGTCTTTTTTTGTATGATCCTGTTAATCAAACGTTTGTTTAAAGTAAGATTTGTTAATTAAACGTTTGATTAAGAAACAGTATTGACTTTCATTGGGAGAGCATGAAGAATAGAGAGGTACAATTGAATAAATATGGAAAAGGTGTGCTGAATCCAGTACATAATAGGGAAATTGGTGTAAATCCAATGCGGTCCCGCCACTGTAAGAAGTATAAACGATGCGTTATTCCACTTATCAATGATAGGGAAGGAGTATTCGTTCTAAGAAGCTTCAAGTCAGGAGACCTGCCTTTTCTAAAGCACTGATTGACCTACGGATGATAGGGGGGTGTATCGAGAAGGCTAGATGATGCCTATTCGTTATGCATGCTCTTATGTTAAGGGTATGCATTTTTTATTGTTTGGAAAAGGAGAGAGGATATGAAAAAGACAGTAAGCGAATCAAGAGTCTATAAGAGCAGTCGTATTTTTCCACCGGACTTGAACAGTCACGGAACCTTATTTGGAGGGAAATTACTTGCCGATATGGATATGTTAGCATCAATCGCAGCAACAAGGCATTCTCGTCTAGAATGCGTCACGGTATCGATGGATACAGTTGAGTTTTTGCATCCTATTACCGAAGAAGATTCGATTCATTATGAAGCATTTGTCATTTGGACAGGAAAAAGTTCTATGGAAGTTTTTGTGAAAGTAACCGCTGAACATTTATTGACAGGTGCAAATCGTATTGCAGCTACGTGCTTTATTTCGTTTGTTGCTTTGCTTGAAGGAAAGCCGATGCAAGTACCTGGAATCGAACCAGAAACAGAAGGGGAGAGGCAACTTAATGTGCTGGCGCGAAAACGAGCTCAAAAAAGATTGGACCGTAAAGTAACAAGTAAGAACTTAGCAGAAATTTTAACCATGTTATAACAAAAAGGGGGGGAGCGGAGTTATCCGTCTCTCCTTTCTTACGTTTCCATCCTAATTACTTGGAATGAGAAACTTTTTTTGAAAACGAAGTTAGGAAAAGATAGTTGAGTGGTATAGGAGTGAGAGTGCAACGAAATAACCAAAGGAGACGACCAATGTGGATTAAACATGATTTTTTTAAGTATATTACAGGTATAATTCTACTATTAATTTGTTTCTTCTTTTTAACGGAGTTAGATTTAGTGAAACCAGTAAAAACAATTATCGGTACACTTTTTTATCCTGTGCTCATTGCTGGATTTTTGTACTATGCCATTAAGCCGGTTGTTAAGTTAATAAAGAAAATTCCATATATACCGGATCTTGCTGCCATATTAATTGTGTTTTTAGCGATTGCAGGAATCCTCTACACAGGTTTTACTTTTCTAGCAAGTCCAATTCAAAATCAGGTATCTGAGTTTTCAAAGGAGTTACCTGAGAAATTGAAAGAATCAGCAAAAGAAGCAGAGAAAATGATGGAGAAGAATGATATGGAGATGCTTTCTCTCGAGAATCTCCGCCAAAAAGCAACGGGCTATTTAGGCAATTTAACACAAAATCTTGGTGATCATATTATGCAGGTTGTGAGTGCACTAACAAGTGCCACAACGGTTCTTGTGATTGTGCCTTTTGTTCTGTTCTATTTCCTTAAGGATGATCACAAATTAAAGCCTTTTTTGTTAAAGATAATTCCGAATAAACATCATGGGGAAGGGGAAAAGGTGCTTCGTAACATTGATAAAACGTTATCTGCTTATATTACCGGGCAAATCATTGTAGCTGTTGTAGATGGTGTTTTAATATACGTTGCTTACTTAATTATTGGTCTGCCTTATGCACTGATGCTAGCCCTATTTGTTATGATAACAGCAGTCGTGCCTTTCTTCGGGCCAATCATTGGTGTGATTCCTGCCCTTGTGGTCGCTTTAACACAAGAACCAATTTTAGCATTGTATGTCATTATTGCTATGATCGTTGTGCAACAATTAGAAGGAAACCTGGTAGCCCCTGTGGTACTTGGCAAAAGGTTAAACATCCATCCTTTAACGATTATTTTACTACTCATTGTAGCAGCAGCTTTATATGGCTTTATTGGAATGCTGATTGCTATCCCACTTTATTCAGTCATTAAAGTAATCGTTAAGAATTTATATGAGTTCTATCGTATACGGCATCGATCTGAATTAACTGAATAAAGATAAACTCCCCTACTTCACTAATTGAATAGGGGAGTTTATTGTTTAGTGCCTAAAACCTGCAAAACTGTAGCAATTTCTCGTTATAAATAAATACGTGCCAGACGTTCATAGGATTTCTTCCGTTCTTTAGGATCGTGTAAGTTTGTCAGTACCATGAATTCTTCTGTCTCATAAAGCTCGGCCAAGTCATCGATTTTCTTTTTAACTGTAGACGGAGAACCAATAATCATTCGCTTTCGGTTTGTCTCGATCCTTTCTTTTTCGGTAGCTGTATATCGATATTTCCTTGCTTCTTCAGGGGAGGGGATACGGCTATCGAGGCCTTTTTCAACTCGTAAAAGCCAGAGGTCCTGGCTTTTAGCAAGTTCCTCAGCATGTTCATCTGTTTTTCCACACACAACAAAAAGCGCTATGATTGCAGAAGGGGATGAACTATAGTAGGTTGGTTTGAACAATTCGTAGTATGTTTTTAGCGTATTTTCTCCGCGATCTGGCTTAATGAAGTGCCCAAAAACATAGCCAATTCCTAACTCGGCTGCTTTTTTTGCACTATTTTCTCCCATGCCGAGAAGCCAGAGAGAAGGCGGGGTGTTCGTTTGTGGTGCTGCTTTGATACCAGCATATTCGTGTTCACTAGGCATGGAATCAGTTAAATAGTGAGAAAGCTCTTTTAACTGACGAGGAAACTCATTTAAGCTTTTGTTTACGCCATCTGTTAAAGCGAGTCGCGTTTTTGCTGTGCCTCCAGGAGAACGTCCTACACCAAGGTCAATTCGACCTGGGTGCAGGGCTTCTAACTGACGAAAGTTTTCGGCTACTTTAAAAGGACTGTATTGTGGGAGTAAGACACCTCCAGAACCTACTTTAATTCGGTTCGTTGAGGCCGCGATATGTGCCATCATAATCTCAGGAGCTGTGCTAGCTAGCCCTTTTGTACTGTGGTGTTCTGCAAACCAGTATCGTTTATATCCTAAATCTTCTGCTAAAATAGCAAGGTTTCGTGTATTTTCAAGGGTTGTATATGAATCGCTTCCTGAGGGAATGGGAGCTTGATCAAGAATACTTAAGTTTATCAATCGTCCTGCATCTCCTTCTATTCTCTTTGTTAGTATAAGCAATCTCATTATATCCTAACGCTTTGCATAAGGATGGTATAGTGATACGACTTCTTCTTGCGAACATATTGTGAAATATTGAGCAAAGTGATTGCGACTTTAGAAAAGATGACGTATACTAAGAATATAGAAATTGTGAAATTCATCACATACTTACTATTTTATATGTGAAGTTATTCACAATTTAATAAGGAGGAGTTTTGATGAAAGTAGCAGTTGTTGGATGTACACATGCCGGAACAGCGGCAGTTACAAATATAGCAAGACGTTATCCAGAAGCTAGTATTACTGTTTATGAGCGTAATGATAATGTATCCTTCTTATCATGTGGAATTGCTCTATATGTAGGTGGAATTGTAAAGGATCCGCAGGGGTTATTCTACTCATCTCCTGAAAAATTAGAAGAGATGGGCGTAACGATGAAAATGAAGCACGAAGTATTGCAAATCGATTCTAAAAATAACCGTATTCGCATTAAAAATTTAAAAACAACCGAAGTGTTTGAAGATGATTACGATAAACTAGTGATGGCGACTGGTTCATGGCCAATCGTACCGCCAATTGAGGGAATTCAGCTTCATAATATCCTTTTATCTAAAAATTACACCCAAGCAAACACAATTATTGAAAAAGCGAAAGGTGCTAAGCGCGTAACTGTTATTGGTGCAGGCTATATTGGAGTTGAATTAGTAGAGGCTTTTCAGAAATATGGAAAAGAAGTAACGCTAATTGATGGGGAGGATCGTATTTTAAGTAAGTACCTTGATCCTGAATTCACAAATGTTATTGAAGAAGATTTTAGAGAGCGGGGGATAAAGCTTGCTCTTAATGAAACTGTAACTCGCTTCGAAGGTAAAGAGACCGTCTCTAAAGTGGTAACGACTCAAGGTGAATATGAAACAGATCTTGTTATCCTTTCAGTAGGCTTTCGTCCAAATACAGATCTTCTTAAAGGGCAGGTAGATATGATGCCAAACGGTGCCATCATTGTTGATGAATATATGAGAACGAGTCAACACAAGATTTTTGCTGCAGGCGATAGCTGTGCGATTCGATACAATCCAACTGGCGAAAATGCTTATATTCCTTTAGCCACAAATGCGGTTCGAATGGGAACGCTCGTTGGACAGAACATTATGGAGCCCACAATCAGATATATGGGTACTCAAGGGACATCTGGCTTGCATCTTTTTGATTATAGTATGGCTTCTACTGGACTAACTGAGAAGGCGGCTCTTCGTGCGGAGAAGAATGTGAAAACAATCACAATCGAGGAAAATAACCGGCCAGAGTTTATGCCAGATTATGAAGTAATTACGTTAAAAGTTGTCTATGAAGAAGAGAGCAGAAAAATTTTAGGTGCACAAGTGATCTCTAAAGCTGATGTGACGCAATCGATTAATACACTATCTGTTTGCATTCAAAACAGCATGACAATTGATGAATTAGGATACATTGATTTCTTTTTCCAGCCACACTTTAATAAACCGTGGAATTTTCTTAATCAGGCCGGTCTCCAGGCGGCTTTATAATTGTTTGTCCGCTGGCATCACTATGCCAGCGGATTGCTTGTATAGTCTGCCGATACTTGCATCCTAACCTTACGATAGCCATAATAAAGGATAGAAAATGTGTAGGAGAGAGTGAAGAAGTATTGACTAATAAAATTTCGGATATAAATGTGGACCAAAAGCATACGCGTATTTACCTCATTCGCCACGGTGAAAGTGAATGGAATGCAGCAGGAGATCTCTATTGTGGGCGAACGGATATTGGGCTTTCTAAAGAAGGCGTAACTCAAGCGAAGAATGCAGGCGACTTTCTTAGTTCAGTGGCATTTGATCGAGCATACGCTTCCCCATTGATTCGAGCACGTGATACAGCTGAACTTATTTTAGGAAAACGGAATTTACCGATTCAACTAGACGAACGGATTTATGAAGGAGATTTTGGCGAGTGGGAAGGACGATCCAAAGCAGCGTTTATAAAAGAAGATCCTGAATCATGGGATAATTGGATGGCTAATCCCTGGGAAACAAGAGCTGGCAGAACTGGTGAAACCGCGCGAGAAATGTATGAGAGAGCATCGGCTTTCTTTAAGGAAGTTAGTGACAAACACCCAGGCGAAACCGTACTCGTTGTCGCTCATAACAACACCATTCGATTCTTTCTTGCAGGCATATTAGGAATGCCTTTTTCAAACTATCGTCGCATCTTTCAAGATAATACAGGAATCAATATTCTCGACGTGGATAGCGATGATATCCTCATACGCAGTCTGAATATCAATGCTCATCTAAATAATTGAAAAAAAAAAGCGATGCAGCTGCATCGCTTTTTTTCTAATGAGAAAGTTCTTTGTATGATTTTTTGACAATGCTACTTAAAGCAATGAGGGCAATGACGTTCGGTAATACCATAAATGCGTTAAATGTGTCGGCAAGTTGCCAAACGAACGGAACGTTCAAGACAGTCCCGAGGACAATGAAGATAAGCACAGCGGCACGATAATATGGCACACTTTTTTCACCAAATAAATAGTTCACGTTTGTTTCACCAAAGTAAGCCCATCCTAAAATCGTTGTAAAGCTAAAGAACAATAAACTAAAAGCAATAAAGTAGACACCAAAGCCACCAAGCCCACTAGTAAAACTAGCCTGGGTTAATTCTATGCCAGTTAAATTGGAACTTGCGCCGTCCGTTACGAGAATAACAAGGGCTGTAACGGTACAAATAATCACGGTATCGATGAGAACACCGACCATGGCCACAAATCCTTGCTGCGCAGGATGTTTCACTTCTGCCACAGCGTGAGCGTGAGGTGTTGAACCCATACCCGCTTCATTGGAGAATAGCCCTCTTGCAACCCCATATCGAATGGCTTCTTTAATAGAAGCACCAAGCACTCCGCCTCCAGCAGATTCAGGAGTGAAAGCTGACTCAACGATAAGTGATAGCGCTGGAAGTACTTGATCGAAATGTAAGACAAGAATGATAAGAGCCCCAATGATGTAGAGTAAAGCCATAATTGGAACAACATTTCCTGCAAATCGGGCGATACGATTGATACCACCGAATAGAATTAAACTAATCAAAATTGCGACACCGAAACCGATCACAAGAGGTGGAATTTGAAAGGCGGTTTGAAACGCATCTGCTATTGAATTGGATTGCACCATATTCCCGACAAATCCAAGCGCACAAATAATGGCGATGGCAAAGAAAGCGGCTAGTTTTTTACTACCTAGCCCGTCACGGATATAGTAAGCAGGCCCACCTTTAACAACTCCGTTTTCTTTGACGCGAAACTTCTGAGCTAGCACAGCTTCCGCAAAGATCGTGGCCATACCAAGAAAGGAAGAGATCCACATCCAAAAAATAGCTCCTGGTCCACCTGCTGCAATAGCAGTAGCGACCCCGGCTAAGTTTCCTGTTCCTACTTGAGCGGCAATGGCTGTTGAGAGGGCCTGGTAAGATGAAATGCCGTTTTGTTTCTTTTTCGAGAAAAGGGGGCCAAATGTTTGACGAAACCCTTCTTTTAAACCTGTAAACTGGATAAATCCAAGACGTATCGTGAAGAATAGCCCAGTTCCAAGAAGAAGGGAAATCATAATAGGTCCCCACAGAATCTCATTTATTGCTTCTATTGCTTGCACTGTTGTCAACTCGCTCTCATGAAAAAATAAGATTCTCCAATGATAGCTTATTTTTTCACTATACTTCAACCCATTAAATCACTATGGTAACCATTTCCTTAGTAATTTGTTTGTGATTGAAGACGTTTTTCTGTTTTCTTCTGTTTTTGGATCCATTGATAAAAGAACAAAATTCCAATAACAAAGATGCCGAGAATCATGTAAAGATTTGCATATCCTAAAGTGGTTACGATAATCCCAAGTATAAACGATCCGGTTGCAATTCCCGTATCGAAAAAGGTGAAAAACGTAGCAGTGGCGTGTGCACTTCTTGATTCAGGGGCTGCTTGTATGGCTAGCGTCTGAAAACTTGGAACAATTGAGCCATAACCTAACCCGATTAACGCACCAGCAAGAAGTAACATCCATGCCTCGGTTGTTAAACTGAGTGTAACGAGACCGAGCGCAAATAGAACAAATGCAGGTAGGATAACCGTATTCGGTCCTCTTACGTCAAACATTCTTCCGGTGAAAGGTCTGGAGATGAGCATCGCTACAGCAAATACGGCGAAAAAGAATCCTGCAGCTTCAAGAAGACCAATTGATTTCGCATAAAGCGATATAAATGAAATAACGCTCGCATATGAGAATGCGACAAAGAGTCCAACGATTGCAATAGGAAATGATTTTTTCTCAAAAAGATCATTGAACGTTAATTTATGACTCGGAGCGGGTTCACTATTTTCAATTACTTTCACCCCGAGTGTACAGAGAACGCCAATCGTCATAATCCCACTAAGGACAAGGAAAATTGTCATATATGAAACATATTGAAGAAGCGTAAGTGCGATAAATGGCCCTGTTACAACTGCTAGATTCATAGACATCGCAAAGTAACCAAGGCCTTCTCCACGTCGTTCACGTGGAATTGTGTCTGCTGCAATTCCACCAGCAGCGGTTGTTACAATACTAAACCAAACCCCATGAAAGAAGCGAAGAAGAAGTAACGCAACATAGTTATCCACTAATGGGTATAAAAAGGAGGCTGCTGCAAAAAAAGCTGCGCTTGTAACAAGCATTTTCTTTTTCCCAAACCGATCAATTAATCTACCAGAAAAAGGCCGAACAATAATGGCAGATAACAAGAAGATTGTAATGATAAGACCAGCTTCAGATTCACTCCCACCAATTTCTTCTGTTACGTAAATTGGAAGTAGTGTTAATAGCGCATAGAAAACAATGAAAATAAATAGATTACTTATGGAGATGTTTAAAAAGCTTTTGGTCCAAATCGGTTGTTTATTAGACATGAGGCCCCTCTCCTTTCTTTGCTCCAATTTGTTTTAAAAGATAATAAAAATGAGCCTGCTCTTCAGATGATAATTGCGAGAGAAGTGACTCTTCCAATTTTTGAATGGATTCTTTAATGACAGGTAAGTGGTCTTCTGCTTCCTGCGTGAGACGAACAATCCGTTCCCGTTTATCAGACCCTTCTGTTCGAGTAATCCAGTTGCTTTTCTCCATCCGCACGAGCGTGCGTGTCGTTGTAGGAGCTTCAACATTTAAATATTTCCAAATGTCTG
Organism: Bacillus sp. N1-1; assembly: GCF_009818105.1. Classification (NCBI taxonomy): domain Bacteria; kingdom Bacillati; phylum Bacillota; class Bacilli; order Caryophanales; family Bacillaceae; genus Bacillus; species Bacillus sp. N1-1. Next base: position 415,809 of record NZ_CP046564.1, read on the forward strand.
TCTGTTTCATTGGACCAAATTGATCAAGGCAGTACAAAATGGTCCATTGAGAACTATAGAGGTGATACTGCTTTAGCAATTCGTTCACTTCTTTTGTGATAAAGCGAACTTGTTGATGCAAGTTGTGAAAAATATCGCTCGTTGAAATCATACTTCCTCCACTGAACATTCATTTTATTTACCTGGGTAAATAATCACATAAGATACAGTTTATCGACATTCTTACCTATTGTAAAGAAAAGGAGCTTAAGAAAAAATAAAAAAGCCATTATCGGCTTTTTTAATCAAGATCGTCTTTTAGATTTGTTAACGGTTGATCCGCTGGACCTTCAAGTACATCCCCATCAATACTGAAACGAGATCCATGACAGGGGCAATCCCATGTACGGTCGTCGTCATTCCACTTCACTTCACAGTACATATGAGTACATGTTGTATCAACAACATGGAGGTCTCCTTCAGGACCTTTATAGGCACCAGCTTTTTTCCCATTTACTCGAACAATCGCAGCTTCATCATTACCAAGTTCTGAAATTTCTTTTGTAAACGATAATTTGCCTTTGATAAATTCACTAGCCACATTTGCATTTTGCACAAGAAATGTTTTGATGCTTGGGTCTGCATGAAAGCGTGATGGAGAGAACAGATCAAAATAGGGATTTTTTTTATCTAAAAGGTAGTCTCGGAATAGTAAGGCTGCTGCCGTGCCGTTCGTCATTCCCCACTTATGAAAGCCGGTTGCAATCAGGATGTTTGGCTCGCTTTTTGTGACCGGACCTATGTACGGAAGTTTATCAAGTGTAAAGAGGTCTTGTGCTGACCATCTATTTACTATTTCAGACAAGCCAAACGTTTCTTCACCAAAGAATTTCAAGGCTTGATAGTGATCTGTCACTTGATGTCCTTGACCTGCCTTGTGACTTTCACCTCCAAACAAAACAATCTTTTCTCCATTCATTTGATAGCTTCTAAGGGAACGCTTTGGTATATCGGCACTTAGATACATGCCACCTGGATAGGTTTGTTTTGTTTTTGCTGCAATCACATAGGATCTTTCTGCATACATCCTAGAGAAATAAAGAGCCTTGCCATCATAAAATGGAAAATGCGTACAAGCAATGACTGTTTGGCATGAGATTTTTGCTCCATTCTTTGTCACTACAATAGGATTTAATCCTTTTTCCACATTGACTGCCACGGTTTGTTCGTATATCTGACCCTGCTGTTCTTTAATCTTCTGTACAAGAGGAGAAAGGTAAGCTACCGGATTGAAGTGAGCCTGATTCTTCATTACAATCGCAGCTTTAATTGAAAGATCAATTGGGAGGTGATTTTGAAATTCACCTTGGATTCCTAATTTGTGGTAAGCGTTCATTTCATTCGTTAGTTTTCGGGCGTAGTTATCCGTTGTCGTATAGAGGTAGGCATCTTCCTCTGTGAAAGAGCACTGAATGGATAACTCATCAATTGTTTGGCGGATAAACCGAAGCGCTTCGTTGTTTGCGTCGTAATATTGTCTCGCTTTCTCCTTTCCAAAGTGGTTAAATAATTCATCATAAATAAGGTCATGCTGAGCAGTTATTTTCGCTGTCGTATGTCCGGTCGTACCGTTTAAGAGTCGATCTGCTTCAAGAAGAACAACCTCCTTGCCGGCTTTTGAGAGAAGGTAGGCAGTGGTTATACCAGTGATTCCTCCACCAACGACTACGACATCAGTGGAAATGGATTCAGTTAGATTTGGATGTGCGTCAAGCTGATAATCGTCTTGCCAGATCGGTTCAGGATTTTCTGGCAATGTGCGGTTACTGTTCATTTCTATTCCTCCTCTAAATTCTCATTCACCCCTATTTTTTCCATCAAGATACTTTTCATGCATTAAGAAGGTGAAGAAGGATGGAGAGCAATTGAACTAATTAAATAAAATATGGAAAATAGACATAATATTTCTTGTAGGAAAGGTTTAACTTATAAAACCGTATCCTCCCCAAAATTTAACGCAGTCGTTGATTAAATCCCTGATGAATAAGAATAACAATAACAATGGAAAAATACTTGTACCTGATTATTCGATTGAAGATAAAGAAGAAGGCTTATCCGATTAAACGGATAAGCCTTTTTTCTATACTAACTTTGTTGTCCAATCTTCACAGTTCCAGACATCGGTTGCAATGTCTTGATAAAATTCTGGTTCGTGAGAGATCAAAATGATGCTCCCTTTGTATTCATTTAATGCACGTTTTAATTCGGCTTTCGCTTCAACATCAAGGTGGTTTGTTGGCTCATCGAATACTAGTAAGTTTGATTCTGTATTCATTAATTTACAAAGTCTTAGCTTTGCTTTTTCACCACCGCTAAGAACATCGACCTTGCTCTCAATATGTTTTGTCGTCAGACCACATTTCGATAAAGCAGCGCGAATTTGTGCCTGGCTGTAGTGTGGGAACTCTCTCCAAAGTTCTTCAATACAGGTGTTAGACGTTCTAGTTTTAATTTCTTGCTCGAAATAACCTGTATAAAGGTAGTCACCAAGCTCCACTGATCCTTCGATTGGTTTAATTTCACCAAGGATACTGCGGAGAAGCGTGGTTTTACCGATACCGTTTGCACCCATGAGGGCTATTTTTTGACCTCTTTCCATTGAAAGGTTTAATGGACGGGATAGTGGCTCATCGTAACCTATCACAAGATCCTTTGTTTCAAAAATAAGCTTGCCAGAAGCACGAGCTTGTTTGAAATGAAATTCTGGTTTTGGCTTTTCTTTTGCGATCTCGATAACATCCATTTTATCTAGCTTTTTTTGTCTCGACATTGCCATATTACGTGTGGCAACGCGTGCTTTGTTACGAGCAACGAAGTCCTTGAGCTGAGAAATTTCTTGTTGCTGTTTCTTAAATGCTGCTTCGACTTGTTGCTTCTTCACTTCGTGTACTGACAAGAAGTTATCATAGTCACCAACATATCTTGTTAATTCTTGATTTTCCATATGATAAATCAAGTTAATGACACTGTTTAAGAAAGGAATATCATGTGAAATAAGGATAAACGCATTCTCATATTCCTGGAGGTAACGTCTGAGCCAGACGATGTGCTGCTCATCAAGGTAGTTTGTTGGCTCATCGAGAAGAAGAATATCTGGTTTTTCAAGAAGTAGTTTAGCAAGAAGGACCTTTGTGCGCTGCCCACCACTTAAATCCTGAACATCTTTTTCAAGGCCTATTTCATCAAGTCCAAGCCCGCGTGCAATTTCTTCAACTTTTGCATCAATGACGTAGAAATCATTGTTAGCAAGCATATCTTGCATTGTTCCTGTTTCTTCTAATAACTTCTCAAGTTCTTCCGGAGAAGCTTCCCCCATTTTCGCAAATAGTTCATTCATCTCTGATTCGTAATCAAATAGATATTGAAAAGCACCTTTCAGTGCGTCGCGAATTGTCATGCCTCGCTCAAGAACAGTATGCTGATCAAGATAGCCAACTCTCACATTTTTAGACCATTCTACAGAACCTTCATCAGGCTCAAGCTTACCTGTAATAATATTCATGAACGTCGACTTACCTTCGCCGTTCGCTCCAACTAATCCAATATGTTCACCTTTTAATAGACGAAATGATACATCATCAAAGATGGCACGGTCACCGAATCCGTGCGTAAGGTTTTTCACGGTTAATATACTCATAGGAAAACACCCTTTATTTATGGTTTAACAATCCTCATTGATTATATCGGACAATGAGCTTTGATGAAAGTCAGGAAGAGGGGAAAACGATGGGAATTTTCGTTAAAAGGGAATTTGTAGTAGAAAAGGCTTGTTTTTATTTAACATAAGGCATTTGACCTACTAAAAATAAAGGAACATTTACATCGTGTTTCCACTGGCTTAATCGTGTAAGTTTAAAATAGAAGAAGCATCATGAACAAGAAGCAATTATGAAGGGGAGGGAAGCAATATGAACACGGCGCGTCGTACGTATGGAACGGTAGTTTTTATGTTAGTTGTATCATTGATTATGATGTATTTCACAATTACACCATCATTTGCAGATGGTTCAGGAACACCGTCATCTCCATTTTCGGTTACACAGGGGATTGCAAATCAGGGGAGTAGTGGAGCTGTAGAAGGGTTTATTGTAGGTAAACCAGAATCAACATCTTCCATTGCCACATCAAGTTTCTCAGATGACTATGCGATTGCAATTGCTGACCAGGCAAATGAAACGAACATCAATGAGATGCTTTTTGTCCAGGTTCCATCTTCGTTAAGAAGTGATTTTGGGTTGCAAAGTAACCCGGGTTTAATGGGCGAATCAGTTATTGTAAGTGGAAGTTTAACAGATTATTTTGCTCATGCTGGAGTTAAAAGTGTTTCAACGATCGAATTAGCCGACAGCGGAGGTTCTGATGAAACTGGAGAAGAAGGGTCCTCTCCTTATGATGATACATACTATCACTCTGCTGTTGGGAAAACAGGAAGTGCTTTGAAAACAGAATTGCATACGATTATCGATGAGCATACAGAGCTTTCTTATAGTGGCGTGTGGGATGCCTTAAGGGTGACGGATGAAGATCCATTAAACCCTAATAATGTGCTTCTTCTTTATAGTGGACGGTCTCAAAGTAAGTATGAAAATGGTGGAAATGTAGACGACTGGAATCGTGAACACGTATGGGCAAAATCTCACGGAGATTTTGGAACATCGATGGGACCAGGAACAGACATTCATCACCTGCGCCCAACTGATGTTACCGTTAATAGCTCACGTGGGAATCTTGATTTTGATAACGGTGGCTCTCCCCAATCTGAAGCACCTGGAAACTACTACGATAGCGATTCCTGGGAGCCGCGCGATAGCGTGAAGGGGGATGTGGCTCGAATGATTTTCTATATGGCGGTTCGTTACGAAGGCGATAGCGGAGAAGTTGATCTTGAGGTTAATGACCTTGTAAACAACGGGTCAACACCGTATATCGGTAAAGTCTCTGTATTGAAAGCTTGGAATGAAATGGATCCCGTAGATTCTTTTGAAGAAAATCGAAACAATGTGATTTATGACAAGTACCAGCACAACCGAAATCCATTTATTGACCATCCAGAATGGGTGGAAGCGATCTGGTAGAAAAAAAGTACCTGCCGATACTGAGGCAGGTACTTTTTCTATAAATTTCTTAATAACTGTTTGGCAATCTGTTCATAATGATCCTTCGTAATCCCAGGTGCAAATTCTTCTGGAAGATCATCCAGGTTAGGGATAGGCGCTCCTTCTGGTGCCCCTTCTATCACACGTAGCCGTTCCCCATTTTCTGGAGTCGTCCCTTTCCAAATCTGCTTAATTCCTAGATAATCTCCTTCACTCCAAGTGTAAAGAACGTTATTTAATCCCTTTTCTTCAAATTTTCGTGCGTAGTCAAATTTCGAGTTATCAAGACTTGGTATTGGGAGCATTTTTGTTAAGTCTGTACCTGTAGCGATCTCAATCGCTTTTGCGTAGGGAAGTACATGAGTTCCGCCACGCACGAGTAAGTAGCCTATCATTTCACGTGCAGTTGGATGATCTGTCATTTCATAGACACGCATTTTATGCGTTCGTGCACCAACCTCAAGAAAAAAGTTGTGAAGGAGATCAAGAACAAGATTTCCGCTACTGAAGACATAATCGCCACGCCAGGAATTGCCCATACTATCTGTTGCAAGAGCTGTTTGGGCTGTAGCAACAAATTGAGCTGTATTACGCAGGTCCTTGGCATTTTGTAACGGGGTTAAATCAGGTGGAGCTTGAAATGAACTTCCTGTGGTTAACAGATTAATTGAGGTTGTGACCAATTCTACATGGCCGAATTCTTCAGCTGACTGGAAGATGTAGTTATTTAACGTAGATAACTCTCCACTTCCATCACGGATTGCAGCATCCCTTGGAGGGATCCATTTGTTGTTTGTACTGTAATCATGCTTCCTTCTATCGACATGAGTGTTTGATAGACATACGGGTCTACAGAACTGACTAATTGAGGCTATTGACTCAAATTCTCTCATCCTCTCAAAAAAAGGTTTTACCGCTATTAATTTACGCATTGAATAGGTTGTCATAGTCTATAAGAATGAAATGAACCTATCTCTATGATTGCCCATAACCTGTTAGGGGAGAGGGTGATTATAATTGAAACAGCAACCTCAAGTGACGTATCGGGGTGGAATGAACGGAAACAAATGTGTATTGGGAAGAAAATATACATTAACACACTCTGATATCACTGGTGAGCTATTTTTAACGATTGGAAAAGAATATGCCATTGATCGTATTTCTTTCATTCGAGATGAGGTGCTTGGAAGCTTTCGAAACGACTGTGGATTGTATTATTACGCATATGTTTTAGTGGATGATCCAACTGAAGAAGGGAGAGAACAAGTAAGGAATCGTATATTTCGAAAAGAGTTGCCAGGGGCATTATCTGCTATAAGAGTAGGAGATACGGAGTTATTTCAAACTTATCCGGAACTTGATGATGTACCGATTTGGATTTACTTTGATTCTAATGAAGAACAGTGGGAAGCTTACGAATACTATGGATCATTTAGAGAATATAGAAACAGCCAGCACAAATAGACTGGCTGTTTTTCTTTATTTACAATTCACTGAGAATGATAGGGGTAATATCCGTTTATGGGTTTGTTGTCCACAATCCTGCTGTCTTAATGAAAACACGCTTGTTCATTCTTAGTTGGGCAACGATAAATTCGGCCATATCTTCTGGCTGGAGCATATTGTCCTGCTGTCCATCAGTTAAGTTATTCTCTACTGCAAGATCAGTGGAAACGGTACTTGGTGTTAGTGCACTAACACGAATATTATGTTTGCGAACTTCTTGAGCAAGTGATTCAGTTAGTCCCATTAATCCAAATTTAGAAGCGCTATAGGCACTTGTTACTGGGGCACCTTTTTGTCCTGCTGTAGAAGAAATATTGATAATATCTCCTGATTGCCGTTCGATCATGTCTGGCAGTACAGCTCGAGTGACATAATAAGCACCGAGTAAGTTAACCTGAATGATTTTTTCCCATTCTGCGATTTCAAGATCCATGAAGCCGCCAAATTTTGCTATACCAGCATTATTGATAAGAATATCGGTATCACCAAGCTCGTCTTTAATCTTAGCAACTGCTTTTGTCACTTCGTCATTCGATGAAATATCTGCAATAGCATAAGAAGTTTTGACACCCTCTGCTTCAATTTCTTTCGCAACGTTTTGAAGTGTTTCTTCTGTACGTGCGATCAGTCCAATATTGACGCCTTCTTTTGCAAGAGCGATCGCTGCTGCACGACCAATCCCTCGAGCTGCGCCAGTAATGAGCGCTGTTTTTCCTTTTAGAGCTACCATGGTGTTTCCTCCTTCAGTGTGTTCAAGTTCCATTCCACCGTATATTCTAATCGCTCATTTTATTGCTGAAAAGAATTTTGCTTGGATTAACATCTTGTATGATAAGATGTAAATGTGTGATTATTCAAAAATGAATAATAACTAACGAGAATATATGGCACTTTGTAAGAGAATAAATGAAAAATATTCAAATATGAATAAGTGGGGTGGTTATTTGACAGAGTGGAACGAATATAAAGCGATCTTTCATTCTTTACAAGACGATATTTTAGTAACAGATCGAAACGGAATTATCGTCAAAGTTAGTGAAGGAACGGGTATGGTGTATGGCGTGAAAGCCAGTGACTTGATGGGTAGATCAGTTTATGAGCTTGAGAAAGAAGGATTATTTACACCACTAGCAACGCCGTTAGTCGTAAAGGAGAAGAAGCGCGTCACGTTTGTGCAAACCGGTCCTGATGGGAGAAAGCTTCTTGTTACCGGACTTCCTGTTTTCAATGATGGTGGGGAGCTTGTAAGGATTGTCAGTTATTCACACGACATAACCGAGTTAATGGAAATTAAAGCTGGAATGGAAGAGATGTCTTCTGAGATGGAGCGTGTTAGAAGCGAGCTTGAGCAGCTCAAACAACAGCAGGATGATGGAGGACTGATCGCTCGAAGTGATGCTATGAGAAAAATACTAGCTACTGGAAAACAGGTTGCTGGAGTAGATGTGAACGTTCTTCTCCTAGGTGAGTCAGGGGTAGGGAAGACAGAACTTGCGCGCTACATTCATTCTAAAAGTGAACGTAGAGAGGCGCCTTTCATTGAAGTGAATTGTGGAGCCATTCCTGAGTCTTTATTTGAAGCGGAACTTTTCGGATATGAAGATGGCGCATTTACTGGAGCTAGAAAAGGAGGGCGCATTGGTCTTGCTGAAATGGCAGCTAACGGAACACTTTTTCTTGATGAGATTGGAGAACTTTCGCTACAAAACCAAGTGAAGGTATTGAAACTTATACAAGAAAAACGTTTTTATCGTTTAGGAGGTAGAAAGGAGATTAACTCAGATTTTCGAATCATCAGTGCGACGAATAAAGATTTGGAACAAGCAGTACGAGAGAAAGTGTTTCGAGAAGATTTATATTTTCGATTGAATGTTGTTCCTTTAGTGATTCCCCCTTTACGAGAGAGAAAAGAAGACATCCTTCCTCTCATCCAATCGTTTGTTGATCACTTCTGCAATGCATATAAACGAAAGCGGATATTAAATAAAGTTGTTATCCATGAATTAACACAGCATACGTGGAGAGGGAATGTACGTGAGCTGATGAATTTAATTGAACGTCTTATTGTTACTTCAGATGCATTCGTTATACACGAAGAGGATTTACCTTCTACATATAAAAAATCAACAGAAGATTATTCAGAAATGAATAATTTTAATGAGACATTACAAGAAACGGTAGAGAAAGTTGAGAAAGAACGTCTCGAACGGGCAAGACGTTACTTTCGTACAACGACAAAAATAGCTGAGGCGCTTGGGATGAGTCAACCAACGGTAGTTAGAAAACTCAAAAAATACAGAATAAAATAACTCCTGGCACAATACTTGCATGTTAAAAGAAGCGAAGAGTAAAAATTTCTCTTGCTTCTTTTCTAATTTATATGCAAGAATATGAATTAATATTAAAAATGTCGAAGGAGAGTGAAAAATGGAAGTTAAGCAGGAAAAGTCGTATTCTCTTGAAAGTAACAGTCAATCGGTAAAGGCTTCTCAGTCAAAAAGAGCATATTCGTGGTTTATCATTCCTTCTCTAATTGGTATCTTACTATTTCTTGTCCCTGTTCCTTTTAATGGAAAAATGACAATTGGTGTAGGAATTCTAGCCGAATCTATTCAAATACAACTGGCTCCAATCCTCCCTGGCTTTATGACTGCTATTCTCATTTTATCTGCTATTATACCTATTGTTACAAAAGCGTTTGAACCTAAAGCGATCATGCTCCGTCCTTTTCTTAAGCAACTATTCTATGTGAACTGGTTCTGGATCAGTACGAGATTGATCGGAGCGCTCTTTGCGGTCATGACGTTATTTAAATTTGGACCGGAATTTATCATTTCAGATGTATCAGGTGGAACGATGCTGTACTCACTTGTACCAGTTCTTGCAGCCTGGTTTCTCTTTGCTGGTCTGTTAATGCCACTCTTATTGGAATTTGGGTTAATGGATTTCTTTGGAACAGCCCTTCGCTATGTGATGCGACCATTATTTAAATTACCTGGTCGCTCATCCATCGATGCGCTTGCTTCCTGGATGGGGGCAGGGACCGTTGGGGTATTGATCACAACGAAACAGTATGAAGAAGGGTACTATACAAAAAGAGAAGCTGCCGTTATTGCAACAAACTTTTCGATCAATTCGATTGCATTCAGTCTTGTTGTTATTAGCTTCATTGGATTAGAAGATATGTTTATTCCTTTCTACTTTACGGTTGTAGTTGCAGGGCTAGTTGCTGCGTTTGTTTGTCCTCGAATACCACCGCTATCTCGTAAAGCGGACACGTACTATGAAGGTACAGGAAAGCAGATTTCAGAAGATGTACCTGAGGGTGTCTCTAGCTTCAAGTGGGGTATACAAAAAGCGCTTGAGAAGGCTTCAGAAGTAAAAGGTGTTAAGTATGTAGCGGGGCAAGGTGTGAATACAGTTCTAGATATTTACTTCGCTTTGATTCCACTAGTGATGGCTCTTGGTACCATTGCACTGATTATTGCTGAATTCACTCCTTTCTTTACGTATTTATCAATGCCGATTGTTCCGATTCTAGAACTGATGCAAATTCCTGAAGCGGCTGCTGCAGCTCCAGCAATGCTCGTTGGTTTTGCGGATATGTTTTTGCCAGCTGTAATTGGGACAGGTATCGAAAGTGAACTTACCCGTTTTGTTATCGCAGCTGTTTCGTTAACACAGCTTATCTACATGTCTGAGATTGGTATTTTACTAGTAAAATCAAAAATACCTATTTCAGTTCTTGAACTTGCGGTTATTTTCCTACAGCGTACGGTTATTACGCTCCCTATTATCGTCGTTATGGCTCATTTCTTTTTATAAAAGCTGAATTTAAAGGAGGAGATCACAATGTCTACATCATTTGAACAAAGATACAGCAACATGTCAGACTATCTAGCACCTAGTATGGCAAAAGATCATCCTAATCTGCCTGTTGTGAAAGAAGAAGGGTGTTATTACTATGGTGCTGATGGAAAAACCTACCTTGATTTCACTTCTGGTATTGCAGTTGCAAATACAGGACATCGTCATCCAAAAGTAGTACAGGCGATCAAAGATGGCGCTGATTCTCTTATGCACGGACCATCAGGTGTCATTATGTATGACTCCATTCTTCAACTAGCTGAACGACTTCAAGGCATTATGCCAAAAGATTTGGATTGCTTTTTCTTTGCAAACAGCGGTACTGAGGCCATTGAAGGTGCGCTGAAATTGGCGAAATACGTAACGAAGCGGCAGTACGTTATTTCATTTACAGGGTGTTTCCATGGACGTTCGCTAGGTGCCCTTGGCGTGAGCACATCTAAAAGCAAGTATCGGAAATTTTTGCAGCCGAATGGATTAACGTATCAAATTCCTTATGCCGATGTCGCTAGCTGTCCAAACGACCAAAGCATTGAGGACTATTGTGTGAAAGAACTCGAAAAGGATTTTGAGCGCCTTTTTGATCATCAGGTCACTCCTGAGGAAGTTGCTTGCGTGATTGTGGAGCCAGTATTAGGAGAGGGCGGTTACTTAATTCCTCCAAAAGAATGGCTACAGAAGGTGAGAGAGATTTGTGATCGGCACGGCATGTTACTCATTTTTGATGAGGTTCAAACAGGGTTTGGGCGTACAGGAGATTGGTTTGCTGCCCAAACGTTTGATGTGACACCAGACATTATGGCGATCGCAAAAGGAATTGCTTCTGGGATGCCGTTGAGTGCTACTGTCGCTTCAAAAGAATTAATGAGTCAGTGGCCAATGGGGACACACGGGACAACATTTGGCGGTAATCCAATTGCATGTTCAGCAGCGCTTGCAACACTTGATGTGATTGAAGAGGAAGGCTTACTTGAAAACTCTAGGGAAATGGGCGCTTATGCTTTAGAAAAATTAGCGCTAATAAAGGAAAAGCATCAGGTGATTGGTGATGTGCGTGGTGTAGGATTAATGATTGGAATCGAAATTATTGACCCTGACACAGGTAAACCCGATGGGAACGGAATGATGCGTATTTTAGACCTATCACTCGAAAAAGGCGTGCTTTTTTACCTTTGCGGAAAGCACCAGGAAGTTATTCGCATGATTCCTCCGCTTATTATCACGAAGGAACAATTAGATGAAGGGCTTCGCGTTTTTGAGGAAGCAGTGACTGTTTTTGAACAGGAAAAGGCGGTCCCTGTAGGATCATAATAAGTTTTACCCTATCATGAATTGACGTGATAGGGTTTCTTTAATTTCAAAACGAGTTCACGGATATAAACAAAATTCGCGTAGTTATGATCATTTCCGCGGAAATATTTTTAAATTGGTGAAAAAACACGATAAAAAAACTTAAATGGAAGAATAAAGAAGCCTTATTCCGGTTTCGTGATCGGAGATCAGGGAAATGAATAGATAGTTTTAAATAGAGAATAAAGGAGATCCATTATGTTGGAATTTCTGATTCAATTCCTGAAAGAGCTTGGCATCTGGGGTCTTTTAATTAGCAATGCGCTTGAAGCGTCATCCTTACCTTTTCCTGGTGGGATGATGACGTTAACGTATGGTTACTTATTAAATGCTTCCATTATTGAAATGGTCGGTTTTGCATTTCTGACAAGCGTGATCTATACCATTTTTAGTTTTATTCCTTATGGGATCGGTTTGAAAGTAAAGGATAAAGTAGAGAAGAAGCTTAAGAAGAAGAAAGTAGAACGTGTACAGAAATGGTTTAGAAAGTGCGGATCATGGAGTATTGCGATTACACGCCCACTAGGTGTAGGAAATTATGTGTCTTACGTATCGGGGATGAGTAAAGTAAAGGCATGGGTATTTGCTTTGCTTACCTTTGTGGGAATTTTCCCTTGGACAATTGCGATGTTGTGGATCGGAAAGAATGGAAATATCAAATCAGTGCAAGCCATTTTTGGAAGCATTCAGAAATACGTCTTCTTAATACTAATCGTGGCAGTTATTGGATTAATTGGGTATCACTACTATCAAAAAAAGTGTAAAATTGAACATAAGAAACAGGTGATCAACACAGATCAAACGTCTTGACAAGTAAGGAGAGGTTACTATGGATCAATTAACTTACCAACTTGAAATTCCAGAAAGTACGAATGTTACGCTTGCAGAGCTTATTAATCATAAGAAATCAATGGTTGTATTTGTACGTCATCTTGGCTGACCCGTCTGTCGAGCTTATCTTACGCAGTTGCGTAAGCGCGTAAACGAAATTGAGAAGGAAGACTTTCAAATTATTGCTATTGCGCCTTCTAATGCCTCATACATCCGTCAGTTCACAGAAGCCTTCGGAGAGTTTCCTTTTGTTATAGCGGGAGATCCGAAAAGAAAAGCCTATCGAGGGATGGGTCACCATACAATGCCGAAGTGGAAATTACTTGGACAAGCAGCTATTGGGTTCATCACTCGTAAGATGGATGGATTTATCCCAAAAGAGCAAAAGAAGAAAGACTTTGTTCTTAAATCAATGAAAACTCAGGATGTTTATATTCAAGGTGGGACATGGATTTATGACGACAGAGGGAAGCTAATCTGGCATCATATTGATCAGTCTCCAGAGGACCATGCAAAAATCGACTCTGTCATTGAAGTGTTAAAAAAGCATAACGCATAGCAAAATCGCTTCTAACAATGTTAGAAGCGATTTTTGCGTATCAATTTATTTTAGGAGGAACATGATAGGTGAATTACTGATTCACGACTTTTCTGCGAATAGCAAATGCTGAACCAGCTACAGCAAGAGAACCTACTGTAATCCAAAGTGCTGTTAGGTCAGATGACTGCTCGCTCGCACCACCCATACCTGTCTTAGGCATATCACCAGGCATTGCTTCTCCAGCGAACTTATCCGGCATTTGGTTAACAATTGCTCCACCTAGAGATTCACCTACACCGAACATGAACGCATAGCCTTCACGGAATTGATCTGTTGATGCTTTAAAATCCCCAGACATATACGATTCAAAAGAGGCAACCACTTGTTTTTCATGAGCCATTAGTGCTTCGATTGCCGCATCAGTTGGAAGGTTTTCTTCTGTTGCTGTTCCAAGGAAGGTACCGAAATCTTCAGGGAATGTTGTTAATAAACGTTCTTTTGCCATGTTCATCGCTTCCTCGTCTTCAGAAAGAGAGGCAACGACAAGATCAGCTTGTGCAGCAATATGGTCTTCCTGCCAGATCTTTTCAAACTGAGCAGCACCTTCATCTCCATATATTGATCCGATCGCGGCTTTAAAGTCAGCGGTATTTCTGTCTTCAGCCCAGTTTACAAAGTCATAGTCTTCTGATTGATCATACCCCTTCTCAAGACCAAGTGAAGAAAGAGCAAAGTGTTCAGATGCTAGACTGTTTAGAGTTGAGCGTAAATCTGCAGCTGGTGTAACAGCTTTCGTGTTATCAAATTTATCCGGCATTTGTGTTACGATCGCACTCGATAATGCTTTACTGATCGCAAACATGTGCTTATGTCCTTCGCGGAATGTTGTATAAGCTTGTTCATAATTTCCTTCTGTATACTCATCAAAGGTAGTTAGTACTTGATCTTCATGAACTTCTAAAACATCTGCAGCTGCTTCTTTTGGAAGGTTACCTTCTGTCGCCGTATCAAGGAAAGTGGAGAATTCATCAACAAATTCATCTACTTCTTTCTCAGCTTCTTTTCGAAGTTCTGCATCATCTTCAGTTGCCGCTTTTACAAAATCAGCAGAATAATCATTGTGCTCTCTAAAAATGTCCTCAAATTGTTGCGCCGCTTCATCGCCATAAACAGATGCGATTGCTGGAGTCATATCAGCTGCGTTTTGATCGAGTGCTTCTGTCACTTCTTCAGCATCCTCAGTGCCATCATACGATTTGGTCATCGACGTAACAGCTAGTACAAAATGTTCGGATAAGAGTTGATCAAGTGTGGCTCGTAGATCGGCAGCTGGTGTGCTTACTGTTGGTTCTGGGTCAGCTGCACCTGCAACTGTTGGAAACAATAGGGTTAGCCCTAGAGCCGGAACCATTAATTTTTTAAATGCTTTTTTCATGTTCATTTTTTCTTCACGCTCCTCGTTTTTATTACCGTTAATTTTGATTACACACAGCTAACGAGGTGAAAAAGAGTTTGGATCACTTTAAGAACTATTTTTTTAGAAAAAACATATTTTTTAATTTTCCAAAAATAATTTTGTAGATAAACTGCACTTATGGTAGTATTAAACTTCTGTCTCAGTTAAAGGCAAATCTCAGAAGGAGGTAACTGATCTTGGATCATAAGAATCAAAGTGCCTATCGAAAAGAGAAGCAGCAACTCGATCAAATTGCTGCCGAGATTACAAAACAGCAAAAAGCATTGGAAGGATATCCCCGGTATTCAGGTGATAATGTAACCGAACAGGTCCTTGAAAGTATTCGAGAAGAAAATCGTCAATCACTTGCTATAGCGGTAAAAGAACCGTATTTTGCGAGAATGGATTTTCAAGAAGACGAGAAGCCATCACGTGCCTACTACATTGGGAAGGTTGGGGTAGCACATGGGGATTCACAAGATTCTCTAGTTGTGGATTGGCGAGCGCCTGTTGCGAGTATGTTCTATGCCTTTACAGGACCAGAAGAGGATGTTTATTACTTATCGCCAGATGGCGTGATTGAAGGGAATATCGAACTAAAAAGAAACATTGTGATTCGAGATAAAGAACTTCAGCGAGTGGTGGACACTTATGTAGAAGGAAGCGATCATTTAAGCGGCTCAGATGAGTTTCTTCTCTACCGCCTGAGTGAAAATAAGGATAATCGCCTTCGTGATATTGTTTCTACAATTCAAGCAAAGCAAAATGATATTATTCGTGCAGAGCGATCGACCCCCTTAATCATTCAAGGTGCAGCAGGTAGTGGGAAAACAACCGTCGCGCTGCATCGATTAGCTTACTTGTTGTACGAATATCGAGATACCATACAGGCAGGAAGAATGATTATTTTTGCACCGAACCGCATGTTTCTTGACTATATTTCTGGCGTTCTTCCTGAGTTAGGTGTAGGAGGCATTCAACAATCGACCTTTACCGATTGGACATTAAGCATGATTGAAGAGAAAGTGAAATTAGATACTTCAGAAGACGATCTTCAAAAATGGTTCGCCAGAGAGCGGCCAGATATGAATTTGGCTGGAGGAAGAGTGAAGGGATCCATTGTCTTTAAACACTGGATTGATAAAGCCCTAGTCAATTATAGTCAATCAGTGAGGCCAGAAGGATCTTTCACTCCATTTGAAGGATGTACGCTACCCGAAGTTAAAATTAAGCAGTGGTTAGAAGATCTCTCGGCATACCCTGTCGGACGGAAGCGTGAAATGATCATGAATCGCTTTAAAGTCTGGATTAAAGATGAGATCAAGTCAATTGAAGGAAGTCATGTGCAAAAAGAGTATCGAAAGCTAGCGAATGAGCAGCTGAAGAAATATTTTAAAAAATGGCCGAAGCAAACAGCGCTTTCTTTTTATAAGTCATTGTTTCAGGCAAATCCACCAGAGTATGTGCCTAAGACCGAAAGAGCTCATATGCTAGATGAGGCACTCATAACAGGGACATCAAAGCTTATGAAAAAGAAAAATGTATCCACATCTGACCTAGCTCCTCTTCTCTATATTCAATTTAAATTAAATGGCGTGCATAAAGATGATATTTTTCAGCATATCGTGATTGATGAGGCGCAGGACTTTTCTCCTTTTCAATTAGCTTTGTTGATGGAAGTGAATCGAGCTCGATCTTTTACTATACTAGGCGATCTTGCCCAGGGAATTCATGCCTATAAAGGCATTCGTCAGTGGGAAGAATTCAGAGAACTTTTCGAGAATAAAGAGCTTTATATGGAATTAGAACAAAGCTATCGATCCACATTAGAAATTATTGAATTTGCGAATGAAGTCATCGCTCATGCTAACATACCCGTTCAGCCTGCAGTCCCTGTATTTCGGAGTGGCGAGAGAGTCACCGTTCATGAAATAACGAAAGAGAGTTTATTAGACCGCTTGTTTGAAACAGCTCAGGAAATGAAAGGACGAGGGATGAAAACCATAGCAATTGTTGGTAGAAGTGAAGAGGAATGCCGGAATTTGTATCAGGCGCTTTCTAAGGACAAGGATGTTAATCTTCTTACAGCAAAAGATCGTTCTTATGAAGGAGGAATTTCAGTTGTACCAATCTATCTAACAAAGGGTTTAGAGTTCGATGGAGTTATCGTGGCAAATGCAAATGAAGTAAATTATAGATGCAATGAGGAAGATGCAAAACTCTTATATGTGGGCTGTACCCGAGCATTACATGAGCTTAAGCTGTTTTATACAGAGGTTCCTTCACAGTTGTTACCTGGTTAATCAAACGTTTGTTTAAGAAATAGCAGGTTAAGTTCGGTTTAATATACGATAAAAATCAGCGAAACTCTCATGATCTCTCTACCGATAATAAAAGTAGTTGGAAGATAAAACTGAAAAAGGCAAACCTATTGAAAAGTAGGGACGCAAAGATTTGGGCCTGCCCGCAAAAATGCGAATGGTTGCCAGACTGCCAGGGTTTGAGCTCTGGGTTCAGAAAAAAGGAGAGCATACCTGTGAAGAAGGTACCTGTTGCTGTTGTTATTCTCTTTTTTGTACTGAGCTATTTTGTACAGTCAATTGTATGGCCCGATGGAAAAGCTGAGGCGATCGGAATGGACAAATCTCTTGCTACATGGATTTGGAACACAAGTGACATTGAAACCAAATCAGAGGAAATCCTTCAATTTATGGAGGGGAAACAAGTAAGTGATGCATACTTACAAATCAATCGTTCAATTGTGCCATACTCCTATCACTCTTTTATCGAACAAGCGACAGCTAGAGGGATACGAGTTCACGCTCTTGATGGAGCGCCAAACTGGGCAACGATTAAAGGGGCAACGTATCAAAGTAATTTATTTAATTGGTTGGAAGCTTATCAAGCAAATGCGTCTGAGTCTCAAAAATTTAGCGGTGTTCACCTTGATATCGAGCCTTACCTCCATTCAGGATGGACCAATAATTATCAGAATACAATCGCTTTTTACCAGGATCGTTTATCAGATGGAAAAGCAAGAGCAAAAGGTCTTGGTTTATTGTTTGGAGTAGACACACCGTTCTGGTTTGATGAACAAACGTATCAAAATCGACATGGAAAAGGAAATTTGGCTGAATGGATTATTCAAATAGCTGATGTGACGACATTGATGGCTTATCGAGATCGTGTTGATGGAGGGAATGGGATAATTGCGCTTGTTCGTAATGAAATAGCATTCGCTGAACAGTATGATAAAAAAATTTCTATTGGTGTTGAGACTGGAGAAACGTCAGAAGCCTCCTACATTACATTTTTTGAAGAAGGAGAAGCCAAAATGATTGAAGAGCTTCTCATAGTGAAAACAGCGTATGAGAATTCAACAGCTGTAGAAGGTTTTTCTATTCATTATCTCGATAGTTGGATGGCCTTAAAACCATAGGAAAGTGAAAACCCCCGGGATTTGTCCGGGGGTTTTTCTATTTATTATGACAAAATTTCTTTTACACGACCAACTTGTCCATCTTCAAGACGTACTTTAATACCGTGTGGGTGAGTTGGAGACTTTGTTAAAATATCTTTCACAATTCCCCGCGTTGTTTTACCTGATCGCTGATCTTGTTTCAAGACGATATCAACGGTTTTCCCAGGTGCTATATTACTCCGATTCTGTCCGTTCATGTTTACCCTCTTCCTCTGTCGTTTTGTGCCGATGCTCTTCTGGCAACGGATCGACAGTATGTTTGACGCTGTATCCTTTTGATACAGCTATTCCAAAAGCAGCGGCAATGACAATTGTCATAATGATTACAACGATAATTGTAATAATGATAACCATTCCCGAACTCCTTTCCGTGATGTCTGTTTTCACTTTACCATGATTTGCCCGGTTAAGATAGAACAGCCACTAACCATATACGTGACACGTTCTATCATCTAACTAGGACTCAGGTCTTATGCAAAGATATAGCTCTAGCTCATTATGAAAGCTAATGCAAGAAGATAGAATAAGGATATGAAAGGAGGCGATTATGATGAAGAAAGCAGGCTTGTTATTAGTAGGGGTTATTGCTGCAGTTGTCTTACTATCGAACCTTGGTTCTTTAGTAGGTATGATCATTAGCCTCGGTATCTTATACGTAGCTGCTAAGAAATTCCTTCAAACGGATTCAACATTAGGAAAAGTCATTTGGGGAATCATAGGGTTCTTTGCTTTAAGCATGGCTGTAGCAAATATGCCAGCTATACTTGGGCTTGTAGCAATCTACATCCTCTATGTCATTTATAAGAAGTGGGATGAACAAGGTAAAGAAGAGGCAGATGATCCGTTCACCAATTTCGAGAAGCAGTGGGATGAACTTAAACGAAGCTAATGATAAAAAGGAGAGAAAATAATATGGCGAATTTACTTACACGCATCAAAAATTCGATCGAAGCTGATTTTCATAGTATTCTTGATCAAAAAGAACAAAAAAATCCAATTTCAATGTTAAATCACTATCTAAGAATGTGTGAACGAGAAGTGGAAAAGGCAGGGAAACTGGTTGAGCGACAATCAACGCTTTTAGGTGAGTTTAGAAGAGAACTTGATAAGGCAAGACGAAATGCAGAGAAGCGTGCAGGACAAGCTGTGCTAGCTAGTGAAGCTGGCGAAACAGATTTGTACGAGTTTGCTAAACAGGAGCAGGTTCAGTACGAAGAACGAGCAGATCGGTTATCGGAATCAATGGATGAAGCAGGACTTGAACTTAAACGACTCGAACAAAAACATGAGAAGATGAAACATAAGCTAAAAGATATGTCGCTTAAACGAATGGAATTAATGGGTAAAGAGAATAGCGTAAGAGCCCATCACAAAATGGACGTGATTCTTGAAGAGAGTCATCTTAACGAACCATTTAATCGATTTGATGAGATGGAGACATATATTGATAAATTAGAGAAAAAGGTGAATCGAGATTACTATGTTTCGAGCATGGACGTTCGATTTCATGATTTAGAAAAAAAGGTAAAAACGCAAGAAACTCATTAAAATCTTAAAAGAAATAATGGTATTCTAAAAGAGGCGCTTGCGCCTTTTTTAGTGATGAATCGTTTTTCGATTAGACGGAAGCAAGGAGGTACACCGATGTGGAAGAATTTAAATAGCGACACGGTTAAAGGGCTTTTAATTATTGGAGTCATTCTAATACTGCTAGAAGTTTCTTTAAATGGTGGCCTTCTATTCTTATTAATTGTATCCGGCGTATTGATTTATATGGGAAGGAAACGTCTGCCACGAACTTCCGGAAAGGTATTTCTGGGAGGGGGTGTTTTCTTTTTTGTTACGACGGTAATGAATATGGTCGTCGTGAAGTTTTTTCTTCTCGTATTGTTAGTATATCTTGGGTTTCAACTCTATCAGTCCAAACAAAAACCTAAAAAAATCCGTCCTGTTTTAGAAGAACCTGAACATGTGAAAGAAGGTCTTGTTCATCAGCAGCCGATTTTTCAAAATAGATGGGTTGGGAAACAAAGGACACATGAACATGTGTATGAATGGAACGATGTGAACATCCAGGCTGGTTTTGGAGAAACAGTCATTGATTTAAGCTATACTGTTCTTCCGAAAGGCGAATCAATTATTATGATTCGTAACATCGTGGGTAACATACAGGTGCTCGTGCCGTATGAACTCGAAGTAAGTATTCAGCATTCATCTATGCTCGGGTCAGCCACAATATTTCATCATGAAGAGCCTGGTATGTTTAATAAAGTGCTTTCTTACAAAACAAATGGCTATGAGGAAGCTTCTGAGAAAGTGAAGCTTGTAACCTCCATGTTTGCTGGGGATTTAGAGGTGAAGCGCGTATGAGTGTGATACAGCGTCATATGTTCATTGGTGCGTTGCTCTCACTCCTGCTGCTTTTCCTCTTCACTGCGGCTTACTTATCGGTCTATCCAATTGCTTCCTTCTCTCTATTGTTTGAAAAGGATTTAATGGATTTACCGTTTGGGCTAATCGTTCCAATCATGACTATTATACTTGGAGGAGCTGCTGGGGGAGTATCAGGATTTTACGTTAGTAAAGAACTTCAATATGTAGCTGATACGCTTCAAGAACTTGATAAAGGACGCACGATACATAATAAAAATAGCACAGGTCTAAATGGTGTTTTTGAACAGATTAGCAAGCTGCAAAATCGAATAAATGAGCAGGTGAGATTAGCTCAAAAGCTAGCGAATGAAAAAGCAGAAGATCATGAAAAGCGTGTCCAACAAGTTGTCTCAGAAGAGCGGAATCGTCTAGCAAGAGAACTACATGACTCGGTTAGCCAACAACTTTTCGCTGCTTCAATGCTCATGAGTGCCATCACAGAAACGCGAGAAGAAATGGATGATCAAGAGACAAGACACCTTAAGATGGTTGAGGAAACCATTCATCAATCTCAGTTAGAAATGCGCGCTCTTTTACTTCATCTTAGACCAGCCGCTCTAAAGGATCGTACCCTTGAAGAAGGAATAAAGGAACTTCTAAACGAATTGTCACAAAAGGTTCCAATTGATGTGAGTTGGAAACTTGAAACTCTCGAACTAGATAAAGGTGTAGAAGACCACCTCTTTCGTATCTTACAAGAATGTGTTTCTAACACGTTGCGGCATGCGAAAGCATCGACACTTGATGTTCTTCTCATTCGGCGCGAGGGGCGAACGATTTTAAGAATTGTTGATGATGGTATTGGATTTAAGATGGATGAGAAGAAAGCTACCTCTTATGGTCTACAAAACATGCATGAACGAGCATTAGAAATTGGAGGCGTTCTTAAGTTAGTCAGCTTGCCACAAAAGGGGACAAGACTAGAGGTGAGCGTACCACACGTTGGAGGGGAACGAAATGATTAAGGTGTTGTTTGTTGACGATCATGAAATGGTGCGAATCGGGGTATCGTCTTATTTGTCAGCTCAAGCAGATATTACCGTTGTTGGAGAAGCAGACAATGGGAAGAAAGGGGTAGAACTGGCTCTTTCACTTCGGCCTGATATCATTCTTATGGACCTTGTGATGGAAGAGATGGATGGCATTGAAGCAACGAAGCACATTATTGCAGATTGGCCTGAAGCAAAGATTATTATTGTAACAAGCTTCATTGATGACGAAAAAGTATACCCGGCACTTGAAGCTGGGGCTACAAGTTATATGCTAAAAACATCAAAAGCTGTGGAAATTGCGAATGCCGTTCGAAAAACCTATCATGGAGAATCTGTGCTTGAACCTGAAGTGACTGGGAAGATGATGTCACGCATGCGTAGCCGGGTTCAAACGCTACCTCATGAAGAGTTAACGGAAAGAGAAATGGAAATACTCTTATTAATGGCTCAGGGTAAAGCAAACCAAACAATCGCAGATGAATGTTTTATTGCTCTTAAAACCGTGAAAGTTCATGTAAGTAATATCCTTGGTAAACTTGAAGTCCAGGATCGAACTCAGGCCGTTATTTACGCATTTAAACACAACCTTGTGAATTGATGAGAAGAAAGCAAAAACAGAAAGCGTTTTTGCTTTTTTTTGATGCAAAAAATAAAACACCAGCACCGAAAATTAAGAAAATTCTTGTATATCACTGTCGAAATAAGTTGATATCATAGTACTAAAAGCCTATTTATCTATTGTAACCGCTTCAATTAAAAATCTTAGGTTTAGGTTGTTTACAAAGCATTAAATCCCTATTATAATCCCGATTGTGCTTACGAAACGAAAACAAAACAACGGGAGGGATAATAGATGCTTCATCACATCAAAACTTATCTGCTAATTACTTTGGGTGCACTCGGTGTTGCTACCCACGTTCATTTCTTCCTATCTCCTAATAGTCTTGCAACAGGGGGAGTCAGTGGTTTGTCGATTTTGATGAACCATCTTGTCCCAAACCTGTCAGTCGGAATGTTTATGATTATTTTGAACGCAGTTCTTTTGTTAGTTGGAATTCTTTTTCTCGGACCGAAATTCGGTGTTAAAACGATCTATGCAAGCTTTGCTTTATCACTTGCTGTATGGGCATTTGAGCGCTTTATCCCAGTGACTGAGCCATTTAGTCAGGATATCTTAATTCAATTGATCATTGGACAGTGTATTGCTGCAGCTGGCATGGGACTTGTCTTTCATCAGAAAGCGTCTACTGGCGGTACGGATATCATTGCAATGATTCTGAATAAATTCTTCTCAATGGAAGTTGGGAAAGCAGTTCTGGTCTCAGATATTTCAATTGCCCTATTCTCAGTCGTCTTATTTGGACCTGAAATCGGAATGTATGCAATATTTGGTGTCATTCTAAACGGCTTAGTGATTGATTATACGCTTCAAAGCTTTGAAGCAAAGAAAGAGATTGTTATCATTAGTAAAGAAAGTGAAGAAATTCGTTCCTTTATTGTTGAAGTAATTGGGAAAGGCGCTACAATTCACACAGCAAGAGGCGCGTTTACTTCAGATGAAAAAGAAGTGATCACAACGATTCTTGGAAGAAAAGATCTTCTAAAACTGAAAAAGCACGTTGGTACGGTTGATCAAAAAGCCTTTATAACAGTTCACAGTATGAAGGAAATTCTTGGTCAGGACTTTAAATCACTTGCTTAATCTATAAAATCCTCGTTTCCATTTGGAAACGAGGATTTTATTTAGCGTTTATTTACTTTAAAAGCATAAACAAGAGTAACCATGAAGAGCAGTGCAGCAAGAAAGTAGGATGAATAGACGACTAGCGGAACGTCTCCATTTTGATTTTTTACGCCAATTCCAATAAAGGCCCATACAAATACGAGCGGATAAATCCAATCTTGCTCTTTCTTTAGGAAAGTAAGCGCCAATATTGTGGCGATAATTAACAGAAGGAAAGTCCATACCGAATCAGATAAGCCGAAACCATCCCAGTCGATGTAGGTTAGATAATAACTAATGTTTGCGATTGTCGCTACGCTAATCCACCCAAGATATACGGAAAAAGGGAGTAAATCAAAGAAGGACGCGTCTGCTGCTTTTGCTTTCGTGTATAGTCTGATGAGTGTTGAGAGTAAAAGAAGCATAACAATAACAGATAACCCGAAGAATTCATAATGCCATAGGAAAATCCATAGACTGTTTAGGATGGAGCTTAATACAAATAGTCCGCTCGTTTCCTGATAGACTGGCAAATCGCGACGACTTTTAGGGAATTGGCGAATAACCCATATCCCTAATAAAAGATAAATCAATCCCCAAATACTAAACACATAACCAGCAGGTGTAAACAATACATTTAGTCTATTTGAAATTTCTCCAGTCGTTTGTCCATTTAGTGGAAGTGAATTAGCTAACCCGTTTACCGTTACGACGATCATGTATGCAATAAGATTAAGAAGAAATTTACCCATAAGAACCTCCTCGTTATAGTCTATAGTACATACTATTCCTTCTTAATATTAAAGATAACCGCCTTTTTATGAGCAAGAGCACATATAAAAACCTGCTCCAGTTAAGGAGCAGGTGAGTTTGTTTAGCGATTAGGAAGTGTAGCATATTCTGGATCTGCCACTTTTACAAGTTGTTTACCAAGATTTTTACCTTCAAAAAGACCGAGGAATGCATTTGGAACGTTTTCGAATCCTTCTACGATCGTTTCTTCGTATTTTAACTTGCCTTCTTGTAGCCATTTACCAAGTTGTTCAGCACCTTCATTAAAACGATCAGAATAGTCGCCAACAACAAAGCCTTTCATGAGAGAACTAGTTTGAATTAGTTTACCTTGAACGCGTGGACCAAGATCTGCTTCTTTATTATTGTAAGAAGAGATAGCGCCACATACAGGGATGCGAGCAAATTTGTTGAGTAAGCTAATAGCAGCATCACCAATTTCGCCACCAACGTTCTCGTAATACACGTCAATGCCATCTGGACAAGCTTCTTTTAGTGCTTGATAGACGTCCTGTGTTTTGTAATTAATTCCTTCGTCAAAGCCAAGCTCGTTTTTAATATAATCAATCTTGTCATCAGACCCAGCAATACCAACCACACGGCAGCCTTTAATTTTAGCGATTTGACCAACTACAGAGCCTACTGCTCCAGCAGCGCCTGAGACGACTACTGTTTCGCCCTCTTTAGGTTGACCGATGTCTAAAAGTCCGAAATAAGCCGTTTGACCTGGCATGCCGAGAATTCCAAGGTGCGTGGTAATTGGTGCAACACTTGGGTCGATTTTGCGAAGGTGTTTCTCGTTAACTACTGAATATTCTTCCCAGTTCAGATGCCCGATAACAACGTCACCTTGATTAAAGTGTGATGATTTAGACTCTGCTACTTCAGCTACAACACCACCATTTAATGGTTCATTTACTTGGAATGGTGCTACGTATGATTTTGCATCTCTCATACGACCTCTCATGTAAGGGTCTACTGTAAGGTAAAGTGCACGCAGAAGAACTTCTCCATCTTTCGGGGATGGAATATCTGCCTCAACAATGTTGAAGTGCTCCATTGAAGGCATACCTTCTGGTCGTTTTGCTAGATGAATTTGTCTTTGTTTACTCATTCATAACCCCTCCATTATATGATTGATGCTTCATTCATTTCCTATCTAAGCTGTTCCACTTAAACAGTATCATAAAACATTACAGTTCATCAAAACATTCGTATTCTAAATATGGAAAGCGTCATTTGTTAGGATTCCCAGGATATAGGGGGATATTTAGTTGAGAGAACATTCAAATGGTTCTTTTTTTGAAAAGAATCATCGCAATTGGTTATGATACAGGTGAGAGGAGGAGAGGCAATTGAGTCAAAAAACAAGCGGATGGATCATGAAGCAAACTTGGGAGGACCTCTTATTCTTGCACTGGTCCATTGATCCCTCCTGGCTTCAATCAATGCTTCCACCTCAATTAGAAGTCGATACTTTTGATGGAAAAGCATGGATTGGGATCGTTCCATTTGAAATGACCCATATTCGATTTAGAGGATTGCCTTCCGTTCCATTTGCTTCAAGACTACTTGAGTTAAATGTACGCACCTATGTGAAATACGGTAAAAAGCGTGGAGTATATTTCTTTAGCCTTGATGCTAGTCATAAAGCAGGTGTCGCGATTGCTAGAAATCTTTTTCACCTTCCATACTTTCACGCAAAGATGGGTAAAAAAAGCGATGGAAACCAAATTAGTTTTTGGTCATCACGAACGCATAAAGATGCTAAACAAGCCGATTATCACATTATTTACGAACCAGTAGGTGATCGCTACGAGACAATAGAAGGAAATCTTGATTACTGGCTGACAGAAAGAGATCGGCTCTTTATCGTACGTCAAAACAACGTTTATCAGGGGAAAATTAGGCATGATAAGTGGCCGCTCCAAAAAGTTGACGTCGCCGTTCTCCGAGATACACTCTCTCAATCGTATCACTACCATGATTCTTACATCACTCATTTTTCTAGATCTGTGACGACCTATTTGTGGCCATTTGAGAAGATAACAAAAACAACAAGCCCCTCTTCGAAGTGAAGCGGGCTTGTTGTCTTACTAAGATTCTAGTGAATGCTTTCTTTGAAAGAAGGATGGCTCAATTCTACGGAATAGTTTCGTTCGCGCAAAAGTGAAAAGTATGAGCGCTGCCCAGATTAACGTAAAGCTGACGACGTGTACAGAAGTGAATGATTCATCATAAAGAAATACACCTTGTACAAGCATTAGCGTAGGAGCGATGTACTGTAAAAAGCCAATCATGGAAAGAGAGATGCGGTTAGCGCCACTTGCAAATAAAAGGAGTGGGACAGCCGTTACGATTCCTGCAGCAAGCAATAGACCGAAAATAACTGAATCCTGAATATATAAAGCATCCGCAACGCTAGAGCGCACTGTCATTAAATAGATTAATGCAAACGGCGTGATGAGTAGCGTTTCAATGGTTAGTCCTGTTAGAGCACCAAGTCTTGCTTTCTTCTTCAATAAGCCATATAAACCAAAGCTCATCGCAAGAATAAGAGAAACCCACGGTATTTCCCCAAAACGAAAAACGAGATTTAATACGCCAATTGTCGCGAGCAAGAAAGAAATCAGCTGCCAGAATGACAGTTTTTCTTTTAAAAATAGAATTCCAAGAAGAACGCTAATCAATGGGTTAATGTAATAACCAAGACTAGTTTGAATAACGTGATTGTGATTAACCGCCCAAATGAAAGCATACCAATTAATTGTAATAAATAAAGAAGCAAAGGCAATAGCCATTAGCTTTTTAGGCTGGCGAAAGATTGCGTACAGTTCATCTTTAAAAGAAGAGATTTTCCTAAGCATAGCTAGAATGATTAACATAAAAACAAATGACCAGATGATACGGTGAGCGAGTACTTCTTCAGATGGCACACTCCCGACTAGCTTCCAATATAGCGGAAGAATCCCCCATAAGAAGTAGGCGCCTGCACCGGAAAGTATACCGATTGTTTGTTCATTATCTAAGTTTTTCATACACTAATCCTCGTTTCTATAGTGTCACTCTTACCAGTTTAGCTTCCTTTCCAAATCATTACAACGAAAAAGAGTTCAGGTTGCAACATACATTGTGTAAGAGAGGGAAGGGGGAAAGGTGATGAGGATTGAACGAATTTTACTAGATCAACAGATTGGAGACGTAACAGGTAATGGGCTTCCAGATCTTGTTCGTCTTACTGGTACGAAACCTTATGGATCCGACACGCCGTTTGTCGATGAGGTGTTGTTAACGATTCAAAATGATGGTTCGGGAGTAGATGTTTCTTTCTCACTGCCCGGAAGTAGTGGCTATCGTCCTACTCTTTATTTGGGAGATTTTACAGGGAATAAGGTGAAGGAAATATTAGTTCGCACAGATTCAGGAGGAAGTGGAGGCATCACGTATGACTTTCTGTATTCTTATCTCAATCAATCTTTAAGATTACTTTTTGATCAACAAAGCTTTTATGAGTCTTTTACTTATGATGTGAATTATCTTGATTACTATCAAGCAAAGGTAGAAAATAAAACGTTAAACCAGAGTTACATTGTGAGTTTGCTTTATAAGGGAAAGGAATATCTTTCGGAAATTTATAAGGAGAATGGCCAATTAATAGCACCAATAGCAGGTGACGTACTGCCTCCAGGAGGCGTATATCCAATCGACTTACAGCGTGATGGAGTGGATGAATTGTTGGTTTATCAGAGGGTAATCGGCAGATACAATGCGGATGGACTAGGCTTTCTTTCAACACCGCTTCAGTGGAAAGAAAACCAATTCGTTCCTATGTATCAAACGTTATGTATCTTTGGATAGATGGTATGTAAAAAAAAGGGGGAGGGTTCCCCCTTTAAAGGAACTTCAATTTATTGCTTTTCAAGAAGAGCTGCAAGTACGTGTTTCTTAAATTTCTCTGTCTTGCGTCCTTCAATGTAACGTACATCATGTTTTTTTAGCTGTTCAACGTACCAGCCTTTGCTTGCGTAATGCATCGAACCATCCTTTCTCTAATGAAAATTCTATAAGGATTATTCTATAAACCTTAACCGTCAACCATGTTATCATCCATTGGATTTATTGAAAAGGGGAAAACAGTAATTCATTTAGTGGAAATTATTCTTCTTATTTATGACAAAATAAAAGCAAAATGGATCATAACAGAAAGGAAGGATATGCATGGGTTTTGGCTAGCTTATGAGCGAAGTGCAATTTTGGTCCCCGAGTATCAGCATAAAGTGCATAAAAAACTTTATGAATCGTAATATTACCCCTTCTTTGCATACGCGCTTAAAGGAGAAGGTTGTTCTGAAGCGAATGTATGTATAACAGCGTGGAAAAGTGAAGGTCGACGTGAAGCGCACCGACAAAGGAGGAGCGGTAATGGATGGTTCTATTTCGGTTCAAGATCTAGTAAAGACGTATAAAGGTGATGTGAAGGCAGTCCAGGGCGTCAGTTTTGAAGTGGCGGAAGGGGAGTTTTTTGCTTTTCTTGGTCCGAATGGCGCAGGGAAATCGACAACCGTTCAGATCTTAACTACACTCGTTAAACCTACAACAGGATCCATTCGAATTGGCGGGGTTGATGTTGGAGAAGAGCCAGAGCGCGTGCGCTGGAATATTGGAGTAGCCTTACAAGAAACGGGAATCGATCCGGTACTAACGGGAAGAGAATTAATTGAAATGCAGGCGCGGTTATTTGCCTTCACTAAAACAGAAGCGAAAATAAGAGCTGCTGAGTTACTTACTCTAGTTGATTTAAATGTTGCTGCTGATCGCCCGTGCGGAAAATATTCTGGAGGTATGAGGAGGAGACTGGATCTCGCTCTAACTTTAGTTCATAAGCCTAAAATTCTTTTTCTTGATGAACCGACGACAGGACTCGATCCATCTAACAGAAAAGCTATTTGGAAAGAAATTAAGAGGTTAAATAAAGAAGAAGGCACGACAATCTTCCTCACGACACAATATCTTGAAGAAGCTGATCAATTAGCGGATCGCATTAGTATTATTAATCAAGGGAAAATCGTAGCTTCTGGAAGTGCTGAAGAGTTGAAAAGAACACTCGGTTTTGATGCCATTCAACTTTTATTTGAAATGGATGAAGAAGCAGAGCGAGCAGGTCAAATTCTTGGAGATCTTGGGGAGAATATTGAACGTTCAAAAAATGAGGTGACGCTTTATACAGAGAATGGCACCCAACTTCTCTCTGATCTCGTCCGTAAACTTGATGAACATAAGCTTTCGCCGAAAACATTAAATGTAAAACCCCCATCTTTGGATGACGTCTTTATTAATGTCACGAACGAACAAAAGGAAAGGGCGTTAGGGCATGAGTGAACAAAGAAAGGGCTCTTTCTTAATGGATACACTCGTTTTTACGAAAAGAAGTATCATAACAATTATCCGAAACCCATTGATTTTTATCCCTAACTTAATTATCAGTCTTTTCTTTTTGTTTGTATATGAAGGAGGGTTAAGCGGGATTTCAGAGCTACCGGCATTTGAAGGGGCCAATTATCTTGCATTTATTTTACCAGTCTCTATCGTTTCGGCGGCGATCGGGGGAGCGGGTGGAGCGGGGCAAGCGCTTGTAAAGGATCTCGAAAATGGATATTTTTCACGACTTCTTCTTACGCCTTCTTCAAGACTTGCGATTGTTCTTGGACCAATCATTGCAGGAATGCTACAGCTACTTATTCAAACGGTATTAATTCTTGTTGTCGCTTATTTTCTTGGTCTAGAAGTAGCAGCTGGCTTTGGCGGAGTAATTGTGGTTTTGTTGTTAACGCTTGGATGGGGACTTGCGTTCGCAGGGTATTCAGTAGGTGTAGCTCTTAGAACAAAAAATGCTCAGTCTGCACAAGCCGGAACATTTGTCTTTTTCCCACTTATTTTTCTCAGCACTACGTTTGTCCCTTATGAACTGATTGAAGCAGGGTGGTTAAAAGTAGCTGCAACAATCAATCCAACGACCTATTTATTTGAAGCAATGCGCTCGGTATTTATTGATGGATGGGAAGCCTGGCCACTTGTTAGGGGATTCTTAGTAATCGCGCTCTTATGTGCCATTACGATTAGCTTCTCAGCAATAAGTGCCTCAAAAGCGGTTAGTGCTGACTAAAGAAGGATCGCGCAGACTTCCTGCGCGATCCTTCTTTTTTGTAGCCATTATTCATCTTTCTGATCGGATTTTGTTGCATGGATAAGAAACCGGTGAGATGGCAAATCAATAAAACCATTTTTCTCGATTTGCTCGTGAAGACGATAGAGGGCGGATTGATAACGGTTCGTTGTGAAGTCAGGAATCTGCCATGGAATCGCTTTTAAATAATATATAATCGCCCCAATGTCATAAAATCTTGTTGAAGGAAAAGCTTCATTGGCTTCAAGAATATGAAAGCCGGCAAGTTCAAGTTCTTGAACAGCATAATCTAAGTTCCAATGGTCAAACTCAGACTTCAAAGGAGCTTCTAGAACACGATTAAGTTCTTTCATATCCTCGCCACCCACTTGTTGTGTAATGAACGATCCAGTTTTGTTCAGAATGCGGTGAACCTCCGTTGGTGAGTAAGAATCATGTTTATTCATCACCAATTGGAATTCTTCATTTGAAAACGGAAGGTTATGGTCATCTTCAAATCCTTTAACAATTACTCCTTGATGTTCGAGACGAGCTTTTGCAATAGGAAGGTTAGGTGGATAGCCTTCTGTAGCTGATAGCTTCTTTGGAAATGGTTTTAGCGCTTCAAGAAATTCTCCGCCACCTGTTCCCATATCAAGAACGCTCTCGCTTGTCCGAAATTGTTTGATTACTGAAGAAGTGTAAGACCATGGAAGCGGGGTGGCACTCATTCGTTCAGTGTCTGTAATATAAGAAAAGTCCCATCCTGCAAAAGGTTTTTCCCCCTCCGCCATGAAGAATTCGAATACAGAGTTTTTCATCAATAAAAACCCTCTCCTGTTAGTTATTACCATTATATCAGGGAGGTTTAAATTATAGGGGAATGAATATGTCTTTTAAGATTTAAAAGTGTCAAAAATAGGGTAAAACAAGATATGCGAGCATCCAAGTGTATCGATCAAGCAAATCAATTGAATCTGTAATGTAGATTAAAGGACGTGGAAATAGTGGATACAACAAAAAGATATGATCTAGTAGGAATTGGGATAGGGCCATTTAACTTAGGGATGGCAGCCCTTGCGGATGAATCAGAAGTAGACGCGATATATTTTGATCAAAAAGAGGAATTTAATTGGCATCCAGGCATGTTGATTGATGGAGCGGATCTGCAAGTTCCGTTTCTAGCTGATCTTGTCACGATTGCAGATCCAAAAAGTCCTTATACGTTTATTAATTATTTACATGAACATGATCGCCTTTACCAATTTTATTTTTTTAATAAACTAGATATTCCGAGAAAGGAATACAATACCTATACTCGCTGGGTAGCATCAAAGTTATCAAATTGTTTTTTCGGTAAAAAAGTAATCGATGTCATCTATGCTCAAGAAAAAGAGTGCTATACCGTTACGATTGAGGATGTGAAAACGAGGCGCTCTGATGTTATTCAAGCGAAGCACGTTGTTCTTGGTACAGGGAGCGTACCCAATATTCCACAAGGCTTTGAATCATATCCACTTGAAGACGTTCTTCATACGAATCATTACCTTTTCCATGAAAAAGAGTTAAAGAAATCAAAATCCGTTACAGTTGTAGGATCGGGACAAAGTGCTGCGGAAGTATTTTATGATCTCCTTCATGATCAAGAGCGATATGGTTATCGGATAAATTGGCTAACGCGATCAGCTGGTTTCTTTCAATTAGAATCAGCGAAATTAGGTCAGGAAGTATTCTCGCCTGATTATGTGAGTTACTTTCACGGTCTTTCGTTTGACGATCGTAAAGACGCCCTTTCAACTCTTGGTACATTGAGAAAAGGAATCGATCCATCTACATTAAAAAATATTTATCACCTTCTTTATCATCGTTCTGCTGAGCAACCGCTAGACGTGATGATTCAACCTTTAACAGAAGTAAATGGAGTGGAAAAGTCAGAAGGGTACTATGAGTTAAGTTGCAGACAGTGGCAAGAGAACAATGAGTTCGAGGTCAAAACTGAAAAAATTGTTCTGGCTACTGGCTACAAGCCTCATTTTCCAGAATGGTTTAAACGAATAGAGGATGAAATTGAATGGGAAGATGAGAAGCGGTTTAAAGTGGAACGAGATCAACAACTCGTTTTTAAAGACGGAAGAATGAACCACATTTTTTCCTTAACAAACTTGGATCATTCTCATGGAACGGGAGCTACGAACCTAGCTCTTTCAGTCGAGCGAAATAAGCGAGTGTTGAATGCTGTAGCAGGAAAATCACTTTTTAAGGTGAACACGAATACGGTTTTTCAACAATTCTCTAGTAAAGAAAGATAACAACCTTTTAGTCCAAAAAGTAGAATAAAAAAGGAGCTGAATCGTTCAGCTTCTTTTTTATCTTTTCTTATAAACGAGCGAGTAACCTTCAAGATTGACAACATGATTAATGCCCTGACGAAATGTAGCAAAAGTGGGGATAGTAGGATCTAAGTTAAGGTTCATTAGCCACTGCACGACTTGCTTTGTAATTCCGACATAAACGAAGTTCTTTTTGGTCATTCCCTAACATCAAGCCAGATAAGAAGGTATCCTACCTTAACTCATGCATCGTCTTTGTATTAGGATATCACAATGCTCGCCGCAAAGCGGTCGAATAAAGTGATGGTACTTTCATCCACTATGTGAAAAAAAGTTGTTTCGACCAACTCATTACCTCCGTAATTCAACTAACTTTTCCTTTTATTATAGTGGAAAGAGGTTAGAATGCCTATTAATATCGAATGGAAAAGGAGCGCTCGTGATCATGGACTTGTTTTTCTTGTGCTTGAACTTCATCAACAGCTGAAAAGGGACTCCCTTTTTGTAAGGCAGATTGGAACTTTGTAAGTGTGTTTTCCTCTCCCTGTGCTTCAATTTCCACAGAGTTATCCATCTGGTTCATCACATACCCCGTTAGCCCAAGTTGAGCTGCTTTTTGCTGTGTGAAAGCACGAAATCCAACACCCTGTACTCTTCCTTTCACTATAAACTGATACCGTTTCATTTTATGTCATCCTTTCCGTAAAGTCTTATAACGTTCTTTTCCTAATTTCTCTGTTATTAAACGGAGGTGAATGGTGAAAAGGTCGCCGGAGTAGAAAATGGAACGGGAGATAAAGTAAGTGAAAAACAATGATTGTGACCACTTCAAGTGAAAGTAAGTAGAATGGCCAGGGGCCAAGATATGAGATGAGCGTTTGACTGGCGGGTTCATTCATTAAAAACATATAGTTTGAGCCAAGTGTAAGGTTAAGTGGAAACAGCAAAAGAACGTAAATGTTTAAGCCTGCAAATGACATCCATAATGAGCGATAAGAGGGATGAGCTTTTTCAACGATAATCATAAACCAGGTGGCAAGAAGTATTCCCCCATGAGCAATAAAGAAGTGAAAAAAACGAAAGTGTGGAAAAGCATATGGCCCAAGGTCCGGAGTAATCATAGCAAGTAGGGCACTAGCGGAACCAGCAAAATAAGTGATAGGAAATAGCGTTTTATTCTTTGTTAGAACGAGTGCGATAGCTAGAAATAGGGATATACTACTAAGCTGTAGTGGCAAAGTAGTGGTGATGCTCCACTCATTATAGTAGGCGAACCAGGTATGAAAACTTATCTCTGATAGAAGTAAGAGAAAAGCAATCATTAGTCGAATAACGAGGTTGGGAAGTTTGTTTCTTAAGGTTTTTCGAAAAAGAAACACTCCAATTATACAACTTCCTACAATGAAGAGTGTCAAAAGATGTGAAAAAGAAAATAGGGTAAATGAACTCTCGGTAAACCATGAAAAATATCTCTCCATTGACAACACCTCTATCTAAATAAGGGGATTTAGAGTTGGGATACATAATGAAATAAGCTTTCGAGACTAGTATCGAAAGCTTATTAATCATAGACATTCTCAGTTGATCGAACTTGAATCATCTATGTTTTTTAAGGCATGCTTAACAGATGGGAAACTTTTCACAGAAGATAAAGAGAAATCCGCCTGAATCCCTTCTAAAACAAAATCGGGACGAATTCCTGTTATCCTTAATTCAGCACCCATTAATTTAATTAGTTGATGAAGTTGGTAAACACCTTTGTGAAGTTCAGAAGTGAAATGACTGACTCCGGACAGGTCTAGTATTAGGAACTCATCTCCGCTTTTTTGGATATGAGAACTTACGTTATGTAAGAGAAGCTCAATTCGTTCTTCATCAATTTTTCCAACGAGCGGTACGATGGAAACATTCCGGTCTATCGGCACAATCGGTGTGGACAATCGTTTGACCTCATCGAGGTAGTGCTCAGAACGTTCTTCCGCTTCTTTTCTCTTAGTAATATCTTGTTGCACACCGACAAAGTATGTTTGATTTTCACTTTCAATGTGAACGGGATAGATTTGCAGTTCATTCCAAAAATATTGCCCATTTTTTCTATAGTTTTTAATTTCGATTTTAACCTTGTTTTCTTTATTAATTGCGTCTCTCAATTGAGCGATTGTTCCTGGGTCCGTGTCTTCTCCTTGCAAAAATCGGCAATTAAAGCCAAGGATTTCTTCCGAAGTATACCCTGTTAACTTCTCAAATCCTTCATTCGCATACACAATTGGATTGTCCGGAAGTTCCGGATCAGTAATCACAACACCTGTATCAACATACTCGATTGCCGTTCTGACAAATTCATTTCTTTTCATACGCCTAAATTGTTCTTTGTTTACTTTCATGATAAACAGCTCCATGACATCGACGTTCTCATTTGATCATCACCTTTTACAATTGAATGGTACTTCTAGTATAAAACTCTATCGTAGAAAATCCAATAAAAACCCATCTTTCTCCTTTATGTAATGAGTAACTGGGTGGATTTTTCTGAAAAATTAGCAAAACATCTTTCGAGAAGAAAGGTAGTTTGGTATACATGGTATAATAAGAGTATTTATTGTGATCGAATGGGAGGGCCTTGTTATGGATGCACTTGATGTTATGGGAAAAAAAGAAGAGATCTTCCCTTACTTCCAGCCGATTGTTAGCGCTGATAAGCAGCAAATCATTGGATACGAAGTTCTTGGAAGAATTAAAACAGAAGAAGGAATGAAAAGCCTCGGCTTTTTCTTTCAGGATCAATCGATTCCTGAAGAGTACATATTGGAAATTGATACGCACATTCGTGATTGTGCCATTGATATATTTTTAGAGCGAGGTACGAGTCAGAGCGTGTTTTTTAATGCTAGTGCAAGACATTTACTATTTGACCATGGTGAAACGCTAACACATTCTCTTGAAGAATATTTTAATAAAGGCATCGCTTATGAACAAATTGTGATTGAAGTGTCTGATTATGATATTGCTGATGAAAGCCTTCAGAAACTGCAACATATTCTTACTTACTATAAAAGCCTTGGGGTACAAGTTGCCATAAGTCATGCCGGAAACACAATGAGTAATATTGAGAAAATCGCTATACTAAATCCGAACATAATTAAAGTAGGATTATTAAACTTAAAAGACAAAGGAATGCCTCCTGAGTATAGGGAAGTTCTCTATGCGTTATCTATGTTAGGCAGAAAAATCGGCGCAACCCTATTGTTTGAAGGGATTGAAGCGATCGGACAATTAAAGTATGCCTGGGAGAATGGAGGAAGATATTATCAAGGTCATTATCTTGGTAAGCCTGCTGCAGACTTTCATGATGTGAACAAGTACAGAGCACTCCTAACAAAAGAATTTCAACATTTTATTACACATGAGAGAAAGCGCCTTCTTTCACTTTACGAGCTTTCCCAAAACTTTAACCGTCATTTGCAGCAGCAGATTAAGCGAAATAAGCAAAATGATTGGAATACTATTGTGTCTGAAGCAGCTCATTCGCTTGGGAATGCGTGTTTTAGAGGATACATTTGCGATGAAGACGGTCATCAAGTTTCAGCTAACTATTATCGTAATGGTGATGGAAAGTGGGAGTTCCAACCTGAATATGAAGGTGATAACTGGAGTTGGCGCCCCTATTTCCTAGAAAACATCGTAAGGATGAAACATGATCAGGTAGGAATCCTTTCCGATCTTTATAGTGATATAGAAACAAATGAGCTCATTCGTACCTATTCTTATCCTATAAACGAATCTTACTACTTGTTTCTCGACATTCCATACCTTTATCTCTACGAACGAGATGACTATTAAAGCGAGACTCCCTTTAGTAATCGATGTTCCACGTGGTTATTCATACTGAAATTTGAATGAAATCACAGTAACAAGGGTAGTAGTAATAGAGTAATCTGAGGAGGGATCATATGCTTAATAGAATTTCTGTGAAAACAAGTAAACGAGATGAAATGATTGATATTACAAGTGACGTGAGAAGCGCGGTTCACGAAGCAAATATCAAGCAAGGGATTGTAATGGTTTTTTCTGCTCATACAACAGCAGGAGTTACGATCAATGAAAATGCGGACCCAGATGTGAAGCACGATATGCTAATGAGGTTGAATGAAGTTTATCCTTGGGAGCACCCTAAGTATCGACACGCTGAAGGGAATTCTGCTTCGCATCTAAAAACGAGTACAGTTGGGGCTTCGCAAATGATCATCATTGAAGAGGGAATTTTGATTCTCGGCACGTGGCAGGGAGTTTATTTCTGTGAATTTGATGGTCCACGGAACCGTACTGTTTACATTAAGGTTATGGAGGGATAATGATGATCCGAGTTCTATTCGTATGTCTTGGGAACATTTGTCGTTCACCGATGGCGGAAGCTGTTCTCCGGTCCAAAGTAGCGAAAGCTGGATTAGCTAATCAGATTGAAATCGACTCAGCTGGAACGGGCGATTGGCACATAGGCGAACCCCCACATGAAGGGACAGCGGACATTCTCTTAAAACAAAACATCTCAACAGATGGTATAAAAGCGCGACAGGTGAAAGAAGCTGATCTGCTTCACTTTCAATACGTCATCGCAATGGATGCAGGAAACCTCGGAGAACTTCACGAAATGGCAGGAATTAATCCAACAACCTCTATTTCAAGGTTAATGGATTATGTGAGTGAAAGTGAAATAGAAGATGTTCCTGATCCTTATTTTGAAGGGAATTTTAAAGAAGTTTATGAAATGATAGATGCTGGTTGCGAGAAATTATTGGAACAAATAAGAATAGAAGAAGGTTTATGAACCATATCGAAGAAGCGATTAGAGAAAGCGGTGACTTGACTTCTATTGAGATGATAGAAGGTGTGTCAGGCGGGTCAATAAATGAAGCTTACTACGTTCGAACAAAAGATAGGGAATACTTTGCGAAAAGTAATTCATCAGCACCAGGAGATTTTTTTCACGCTGAGAAAAATGGTCTTGAGCTGTTAGGACGACATGGGGTCTCGGTACCTGAACCTCTTTTAATTCTGTCTCAAGGTAATCATGAGAGTGTTTTTCTTATGGAATGGATTCGAGCTGTGCCATCGAGCAAAGAAGGGGACCGAGCACTCGGAAGTCTAGTTGCATCCTTGCATCAGAAGAAGGAGAATTTTGCTGGTTTAAATCATGCCAATTTCATTGGTGAATTAGATCAAATAAATGAACCATCCACTGATTGGGTTACTTTTTTTAGAGATCAACGACTTGGGACAATGCAGAACCTCGCTCGTAAGAAAGGAAACCTCTCTAAGGAACGTGATCAACGTTTGTCAAAGCTCCGTCAACGTCTTGATACGATTATTGGGCATCATCCCGATTTTTCGCTCTTACATGGTGATCTTTGGGGAGGAAATTGGCTCATGGCTGATGAAGGTGCTTATTTAATCGATCCCGCCGTTTATTATGGAGACCGAGAGATCGATATTGCTTTTACATATTTATTTGGTGGGTATTCCAAAGCATTTTACGACCAATATCAAGCTGACTTTCCGCTAGAGAAAGAATTTACCGATCGTATTCCCATCTATCAATTATATTATTTACTTGTTCATCTGATCTTATTTGGGGAAAGCTATGGAAGTGCAGTGGATCGCATACTGAAAAAGTATACGTTTTGAACTGCAGTGGTTTCATTATGAACGATTAAGGGAAATAAATGTCATCTTAATCTAATGAGGAGGAAATGAAATGAGTCAAACATATTCAGGCGGTAGTCAAAATAAACTGTTTAAGGCAGTCCTTATTGGTGGACTGGCAGGTGCCCTTATTTCACTTCTAGATCGAGGGACGAGAGAATCCATTCAGAATGGTTCGAAAAAAGCTGGAAGTGTTTTGCGTGACGTTAAGAATAATCCTTCTTACTATACGGATAAATGGAAGCAAACGGTGGATGATGCTAGTGAGCTTATGAAGGAAGTACAAGATGATATTTCAACTTTATCAGAGAAGTTTAACGGACTGAAAGAAAGTTCAGTTGAAGCATTTAATCTTGTGAAAGAAACGCAGCACGATCTTA
Organism: Bacillus sp. N1-1; assembly: GCF_009818105.1. Taxonomy (NCBI): domain Bacteria; kingdom Bacillati; phylum Bacillota; class Bacilli; order Caryophanales; family Bacillaceae; genus Bacillus; species Bacillus sp. N1-1. Next base: position 454,489 of record NZ_CP046564.1, read on the forward strand.
AAGAAATAGGCTCGAGAGTAGTTGAAGCCGGTGAAGAGCTAACTGGTAACAACGGCGATCCAATGACACATTAATCGAGTCCCAGGAGGGTAAATAGTGAATGCATCGCTAGGACAATTTACAAAACAGCTTTTTTCAAGAATAAAAGAACATCAGGTGACTGACTTGTCAGCGCAACTTGCTTATTATTTCTTGTTATCGCTGTTTCCTTTTCTTATATTTGCTATTACCCTCCTGACTCATTTTGATTTCTCACAGGACCAAATTCTTGATTTAATCGCTCAATATGCACCATCTGAGTCATTTGTCACGATACAAGAGAACATTATTCTTGAAGATGGAGCTCGAAAAGGGCTTTTATCCTTCGGGGTTATCGCGACAATATGGTCAGCTTCCAATGCGATTAATGCCATTATTAAATCACTTAACCGTGCCTATAACGTTCAAGAAAGTCGGCATTTTCTACTTGCAAGAGGCTTGTCTGTTCTTTTATCGTTAGCAATGATTTTTGTTATAGTCGTTGCATTGGTATTACCTGTTTTCGGTGAAACGCTGTGGAGATTTTTCGTTGCATTTTTTGAGTTGCCTGAGTCATTAAGCTTTATGTTTGGGATTATTCGGTGGATTTTAAGTCTTTCAATCATGATTGTTGTATTTATGTTTATTTATTTCTACGCACCGAATAAACGATTGAATTATAAAGATGTGCTGTTAGGATCTATCTTTGCTTCAGTGCTATGGCAACTTGTCTCTTTGGCTTTTTCTTATTACATTAATAACTTCAGTAACTATTCTGCAACGTACGGAAGTCTTGGGGGCGTAATCGCGCTAATGCTCTGGTTTTACCTGACAGGTCTTGTCATTATTATTGGTGGCGAAGTGAATGCCACTTCGAATTATTTTAGAAAAAAAGCCTGATAGCGCGCGTGGCGCTATCAGGCTTTTTATTTTAATAACCTCAGTCCGTTTAATATCACAAGTATTGTACTACCTTCATGGCCGAGTACTCCTAAAGGAAGGGTGAGGAATTGAAAGAAGTTAGATGCAATTAAAATAAGAATAACGGAAATAGAGAATATCACATTTTGTTTTACGATTTTGTTTAATCGGTTTGAAAGCTTTACGGCTCGTGTCAGTTTTCCGAGATCGTTCTTCATAAGAACAACATCTGCGGTTTCAAGAGCGACATCAGTACCCTGCCCCATTGCAATCCCTACATCAGAGGCTGCAAGAGCGGGTGCATCGTTAATGCCATCCCCAATCATTCCAACCGTTTCGTATTTCTCTTTTAATTCTTTCATTCGAGTTACTTTATCTTCAGGAAGGCAATTCGCGTAATAAGTGCGGATCCCGACTTCTTCAGCAATGGCTTTTGCCGTTTGCTCGCTGTCACCAGTTAACATCACGGTTTCAATTCCACGCTTTTTTAGTGCCTTCACCATATTCGCCGATTCGCTTCGAACTTTATCTTTTAAAGCAATCATTCCAGCTATGCCCTGGTTATCTGCAGCAAGTACGATTGTTTTTCCACTTGATTGCAGCTGACGATAGTTTTCTTCAAATAAATTGAATCCATCCTCTTCAGACAAGAACGCTAATTTACCGACTTTCCAACTTATCCCGTCAATTGTGGCTTCCACGCCCCATCCAGAATGATCCATCATATCATTTGGCTCTAGAAAGTTGACGTCTCCGGCATGATCGACAATCGCTTTAGCAAGTGGATGTGTTGATTGTCGCTCGATTGAAGCGACGATTTTGATAAACGTCTTTTCATTAATATCAGTTCGGGTGAAAACATCTGTGACGACAGGAGAGCCTTCCGTTAACGTTCCTGTCTTATCGAGCGCAACAGCCTTCATTGAACCTAGCTGTTCAAGATGCACGCCGCCTTTAAAAAGAATACCATTTCGTGCGCCTGCAGAAATAGCAGATAGCGTGGCAGGCATAATCGATGCGACTAGTGCACAAGGAGAGGCGACAACGAGAAAGACCATTGCGCGATAGATCGTTTCATCCCATGTCCAGCCAAGTAGAAAATGGGGAAGGACCATGAGAAGTGCGCCTACCATTAAAACGATTTTCACGTACCAGCCTTCTAACTTTTCAATAAAAAGCTGGGAAGGTGCTTTTTGATCTTGTGCTTCTTGAACAAGTGCGATAATTTTTTGGAAAACCGTATCCTGACTACGTTTGGTCATTTTAATCGATAAATGACCAGAGATATTTAACGTTCCAGCAAATACCTCTTCGTCAATTCGTTTAATAACTGGGATGGATTCACCAGTAATAGCCGATTGATCAAGAGATGTCTGCCCTTTTGTAATCACACCATCAGCAGGCACCCGTTCTCCTGGTTTGACTAGAATGAGATCCCCTATTGAAAGAGATTCTGCTGGTACAATGCGTTCTTCTCCATTAGATAGAATCGTTGCCGTCTCTGGTTGTATTTCCATGAGAGACTGAAGTTCACTTTCGCTTTTATTAAGAGTGTAAGTTTCAAGGGCTCCACTGAGTGCGAAAATAAAAATAAGAATAGCGCCCTCTGTCCAGTAACCAATACTTCCTGCCCCGATAGCAGCAATAATCATAAGAAGCTCAACATTTACATCTTTTTCAGTAAAAGAGTCTTCAATTCCCTCTTTCGCTTTTGCGAATCCACCGATTATAAATGCGGTGATATATAAGACAGATTCAATCGTAGGAGAGTAGATACCTTCTGTGATCCATGTAAATGCAATAATAACCCCACTTAACAGGGCAGCACCTAGTTCGCCATGTTTTTTTAATGTATTCCACCAGAATGACGAGTGGGAAGGGTATGTGTCTGACCGTAAATTTATCTGTTCCATTATCATTCCTCCTTTTCCTAATTGAGAATAATAGTCATCATCATTCTCTTTATAAACGTGCAATGCTGTGACCACTTGTGAGGTCACAGCATATTAAGTACTGACAAATAAGTCATTTGATTTCATTACTGAGAATGAATTTCAATAGATTAGAATTATTATTATGTTTTAATGATTTTATTCTACCACATACTTCACTTCTTGACTATGTTTATAATCACAATTGGGCTGATGGATTTTACGTTTAAGGATAGGAAAAAGGAGGGAATGGAAATAATAACAAAGCAATGATGAGGAGGAGAAAAATGTTGTTAAAAGAGAAGCTAGATCAGTTAAAAAATGCTCATGTTCAAAAGCCTGATAAAGTGTTTACCTTATATTTAAATACGGACCGTCGTGATGCTGACCGACAAAATGGCGAATGGAAAATTCAGCTTAAAAACGGCTTTCGTAACTTTGAAGATTATTTAAAACAAAGCGATAATAAAGAAGAGCTTGAAAAATACGAAAAAGTAAAAGAGAAAGTTCAAGATGAGCTCAATCGCATCGAAAATGATTTAAAGCGTGGTCTTGTTATTATTGCTTCCTCAGACGACCAAATATGGTTTGTGGAGCGCACGCAGGTACCAGTTGAAACGAATATATATTGGGAAGAAGAACCTCAACTTGAAGCGCTAGAGAAGTTGAAAAGTGACTATCCGAACACAGGAATCATTCTCGTTCATCATGACTATGTACGTATACTTGAAACAGAGCTTGGTTTTCTAACAAAAAGCGAAGAGTATGCCTGGGATCCTGACGAAGATAACTGGAAGATCTACGAAGGAACCACTGGAAATGAGAATATTGCTGGAAACGGTAGTACAGCCCAGCGAGAGCTTTATGAAGATCGCATTAAAGCCAATCGTGAAAGATGGTATAAGTCAATGGCAGCGAAACTTGACAAAAAAGCGAAAAATCGTCAGTGGGAAAGAATATACGTAGCTGGTGAAAAAGAAGAAGCTAGTGAATTGAATGAGTTAATGAACAAAGAGTCGATCGTCGTCGGAAAAAATTATTCTGATAAACGAGATGATGAAGTCATTGAGTCGCTCGTTTCCTAACGAGAAAAGCACCCATTCGGGTGCTTTTGTTGATTTAATAAGCTTGTTTCGTTGCTTTAACAGTAAAAATCTTTGGAATACCTCGGTCATGGAGCTTGATATTTGGTTCCTCTGATACTTGTTTAATAATCAAATCCTCATCTGCCATGCTCGTTAGAATTTCGCCGAGCGTCCATTTTCGCTGCAAGACCACGCTGTCTTCCTTTTCATTTGTTAGATGCTTCTCATAAGCGACTACAGTTTTGTGAATTGTAGGATCAAAATAATTACCATCCACTTTATGCTTCTTACCTTTAGATGTAATAAGCTTAGTAGAAATCGGATGAAAGTCTTGAAGGACAAACGTGCCGCCGCTTTTTAAGAGGCGAGACACTACTTTAAACAACGGATGAAGATCAAGGAAATAATGTAGGATCCCGAGCTCCATCACAATGACATCGAACTCTCCATCATGATGATGATCCATCTTTAAAATATCAGCTACAATATAGGTGAGGTCAATACCACATTTGGTGGCTACTTCCTTTGCGTAACGTTCATTTTCATATGAAAAATCAATCACCGTTGCATCGGCGCCCATAAGACTCATCGCTGTTGCTTTCATTCCGTGTGAACCCATTAGATTGGCTACTTTCTTTCCTTGTAGTGCAGGAAGATAAGGCAATAAGGATTTCATTCGTGAAGTTGGGTTTTCTTTTAACTTTATTGCAGCTTCTTCTGGAGTACCGAAACGATTTAATAAAGCTTCATATGTTTGTTGATTCCAAGATTTTTTGTTTTGTTCTGTCACACTTTCTTGAACGTTATTTAGGTGTGCTTCAACAGTCATGCGCCATTCTGGAATCTGCTGATAGTAGTAAAGTGAAAGGCAAGGGACGCTTGCTTCTTTAAAATCAACATAAACTAAGTAAGGGTTCGTTCGGATGACCGTGTTATATGTGCATTCTATACGAACAGATATATCAGCAATCTGATAAACAGCATAAGAAATATCAGCCTTGTGTTCTGGTATTGCATTGCCGTATTTTAGGTTGAATTCCTGAAGTACGGACTCAAAAGCATCCCATTGAACCGAAACGGCTATAGAATGAGGTGCATCAACTGCACCTTGAAGCCAAAGTGCTGTTTCGTTTATAAAAAAATAAGGAATGTTATAGTTATTCAGGTCTGAAGATAGTTGCAATAAGACATTTTCTTTGGAGCTCGGCATTTTTCCACCTCAATTTTATTACATGAACATATTTTGTATAGAATACTATAGCATATAGACAGCCCATAAGGCATCTGAAGAATAGGGAGAGACAGAGATTATGCAGACTCAGAATGAAGGTGTGTCAACGCAAAAGTGGGTGAAAAGAGGCGGATCCTTCGCATTAGGTATCTACTTACTTGCACTTTTCTATGCAACGTTGTTTATTTACAATTATTATCCGTATGGGAAATCCGTTAACCTTGTTCTATTTGATAGCATTAAGCTTATGTGGGAAAGCGGAAGTTATTGGCTTATCTTAAAGAATATCATCGGAAACATTTTGCTTTTTATGCCGCTTGGGTTTTTGATGCCACTAGTCAGTAAAAAGGGCAAATCCGTCCTTATCATTGGAATCATCGGATTTTTAACGAGCACGGTTATTGAATTACTTCAGTACTTTGTGGCTCACCGTATTTTTGATATAGACGATATTCTCTTAAATGCCCTCGGAGCACTTGTAGGTTATGGGGCTTATCATTTCGTTCTTTTCATCTATCAGAAAATAATAAAGAGAAAATAAAAAGAGGCAGCGAATTCGCTGCCTCTTTCATACCTCAGTCTTCTTTTTTTGCTTTATCAAGAAGTTTTGTAATTCGTTTCGTAAGCATTTTACGTCCTTCTCCGCCTGCCTGGAAATGGCGCAGTTTGCCTTCTGAATCAAATACGTAATAAGCAGGGACATATTGATTATCGAATGCATCTGTTAGTTTGTGGTCGCTATCGACAAAGATAGGCTGACTAATATCATGCTGATCGGCAACCTTTTTGATTTCATCAAGATCAAGATCCTTCTCAGAACGTGGCATATGAACGGCTACAACATTCATGTCTTCACTATACTCGTCACGAAATTCATTTACCATTGGCATTGCTTCTTTACATAGGCCGCAACTAATCGACCAGAAGTGAACAAGTGTAAGTGGCTTGTTGCCAACAAGATCACTTTTCTTAACTTCTCCGTTAAACCATTGTGTAGCGCCTTCTAATTCAGGCATTTCTTCGCGTAGTTTCATTCTCTATCGACTCCTTTATTCGGAATTAATTATAATCATTATCAGATAATCACAGTTATTATTATAGTACATATCCATCATAAGTCAATGAAAAGGGTTCATTCCATATAGTATTAAAATGGCTATAAAAACGTTTCTTTACTCACGAAGTAGAATATTGTCTCATTGGCTCAGGATTTTTATGAACAGCCGTTGCAATAAATAAAGTTAGCAACATACCGCTAATCGCATAGAAAATGCTTCCCGTAGCAAACCAATCGATAAAAACCCCACCAAGAAATGGTCCGAGAATACTGCCAATACCAAAGAAAATGCCTGCTAAAATGTTTCCCGTCGGCAGAAGGCTAGTCGGGAGAAGATCGGCTAAGTAAGTGATGCTTAAGGAAAAAAGTGATCCAACCATCATTCCTGCTAGGAAGAATAGTGTAAATAGCAACGGAATGGATGTTGTAAAGATCGCACTTGAAAAACAAACCCAGCCAATCAAAATACTAATAAGCAGGATGTTTTTACGTCCGAATTTATCACTAATGATCCCAAGTGGCATTTGAAACACCAGACTTCCTACAACAAATGCGGGAAGTAGAATCGAAACCGCTTTTACGTCTAATCCTGCTCGAAGCGCATACACGGGAAAATTCCCATGAAGGGAAGCTTCGAGGAAACCGTATCCGAAAGAAGGTAATAGAGCTGCCCAGCCGATTTTTAATACGTGAGCATATTTAGAGAGAACCCGTTCAGAGCCATGCGTTAATGGATCAGGGAACTCATTTTTAATTTTTGATAGTAACAACCAGGTAACGCAAGCAATTCCTGAAGCAAGTAAGAATGGAAGGTACAAGGAATATTCAACTAAGATCGTAGAGAGGGGTCCTGCTGCAAACCCTAGCCCAAAAGCAGAGCCGTATATTGCAATGTTCCTTCCCCGTTTTTCTTTTGGAGTTGTTGTTGTAATCCAGAGCTGTGTGGCAAAGTGTAGAAGGTTATCACCAATTCCTACAATTACCCTTAAAATAAACCAGAACCAGAAAGCCTGCCAGATAGGAATCAACGTAATTGAAACGATAACAAGAAAAAGTCCAACAGCAATGGCAGGTTTGTACCCGTATTTGCGCACGGGTTTTTCGATAAATGGCGAAGCAAATAAAATTCCGATATAAAGAGCAGAAGCATTTAACCCATTCATACTTGACGAAACGCCTGCTTCTTCAAGAAGAATAGATAGTAATGGAAGTAGCATACCTTGAGAATACCCTGAAATAAAGACAATCGAAATTAGAATTAGGAAACGATATCGTTTTGATTCAAACAAACTGTTCACACTCCATCTGGCCAAAAAAGGAAATTCTTATCAGTGCCATTATAATAGAATGGAAAGAAAAGGGCTACCATTCGCAATTTTTCATTTCCTGATTTAAAATAAGAGCAACGTCTAGTAACGAGGAGTGGGCATGTTGGAATTTAACATGAAAAAAGAAGAAACAGGTTTTACGGCTGATTTTGAGTATGGGACACTTCACATATCTGGAGATGAACAGTTTGGCTTTCGACCTTACCAGCTGCTTGTCTCGTCTGTAGCAGTTTGCAGCGGTGGTGTGCTACGACAGATTCTTGATAAAAAGCGAATGAAATATGACGATATTAAAATAAATGCTGATGTTACACGCAATACAGAAGAAGCGAATCGCGTTGAAAAAATTCACCTTCACTTTACGTTATATGGTGACCTTGACGATCAAAAGGTTGAAAGAGCACTTGAATTAACGAAAAAACATTGTTCTATGGCGCAATCTGTTATTGGCAGTATTGACCTGGAAGAATCCTTTGAGATTGTAGCTGAATAAGAAACGAAAGAAGGGACACGGCCGTGTCCCTTCTTTCGTTTCTTTCGTGTCTGCTCTACAATTCTAGCGTTTCTGGAGTGTTTTCTCCCTCGTTCATGAGGCGAATTGTATCAGGCTTGATTTTAAGAACGATGTAGTTAGGATCTTCAGGTGAATCAAACCAGCGTTTCAGTTCATCCCCCCAAAGTTTTTCCTTCGTTTCTTTGGAATCATCGATGGTAACCTGCCCCTGTACTTCTACGAAACGATCATGCCATCCTTCGCCATCGTAACCAAGTAGGACATGCACATTTTTATTTTGTTCGATGTCTTCCACCTTATGTGTTTCCTTACTTGTTGGTGTCATGAGCGTTAACTCGTCATTGAAGAAAGTCATAAATCGTGAATGTGGTTTATTATCCTTCACTGTACTTAGCGTACCAACATAGTGAGAATCGAAAATGCTTAAAACCTTATTTTTTATTTCTGATTGAGACATTGCCATTACAAATTCTCCTTTCGAATTTAACTCTAGTCTTAATCTTCCTCTATTCTCAAATTCTAAAACACCTGAATATGCCATTATTTCCTACAAATCATTGTGGCGCATTCGATCGTTTTTCAAACCGATACTAAGGGTATACCAAAGTGAGATTCTAAAACGTTAAGTAAGAAGGGTATCAGATGAACAAAACACACGACTTTACTCAAGGAAATATTGCGAAACAAATGGTCTTTTTTTCGTTACCTATATTCTTAACAAATTTACTCCAAACGTCGTACCAATTTATCGATAGTATTTGGGTGGGGAACTTACTCGGGGCAAATGCTCTTGGAGCGATTTCTATTGCAGCTCCAGTGATCTTTACTGTTCTCTCATTCATTATCGGAGTGAATAGTGCGACGTTAACCGTATTGTCTCAGAGAAAGGGAGCTTCTGATCACAGCGGACTAATTGAATCGCTAAACGCATTTGTTGTAGCTTTAACAATTCTCTCGGTTCTTTTTGGGATTATTGGGTTTCTTTTCACTGATCCCATTCTAAAATTTTTAGGAACGCCTGATGAGATATTTGAAAGTACGAAAGTGTACTTACGAATTAATTTTCTTGGTATTTTGTTTTTATTTGGCTATAACTTTATTGGGACAGTTTTACGGGCGCTTGGGGATAGCAAAACTCCGATTCGCTTCGTACTGTTTGCTGTTATTTTAAATACCGTATTGGACCCTCTTTTCATTTCTTATTTTAATTGGGGAATTGAAGGGGCAGCTTATGCGACAATTCTTTCACAAGGGGCAGCCTTTTTGTATGGCGTGATTTATTCAGTATGGAAATCTAAAATTCCATTTACAATTCCGCATCTTCCTGACTCAAAAGAAATTAAGCGTATTTCCAAGCTCGGTATACCAGCAGGATTGCAAATGATGACCGTATCTGCAGGAGTAACAGCGATTATGGGAATAGTAGCGAGCTTTGGTACGCAAGTAGTTGCAGGATTTGGAGCAGCACAAAGGCTTGATCGAATTATTATGTTACCTGCGTTTACACTTGGAGCTGCAGTGAACAGCATGGCTGGACAGAATATTGGCTCTGGGAAATGGGGGAGAGTCTCTGCGATCTCTAAAAATGGGATTATCTTAATTCTTTCCGTTTCTCTTACCATTAGCGCCATTATCTTTTTTTCTGCTGAATCAATGATTCGCCTGTTCATTAACGATCCGGAGACCATTGTATTTGGTGAAAACTACTTAAAAACGGTTGCCTTTTTCTATCCGTTTCTTGGCATTAACTTTGTTTTAAACGGCGTCGTGAAAGCAGCAGGTGCGATGGTTCAAGTGCTCGTACTTAATATTATTTCGTTCTGGGTGCTTCGTGTACCGCTTACTTACCTTTTCTCAAAATGGTTAGGAGCAGAGGGGATTGCATATGGAATAGGAGTAAGCTTTATCATCTCAAGTCTATTCGCGATTGGATATTACCGTTATGGGAAATGGCGTGAAATTGATTTGTTTGAAGGTAAGAAAGAAACAAGTGATGACAAAATCCCTCAAAAAAAGAATGGTTAAATGCTCAAGGAAAGTATCGTCTTTTAGCTGTTTCCTGCGTTACAATGGACAATGGAGTCTATGCAGTTAAAGAGAGGATGCCATCATTGAAAATGAAGCGCTTTTTGTTCTATGTAGTTGGGTTATTCGTATTAACAGCTGGGATAACATTAACCATCAAATCAGATATTGGTGCGGGGGCCTGGGATGCCCTTAATGTTGGATTATCGGAAACAATCGGATTTACGGTTGGCAGTTGGGTCATTATTGTTGGGATAATCTTGATTATTGTAAACGCAATTCTAATGAGAGCGTGGCCGGATTTCTTTGCACTCATTACAATTATTGTTATAGGTTTATTCATTGATTTTTGGTTATTAACTTTATTTGCAGACTGGACAATTTCGGATGTTTTCGTAGCATACGCTGTTTTTGCAATTGGAATGATCTTGGTTGGACTTGGAATCGCAATTTATCTTCAAGCGAAATTTGCCGTTATTCCGATTGATGGGTTAATGCTCGCGATTCATCATAAAACAGGTCTAAGCATTCGAACTTCAAAAACAATTGGTGAGCTAATTGCCCTACTTGCCGCTGTTATTTTAGGAGGTCCAATCGGAATCGGTACCCTCGCTATTACATTTGGTATTGGTCCGCTTGTACAGTTTTTCTATCCTACCTTTGAGAAAATGAACGCTTAAGCGTTCATTTTTTTGTATAAGATGGATGAATGGACATTAATGACGTCTACTTTTAAATATCTCACTTTGTTGGATAAAAGAAAGGTTTCTAGAAAAAAATAGGGATATGAGTCTGAATCATTTCTAATGAACAGTTGCCAACAAAGGAGAATTAAAATGAAGAAATTAGTCTTAATTATCCTACTTTTGACCTTTATCTCGCCACTAAATTCCTTAGCTGCCGAGGGGAAGAAAGCAGGAAATAATCAATCGCTACAAGTTCCAGATTCGACGGTCAATATTTCAAAGGAGAACACATACCCGAACCCCGCCCAAGATTTACCCACTTTACAGCCGAGTGAACTAACGAAAGAGTTGACTGGATCGGCTGAGGTTCGTATTGAAAACCCTGAGCTTATTCAGATATTAAATGACTCCTCAATTTCACCATCTAAGCTTGCGATTGGCTATCGTGCAAGCATCTATCTGGGCAAGTGGGCGCTGAATTATGACTCTGCTGAGACAAATGTTAATTGGCAATATAAGCAGGCGAATGTGAACCGAGTGGACAATAGAGGTGGAAGTGGCCCAGTTCAAATGACGTACCGTCAAGAAGAAGAGAAAAAAGTAAACGGCGGCCTAACTGCCTCAATTCCTGATAGTGAAGATGTAAAGAAAATGATGATGATGAAGGCTTCTGAAAAAACGAAACTATCTCTTTCTTTTCAAACAATGATTGGGAAAGATACGAAAAAGGGGAATGTTTATAACGTTGGTGCAAAGCATTATGGGACACTGACAAGTTTTGTACCTGCAGTGAATGAGAAAGGCAAAGTAACCTATGGTGAAGTGTATCTTGTGTTAAAAGGAAGCAAAATGAAATTGGAAGTACGAAATGTAACACAGCAGGGAATTGGGGCATGGATACCTGTTCAGGATTATTTAAGTTTTGAATTTAATACTCGTCAATAACCAGCAGAAATGCTGGTTATTTTTACGAAAAAGGGCAATTCTTTTGAGATTGGGGATAATTACCTGAGAGAGTTGTAAGGTAATGCGGATAGAAAGCAGATCAAACTTCACACACTAAATAGGAGGGTAGAGAAGGAGGGGTTAGATGAGGATAACTTTATTAACGATTGCTCTATTTGTGGGCACGATGACTGGAGCACATGCGATCGATAATGAATCGCATGATTGGTATTTTAAACGTAGTAAAAATCATGCACCCGCTACGACAGAACCTGAATTTCAAGAATTGCTAAAAACGTATGATAGTTATTTTATTGGTCAGTCAGAGAAAAAAGAGCTATATATGACTTTTGATAATGGGTATGAAAATGGTTATACAGATGAGATCTTAGACGTTTTAAGAAAAGAAGAAGTACCTGCAACTTTCTTTGTAACGGGACATTACTTGAGAGATCAACCCGATCTTGTGAAGCGAATGGTGAAAGAGGGGCATCTTGTTGGAAATCATTCGTGGAGCCATCCAGATATGACGGCGATTTCTGATGACAAAATAAGGACTGAGTTACGAAAGGTCAAAGAGGAATATGCTCGCTTAACGGGGGACCATACGATGCAATATTTACGACCGCCCCGTGGGGTTTTTAGCGAGCGATCACTCGCAATTTCTCATGAAGAAGGATACCATAACATCTTCTGGTCACTCGCTTATAAAGATTGGGAAACGAATAAGCAAAGGGGTAGTCAGTATGCGTATGACTCCATCATGAAACAGGTGCATCCCGGCGCTATCATGCTACTTCATACCGTTTCAAAAGATAATGCAGAAGCGCTTGAAAAGGTTATCCAAGATCTAAAGAAAGAGGGCTATACGTTTAAGAGTCTTGATGATCTTGTTTTGAAGGAAAAACTGCCAACTATGCCTTAGAAAGACTGCCAGAGATGGCAGTCTTTTGCATGTGGTTTGGAAGAGGGATCTACTTCGAGGTACAACTAGTAATCAAGTGTGGTATTTGCGATAATATACAGGACATGATGAAGGGGGCGGTATCGTGTGGGCTGAGAAAATATTTCCTCAAAAACCGTACAATGTGAATCGACTTTTCCGAAGATTAAACATGGATCCGCTTCAGTGCGTTGATGATCATAATCAAATCCTTAAAGTTCCGTTAATCATACAACAAGAAAAAGGGGTTTATTCTGTTCAGTTCATTGGAACAGACGAACAACCTTGCTTTGAGATAAGTGGAAAAGATGTTAGCAAAAGAGACGAAGTTGTTACTCGCATTAACCAAATGTTTGACTTTCAAATGGATACACCTAGTATCTATTCAACATTAAGAAAAACTAATATTCATTCATTAGTCGACGATTATATAGGTATGCCTATTATTTGTGAGCCTGATGTGTACAGTGCTTTACTAAAGAATATTGTTCATCAGCAGCTTAATATGAAGTTTGCTTATACACTAACGTATCGCTTTGTGACGCATTATGGTACTAAAATGGATGACGTATGGTTTTATCCTAACCCCGAGATTGTAAGCAAGCTTAAGATAGATGAGTTGCGAGAGCTACAATTTAGTAAAAGAAAAGCGGAATACGTGATTGGAATTGCCGAGAAGATGCTGTCGGGCGATCTTGATTTGGAGAAGCTATATACACAAACAAATAATGAAGTGTATGATGAGATGCTTCCAATCAGAGGTGTCGGCCCGTGGACAGTTGAATGTGTCCTTCTTTTTGGGTTAGGAAGAAAGGATATTTTGCCAGCAGGTGATGTAGGCATTCAAAATGCACTCATGAAGTGGTATCAGCTACCAACGAAGCCGTCAAAAGAAGAAGTACTGGCTTATAAAAAGAAGTGGTCACCGTATTCGAGCTATGTTTCCATGTATTTATGGGAAAGCTTAAGCGGTTAAATAGAAGGAGAGATTTTGTTGGATAACAAAAAGGTGAAAGGGACAGGGCTTACGAATGGTCAAACGATTCCTTTAACAATTAAACGATTAGGAATAAACGGAGAAGGTGTAGGATTCTTTAAGAGAACTGTTGTTTTTGTACCAGGAGCACTGCCTGGGGAAGAAATTACAGCTGAAGTGACAAAAGTTTTCCCTAACCGAGCAGAAGCCAAAGTAAAGCGGCTTCGTAAAAAGTCAAAGGATCGTGTTACTCCTCCATGTCCTGTTTATGAAGAATGTGGTGGATGTCAGCTACAACATATGAGTTATCAGGCTCAATTACGTGAGAAGCGTGATATCGTGATTCAGTCATTTGAGCGGCATGCAAAATTAGGTGAAAACGATTTAACTATAAAACCCGTTATCGGAATGGAAGATCCATGGAATTATCGAAACAAGAGCCAGCTGCAGGTCAGAAAGCAAAAAGGGAAGGTCATTGCGGGGTTATACGGCGCGGGTTCTCATGAACTTGTTGAACTGACAAACTGCCTTGTTCAACATCCTGAAACAAATCGCGTTACACGTCAGGTTGTAAACATTTTACAAGATTTAAACATTTCAATTTATCATGAAAAGAAGCGAAATGGTCTTGTTCGGACCATTGTGACAAGAGTGGGGTTTGAAACCGGTCAAATTCAACTTGTTCTTATTACTTCAGAAGAAACGATTCCTAGGAAAGAATTGTTGATTAAAGAAATTAAGAAAAGACTGCCAGAAGTTAGGTCCGTTATTCAAAATGTTAATGGGAAACGAACTTCGCTAATATTTGGTGAGAAAACTCTTTTATTAGAAGGTGAAGAAGTGATTCAAGAGTCATTAGGTGATTTGAATTTCGAATTATCTGCGCGTGCTTTCTTCCAACTTAATCCACGTCAAACCGTAAAACTATATGATGAAGTGAAAAAGGCCGCTAATCTGACTGGTAACGAAAATATCATTGATGCTTATTGTGGAGTGGGCACAATTGGTCTTTGGCTTGCTGAGGAAGCCAAAGAAGTAAGAGGAATGGACGTCATCAAAGAGTCAATTGATGATGCAAGGGAGAATGCTCGAAGACACGGTTATGAGTCAAAAATGACTTATGATGTTGGAAAAGCAGAAGAAGTTGTACCGAAGTGGATAAAAGAAGGGTTTAAGCCGAATGTTATCGTGGTGGATCCACCTAGAACAGGTTGTGATGATACTTTATTAGCTACGATGGTGAAAGCGAAAGCAGATCGCATTGTTTATGTATCGTGTAATCCTTCTACTTTGGCAAAAGATGCTAGCTACTTAATGAAAAAAGGATATAAGCTGGAGCAATTGCAGCCAGTTGATATGTTTCCACAAACAAGTCATATAGAAGTAGTATCCGTTTTCAAGAAAAAACAGCGCTAAAATCGTCAGTCGCGTAGTCTCGACTGAAAAGCGAAAATAGTCATCAACAATTTCCACAGACTTATACACACGTTAAAAAGAGTTTACACGCATTACTAACAAATTTATCAACATTATCCACAAAAAATGCAGATATTATCAACAGTTTTAGATGTTAATAAATTTTCCCGTTGTGTCGAGGATCATGAAATGTTGTCCACATTATTAACAACTTGTGGATAACATGTTGTTAACTTCAGAATTGCATTTTTGTTCTGAATATAAAAAGGGACCATTGCGGTCCCTTTTTATGTTATTTGTTTTTCTTGTTACGCTGATCTGCTGCTCGTGCTCTTTCTGCTGCTTTCGCATCAGCTGAATCGAATTCACTTGCAAATTCTACATCTTCGTTTTGTGCTGATGGAATTGGGTTTTTAGCCTGACGTTTTTGTTTACCTTCTGAATAATTTGGACGTTTTGCCATCTTAATCAGCTCCTGTAAATGTGTTTGGAGAGGTTCTCTCCACTCATTAGGATGGCTTTTTATCAGTTAATTATTCATATTTACTTATGACCAGCCCTGTCAGCGCGTTTAAATTCACGCCCAAAAAGTACATCTTGTGTTTTTGTTAACGTCATTTTGGATTCTTTGTTATCTCTGCCTTTCCGTTTATCCACAATAATCCCTCTCTTCTTTAAGATGGTACTAGCATTGCCATCCAAAAAAGTTCTATGCACATGTGGACAAAGGACATGTGCAAACGATTTGTTGTTAGTCAACTAAAAAAAGTTCCTCTGAAAGGAACTTATGCTTCCATTTGAATCTCAACAGAGTCTATTCCCTCACGCATCACATGTAGGTGGTAATTGTCGCGTTCGATTTCATATAAATGATATGATTTTTCTCCGGCGTTGATTTTCTGATAAATTTCTGGCCATTTGTTATTGGCTTTTTCAACATATGGGATTTTTTCTGCTGCTTTTTGCGAGCGCGTATTTTCCTTGTTGATCCTCATAAAAATGGTTTTGATTTGCTTATCAAAAAACAACTCGTTGAAAAAGGCTTCTTTTGCAAGTTGATTATACCCTTTGCCGTGATAGGGGGTGCCGATCCAGGTTCCGAGAAATCCAGTTTCTTGTTCAATATCATACAGATTAATCGTACCAATTGGGTTACCCCATTCATCAAGAATGGTACGAGAAACAAGCTCACCCTGTTCCTCAGCTTCAATTAGCTGTTTTGTTAAGAACAAATACTCTTCGTAAGAACTTGCTTTATGACGCACGAATGGGAAGACAGCTGGGTCAACCATCAAGTCAAATAGCACATGACATTCCGACAGGTCACGATGTTTAATCATGAGTTTCCCTCCTGTCGAGGGCAGACGAATCCCCACCCTCGAATAATAGTATGTTGAATTATTATTCGGGGTGGGAATCGAACCCACTAGGACCAGTCATTGCTGGTGGCGCACCAATTGCCTTCCCATATTCAGATATGAAGTTGTTAGTTCATTTTATTTTAATTACAAAAGTATCATACTCGATTTATTCAAAAAAAGATACTAGTTTTTCGCGTATTTTTCTTAGTGAAATGTAAACTTTTTGTAAGCCTCTATGTGACAAGAAAACCATAGTAATTTAACGAATAATATTCCCGTTAATCATGGTTAAAAGAGGGCGAGCATCATACTGAAAAGGATGATTGGACCAGAGTACTAAGTCGGCATCTTTTCCGACTTCAATGCTGCCAATTCGATGGTCAACGCCAAGGCTTTTTGCGGGATTAAGGGTAATGCCTTCAATGGCTTTTTCTTCACTTAATCCTTCTCTAACCGCAAGTGCTGCACAAATGTTTAAGTATTGGATCGGAACGTACGGATGATCTGTTGTAATCGACACTTCAATCCCATGACTATTTAAGATTCCATAAGTAGCCCATGTCTTATTTTTAAGTTCGATTTTAGAACGTCTGGTCATTGATGGTCCTACGGTTACTTTCAGGTTTTGTCCACTAAGTTCATCGGCAATAAGATGTCCTTCTGTACAATGCTCAATTCTGAGATCGAGATTAAATTCCCTGGCAAAGCGAACGGCTGTTAAGATATCATCAGCTCGATGAGCGTGTATTCTAACAGGGATTTCTCGATTGAGCGCTGCAATTATAGGTGCTATACGCGGATGCTCTTTTTGATTTGAGCGACTTGCATCATAGAATGCTTCACGCAGTAATCCCATAATGCCCATTCGGGTAATTGAGTCATTGTTTGATTGACTATGCACTCGTTTGGGATTTTCTCCTAAGGCAATTTTAAGTCCAGCTATTTCTCTTACAATCATTTTCTCTACATTTTTTCCATGTGTTTTTAAAACAGTCGTTAAGCCGCCAATAATATTGGCGCTCCCAGGCATAACTTGAACGGAGGTAACACCAAAGGCAATGGCATCTTTAAAGCCAACGTCTAATGGATTAACACCATCAAGCGCTCTCACATGGGGCGTTAGAGCTTCTACCGTTTCATTGGCATCATTTCCAGCCCAGCCAGTCCCTTCATCATATAGCCCCAAATGTGTGTGAGCATCAATGAACCCAGGAAAAAGATGATACCCCTTCCCGTCAATAACTGTCATTTCAGGTTCCTCAGGTATAGACGGGGATATTTTATGGATAAGACCGTCTTTAACGAGAACATCAGCACATGGTAGTAATGGGGAAGCAACCGGATAGACGCGAGCTTGCTTAAATAATATTGTCATCTCATTCACCTATTATCTATTAGTTTTAATGTTTGACATAGCCGTTATTATGTTTTTATATAGTATAGCCATTATCGGGAAAGGTTGCTATATAATCGAGTGTAGACAGCTAAGAATTGTATTAATCGGTTTTAAGGGCATTTATAGGCTTGGTAAGTTATAAAAAAACCTGCTGATATTATACCAGCAGGTTCTCGAGAGCATCTTTTAATTTAATATAGCGGAAAGGGTAGCCGAGTTCTTTCGCTTTTTGTGGTAGGACACATTGACCTTTTAACACAATTCCACTCTTTTCTCCTAAAGCAGCCTGCACTGGCGCTTCTGGAACAGGCATCCAGTGTGGTCGATTGAGTACTTCACCGACCGTTTTACCAAAATCATTCATTCTTTTTGGTTCAGGTGCCGTAACGTTTAATGGTCCTTGAACTGATTCATGATCGACGGCAAATCTGATCATTCCAACAACGTCCATGATATGTACCCAGGAATACCATTGACGTCCGTCTCCAAGTTTTCCACCCATAAATAATTTATATGGGAGTACCATTAATGGAAGTGCACCTTCTTCGCCAAGAATAACGCCAAACCGAGCAAGAACTGTTCTTACACCGTGATTTTGTGCTTTCATTGCTTCATTTTCCCATTTTCTTGAAACATCAGCCAGAAAATCTGAGCCGGGATCTGTATCATTTTCCGTAAATGATTGATCAAGAGAGGAGCCATAAAAGCCAATCGCCGAAGCGTTTACAAGTACGCGAGGTTTTTGATCAAGTTTGTCTATGATTGAAGTGATCTCTCTAGTTGCGGAGATACGACTATCGAGAATACGTTGTTTCCGCTCTTCCGTCCATCGTCCACTATTGATCGACTCGCCGGCTAAATTAATAAATGCATGAATATTAGGCAGTTCTTTTTCAGGCTCAGCGTCGTCCTGCAACCATTTCACATATGTAACACCTTTTTTGACAGGTTTGTTTGCAGGATTACGTGTTAGGATATACACAGAGTGCCCATCATTAACAAATGACTCAGTTAGAGCGCTTCCGACAAAACCTGTTCCCCCGGTGATCGCAATGTTCATATTATTTTCCTCCTAAGCGTGCGCGATGTACTTCTATTACTTCTTTACCCATAATCATAATCCTTTAATCAAATGCTCAAACTTAATGGCTAATTTCATAAAGTGCTACAATGGAACTGGAGGTGAGTGCATCGTGAAGGTTACACGAATAACGACTCAGAAAAATAATAATGAGCGTTTTTCAATATTTATTGATAAAGGATCTGGTGAAGAGTTCGGTTTCGGAGTGGATCAGGATGTTTTGATTAGCTTTGGTCTCCGAAAAGGTGTTGAATTAACTGACGAAATGCTTGAAGGCATTCAGTTTGAGGACCAGATAAAAAAGGGCATGAATTACGCTTTGAATTATCTATCTTACCGGATGCGCTCAGAAAAAGAAGTGAAAGATTACCTTCTAAAAAAAGAGGTGCCAGAAGAAGCATTTCCGAAGATAATTGAAAAGCTTAAACGCTATGGCTATATAAATGATCTTGAGTTCGCAATCGCATTTGTAAGAACCAAGATAAATGCGGGTGGAAAAGGGCCGTTTGTTATTGCACAAGAACTTAACCAAAAAGGGGTTACTAAACCAATGATTGATAAATCACTTGAAGAATATTCTTATGAACAGCAGCTTGAGATTGCTAAAAATTTAGCTGAAAAGAAAGCGTCAAAGCTTAAGAAGTCTTCAGCAACGGAACAAAAACAGAAAGTGAACCAGGAGCTGAGAGCAAAAGGATTCGACCGAGATATTATTCAAGAAGTGATGGAGCAAATCAATTTAGATAAAGGCGATAATGAAGAATGGGAAGCCCTCGTTATGCAAGCTCAAAAAGCCGAACGTCGCTACAGTAAGCTAGGACGTAGAGAATTTGATCAAAAGATGAAGCAGTTTTTGTATCGTAAAGGATTCCCATTTCCACTAATTAATAAGTACCTTGAAGAATTTAACGATCAATAAAAATTTCTTTCTGCCCCTTATCTTCCTCAATGATTTGTCTTGCTTTCTCTGAAGCTGACTTTAATCTAGTGGGATCAGATATATGGTTCGAATGAGACCAGAAAGGGGTATTCATTCCACCCATATAGACCGCCGTAGCGCTTACACCTGTGCTTTCAAGTTCTTTCCACAGGCTCTCTGTAAATCCTCTCACAGCATATTTTGAGGCCACATAAACAGTTTCATGTTTCTTTCCTTTCAAGCCTGCCGTAGAGATGATATTCATAATGCGCCCTTTATTTTCTTTTAATATCGGCAGAAATGCTTGGGTTGTGAAAATCGTCCCTTTTACATTTGTATCTATGACATGATGAATGTCTGAAATCGTTATCTCTTCTAAAGAACCGAATGTCCCTATTCCGGCATTATTTACAAGAAGATCAATGCTAAGGTCATCTTCTTTCAGTTTCTTAGTCAAATGCGCTAGATCATCAGGGTTTGTAATGTCGCATTGGTAGCTCAGACATGTCGCGTTTTCTTTCTCGATATGTTGACAGATAGAGGTAAGTTTTTCTTTTGTTCTTCCTACTAATACCATACGATGTCCCTCTTTTGCCCAGCACTTTGCAAGTTCAGCGCCGAGGCCAGACCCAGCACCCGTAATTAAGATGGTTTTCATAGTAAATCACTCCTTGATGTAAGCGTAGCATATTTTTGTCAGGAAGCAGAAAATAAACTATACTTGGGGGAAGAATAGAGTAGTGGAGGTTAAGAATGGAAAAGCGTTTCAGTGAAATGAGTGAGCAGGAATTACGAAGTGAAATAGCACTTCTTAGTGAAAAAGCACGTCGAGCTGAGCAGATGGGAATGGTGAATGAATTTGCTGTTCATGAACGCAGAATAGCCCTTGCAAAATCCTATTTAATGAACCCTGAGAACTTTGCTCCAGGTGAGAAGTATGAAATAGATGGCGACCCAGGTTCAACATTTACAATCGACTATATGAACGGAACGTTTGCCTGGGGATATCGTGAGGGAAATAAGGAAATAGAAGCATTTCCTATCTCGATGCTCATTGAAAAAGAGCAGCAGTAATGCTGCTCTCTTCATTTCTCATTTCTAAGATCGTTTTCGCGTTTGCACTTGAAGAACGATATCGTTATACGTTTGCTTTGATTGTCCATTTACCTGATTGTGCGCGTGTTTTGGGTTTGCAGTTGGAGATTGGAATGGATCCTCATATTTCGGGTGAAGCCGATTTCGGTTATTTTTACCCATAGCTGCTGCCTCCTATATGAGAAAATTATCCCTGACGGTTGCCTGTACGATTAGACGCGCTCATGCGCTCCTGTGGATGAGTGTTAATCGATCCGTCAGCTCGTTTCGATGCATATTCTTCTTTTGCGCGTGGTTCTCCAGAAAATTTCGCATCTGGAAAACCGGTTTTTTTGTTTCTCATCTTTGTGCGCCCCTTTCCAATATCGTGTTGTGAAGCAGGCACACAATTAGTATGCGAATCAGAACGTTATGTTATGTGTGGTTTATTTAATTTCTACGTTGAAAGTACAACATGAAAGGAGCATGCCTCATGGAAGATCTATTTCAAAGGCTTACTCATAACCTTCTTGAGAAAAACGACCATCTTTCTTATGGACAGGCAAGAACAATGGTGGAGTTACTGTGGGAGGATTTTGAATCATCAAGAGCGAAGGCTGGAAGAGAGTATAAAGGTCAAGATGTAACAGAAAAAATCGTGAAACAGTGGATTGATTATTATGGACCAGTTCTTCATGATTTTATGATGAATAATCCAAAATACAAAGGATATTTTGGAGACGATAGAAGTATAAAGCACTAAATGGAAACCGGCTGGACATTTTTGTCCAGCCGGTTTCTTATATAATCCTTTCAATGAGTCACTTAGCAGTGATCAATCGACAGCAGGATCCAATTTTTTTCTAAGCGTGTCTTCACTGTATACCCAACCTGTATAGGAACTAGTAATTTCAAGCTGATCTTCCATCTGTACAACAGCAACAAAAGGATAGTGACCTTTATTGCGATAGCGAAGATCGATAAATCGCACTTCGTATCCAACTTCTTTTTCTTCAATTTCCCATCGATATACGGGTGAAAAAGAAAGGAAAGCACTTAAGTTCGGGTCTTCTTTTGCAGATTCGAGTACAGGCGTTTTAGGGACTGGCACCCGTTCAAATTCATCTTGAACGTGTATAGTCGTTCCCTCAGCACGAGCGACATAAAACTGTGTTTCCGACTTAACTGCAATATGCCATCTACTCCAACGAATCGTAGGTGAGACAATGACTTCCACGGCATCAGGAATTCGTTCTCTTACAGAACGGATCACTTTTTTCTGTTCTGAAATCCTCCATAGATAATAGAGAATGAGAACGCCGTATATCGTTAAAAAGGTGAACCCAGGATTTGCACCGACGTACCATAGAATCAGACCTGCAATATGGCTGAGGAAAATAAATGGATCAAAGATATTTATGACGCCAAGTGCGACCCATCTATTGGAAAATGGTCGAATGGCCTGTGTTCCATAAGCATTGAAAATATCGACAAACACGTGAATGAAGACGGCAAGAAATGTCCATAACCAGAGATGAAGCCAGTTTGTTTCTGGATAAAAAAGCATGATACCACTACTAATAATAATGGGCCAGAGAAGGACTGCAGGAATCGAGTGGGTAATCCCTCTGTGATGGCGTATATAGACAGCGTTATTTTTTAATTTTAATACTGTATCAAAGTCAGGGGCCTGCGATCCGATTAGCGCCCCAATTAGAACGCTTTGTGCGGTAATAGGGTCCTGCGCAATAGCTGGATCTAAAGTTGCGAGAGCTCCAATCCCCAGTCCCATGACCACATGTGTCCCAGTATCCATAGGGTAAGATCCTCCTTGTGAAGCAGATCGATTAAGTTGCCAAAATCGCATAAAGTTTAGCGTTCTCTCTTTAGTTATACCCAATTAAAACAAATGTGAAAAGTTAAAAGGTGAATGAAAAGGTATGATGAGTTATTATATGTGATAGATGAAGGTGGAGGAAGTTTAAAAGTGAATTATAATCGTTCTTTAACACCATTTACTATATCATATCGGAGAGTTGATGTATGACAGAGAAAGTGACAGACCTTTTACATTTATTTGACGAACAAAAATTCCAACAAGATCTTATTGCTTGGTTTAAAAAAGAACAGCGGACGCTTCCATGGCGTGAGAATAAGGACCCTTATCGGGTGTGGGTTTCTGAAATAATGCTACAACAAACAAGGGTCGATACGGTCATTCCTTATTTCGAGCGATTTATGAGCCTCTTTCCTACAGTGGATGCACTTGCAGAAGCTGAAGAAGCAGACGTATTAAAGGCATGGGAAGGGCTTGGATATTATTCAAGAGCGCGAAATCTACAGAGCGCGGTTCGTGAAGTTGCAGATTCCTATAACGGAATCGTACCCAATCAGCCAAAACAAATTTCTGATCTGAAGGGTGTAGGTCCTTATACAGCAGGTGCAATTCTAAGTATTGCATACGATATACCGGAACCTGCAGTTGATGGAAATGTCATGCGTGTACTATCAAGAATTATTGGAATATGGGAAGATATCGCAAAACCTTCAGCTAGGAAGACGTTCGAAGAAATAACACGACGAATTATTTCAAAAGACGACCCATCATCATTTAATCAAGGAATGATGGAGCTAGGCGCAATCGTGTGTACACCACGATCTCCTTCCTGTTTCTTATGTCCGGTACAGGAGCATTGTAGAGCTTTTGCGGAAGGATCACAGGAAGAGTTACCGATTAAATCTAAGAAAAAAGCGCCACGCCCTGTTCCAATAGCTGTAGTGGCACTTGAAGATAATTCAGGGAAATTTCTTATTAGGCAGCGACCGGAAACAGGCCTTCTAGCAAGCTTATGGGAATTTCCAAGCGTTGAACTGAGTGAAGGGTCAAAAGAGGATCAGCTTCAAAATCATATAAGGGAAGAATATCAAATCGAGGTTGAAATTGAGAAAGAGTTAGCTACTTTTAATCATATTTTTAGTCATCTAAAGTGGCAATTAACCGTTTATAAAGGATCGTATGATGGTGAAATTTCTCCTAAGAACTTTAAGATGGTAGAGAAAAAAGACTTGAAGAACTTCGCTTTTCCCGTTGCTCATCAAAAAATCACACAAATGGTTCTAGAAGGAGAGGAATAATTGTGGAGTTGAATTTAGAAAATAAACGCGTTTTAATTACAGGTGGCTCAAAAGGTATTGGCAAATCGATTGCGAAGGCATTTTATGAAGAAGGTGCAAAGGTAGGTATTTGTGGAAGGAATCGCGAGGATCTTGAGATGGCGAAAGATGAAATTGGCCCGAACCTTGCTTTATTCGAAGCGGATATAACAGATGAAAGAAAACGTGTACAACTATTGGATTCATTTATAATGGAATTTGGTTCTATTGATATCCTCATAAATAATGCTGGAGGAAGCAGTGGAGGAGCTATTATGGAAACAAACCTCTCTGAATTTCATAAGGCGATGGATCTCAATTTCTATTCAGCGGTTCACCTCAGTCAACTATCAGCAGAAAAAATGAAGGAGCTGGGTGAAGGGGTGATTGTTAATATCTCTTCTATTTTTGGTCGGGAATCTGGGGGCAAGCCAACTTACAATCATTCAAAAGCAGCCATGATTAGCTTTACAAAAGCAATGGGTGATGAAGTAATTCAAGATGGTGTGCGAGTAAATGGCGTAGCACCAGGGGCAATTCTTCATCCTTCAGGAAATTGGCAAAAGCGCAAGGAAGAAAATCCAGAAAAAATTGCTCAGTTTGTAGAAAGTGAAATTCCAGGTGGGAGATTTGGTACACCTGAGGAAGTAGCAAATGCCGTCGTTTTTCTAGCTTCTGACAAAGCATCCTGGATCGTCGGTGCCACCATCACGGTAGATGGTGGCCAATCAAAATCTAATTTTTAACGATGTTAAAAGCCCTCCGTGAGTTCCCGGAGGGCTTTTGTTTATCATTTTAATCAGGCATAAAGGCAGACAGCCCACCACGTTGTTCAATTTCTTTCATGATTTCTCTATGAATTGCCAGGCCCTCACTGTTTAAATAAGGTGCAATTTGCTGCAAACTGTGGTGAAAAAAAGAAAGCTCCTGGTCAGCCCAATCCTTTTTCGCCATCATGGATAGCTCAGTCATATCTCGATGATCCATTTAAGATCCTCCTTTTCGATTATATTTTGCTACAGAAATGTATGTAGTATGAAGGGAAGTTTTGAGAAACCAAGAGAGGATTTTTTATTTTTTGAAATAGCATACATAAGAATGTCTCATCTGGATATTCTATTGTTTGTGGGAGGTGATAAGCCATGGCAAAGAAACCAGGACAAACTCAAGCTGGTACAAGTATTCAACACGTAAAACAGCAGAATCAACAAGCTTCTGCAGGACAAGCAGGTCAGCAACAATACGGTGCTGAATTTGCAAGCGAAACGGATGCTCAAGAAGTGAAAGCTCGCAATGCGAAGTCTGCTCAAAACAAGCAGCAAGCATCTGCAGGACAAGCAGGACAAGCAGGTCAGCAACAATACGGTGCTGAATTTGCAAGCGAAACGGATGTTCAAGAAGTGAAAGCTCGTAACGCAAAGTCTGCTCAAAATAAGCAGCAAGCATCTGCGAAGAACAACCAGCAGCAACAATAAGAGAACTTCCCATGCAGGGCTGACTTAGTCAGCCCTGTTTTTCTTTCAAATGATTAAAGGATGATAGGGATTTTAACGAAAACATCGAAACACTTACTAGAAGGAAGGAGGCTTCATATGTGTGGACGCTTTTCCTTAACAACAGAACTCGACGCTCTACTAGAACGTTTTCAAATTGAACAGACAACTATTGAAGGCTATGAGCCAAGGTTTAACATCGCGCCATCTCAACAAATTCCAGCCGTTATTCGAGCAGGTCATAGTAATCGAATAGGAACATTAAGGTGGGGGTTAGTTCCTTTCTGGGCAAAGGATGTTTCAATTGCATCTAAATTGATCAATGCAAGAAGTGAAACAGCAGATAAAAAGGCAAGCTTTAAGCACGCACTTAAAAAGCGGAGATGCCTGATCTTATCCGATGGCTTCTATGAATGGAAACAAATCGAAAATAGGAAAATCCCTATGCGAATTCAAGTAAGAAAAGGTGAGCCGTTTGCAATGGCTGGTTTATGGGAAAAATGGGATGATGGTAAGCTCACGCACTATACGTGTACCATTTTGACGACTGAAGCAAATGAGCTAATGGAAGAAATACATAATCGAATGCCTGTCATTTTAACAAAGGAAGCGGAAAAAATTTGGCTTGATTCTTCTGTGAATGATGTAGCTGAATTAAATCAGTGCCTGAAGCCTTTTGCATCTTCTGAGATGAATGCCTATGAAGTTTCCACAATTGTCAATTCACCAAAAAACGAAAAACCAGAATGTATCATACCTATTTAAGCTGCTTCCCGTTACAGGATGAGACAGCACAAGATTTTTGTTTTTGACAAAACCTCCTACTTCTCTACAGAACTTTCCAAAGGTATTTCACCTCACATATGGAATTTGTTTGCTGAAGATGTTTCGTATATGTGAGTTAACACGTTTAGTTTGAAAGGAGAAGGTTAGATGACCGAGTTTGATGAGCTTATTCAACAACAACTCAAGCTTGCTGATCAGATGATTTATACCAGGGAAGAAATACAGAAGTTAGAGGCGACGTTATCTGGGACGGATGAAGCGATGAAAACGATTATCGTAGAAAAAAAAGAACGGCTGTGGCATTTGGAAGAAGAGTTTGAACGACTTATTGAGAATGTCATCTCTACCTTTGAAAATACACCAATTTATTGATAGCAAATGAGGTGCCATTCAATTCGAGTGGCGCTTTTATTTTAATTTTATTTTGTTAAGCGTTATAATGGAGAAGAATATAGATGAGATGTAAGAAATTTGATGACAGCCATGTATTGAACGGTAAGAAAGAAAGGATACTGTGAGTCTGCCTATATGCAAAAGGCATTCATCGTTTTCCGGAATTTCTTAGGAAAGGAGAAGGAGATGAGTTTCCCAACGACCGGGACGAGAATTCAAATTCAAAGCTATAAACATCGCGGTACGCTTCATCGTACTTGGGAAGAAAGCATCGTACTGAAAGGTACCTCAAAAGAGATCATTGGGGGAAACGATCGCATTCTCGTGACAGAAGCTGATGGAAGACAATGGCGTACGCGTGAACCTGCGATTTGCTATTTTAGTGCGAATCACTGGTTTAATGTCATTGGAATGATTCGGACGGATGGACTTTATTACTATTGTAATTTAGGTACACCATTTACGTACGACGAAGAGGCGTTAAAGTATATTGATTATGATCTTGATATTAAGATCTACCCTGATATGACCTTTAAACTTCTTGATGAAGATGAGTATGAAGCACACCGCGAAGAGATGAATTATCCCGAAGCCATTGACCGCATTATACAACAAAATGTAAAAGAGCTGATGAACTGGATTCATCAGCGTAAAGGACCATTTGCCCCAGGTTTTGTGGATCAATGGTATGAACAGTTTCTACAATATAGGTAAGAAAAACCTGTTGAATGTTTTTCAACAGGTTTTTGCATGATATAAAAAAGCACGTGAATAGCTAAAGGATGATGCCATCTGGGTAGTATAAAAAGATATATGACTTTCGTCAGGCCATATAAAAAACAAATTGGGATTACGATTGGAATCGGAATAGTAAAGTTTGGAATTCCTCTTCTTCTTCCATTGATTTTAAAGTATGTCATTGATGATATTATCAATGCAGAAATGCCAGCTGGGGATAAGTATGAGCAACTTCTTTGGTTGATGGGAGGAGCTTTCTTTCTATTCGTCGTTGTCAGACCACCGGTAGAATACTTCCGTCAGTATTATGCTCAATGGATTGGAAGTAAGATTCTTTATGATATAAGAGATAAATTATTTTCTCATATTCAACAATTAAGTTTGAAGTTTTACTCTAATAACAAAGCAGGCGAAATCATTTCAAGAGTAATAAATGATGTGGAACAGACAAAAACCTTTGTGATTACTGGGATGATGAATGTTTGGCTTGATCTCATTACGATCGTCATCATTATCGGTATACTATCGTTTATGAATGTCTGGCTTACGCTTGCAGCAATTGTTCTTCTTCCTCTCTATGGACTTTCAGTTAAGTTTTTCTATAAGCGTCTTCGCGACTTAACGAAGGACCGCTCACAAGCACTTGCAGAAGTTCAAGGTCACCTTCATGAACGAGTTCAAGGGATGTCAGTGATTAGAAGTTTTGCCCTGGAAGATTATGAACAAGATCAATTCAACAAAAGAAATACGAATTTCTTAGAACGAGCACTTGATCATACAAGGTGGAATGCCAAAACGTTCGCTGTCGTTAATACGATTACGGATGTAGCGCCTCTTATTGTGATTGCCTTTTCTGCGTACCTTGTGATTTCAGGAGGACTTCAAATTGGTGAGATGGTAGCCTTTGTAACTTATATGGATCGCCTTTATAGTCCACTTAGACGATTGGTAAACTCATCTACAACACTAACGCAATCCATTGCTTCCATGGATCGAGTTTTTGAATTTGTTGATGAGAAATACGATATTGTGGATAGAGAAGATGCTCGAAAGTTGAGCAACGTTCGAGGAAATATACAGTTTGAAGATGTTTATTTCAAATATAATGAAAATGATCTTCCTGTTCTAAAAGGAATTGATCTTGATGTAAGGGCTGGTGAAACCATTGCTCTTGTTGGTATGAGTGGAGGTGGGAAATCGTCTCTTGTTAGTTTGATACCTCGTTTCTACGACGTAACGGGTGGGCGAATTCTTATCGATGGCACGGATATTCGAGATTACGAAGCAAGAAGTCTTCGTGACAATATCGGCATGGTTTTACAGGATAATATTTTGTTTAGTGAATCAGTTCGAATGAATATTATGATGGGAAATCCGAATGCTTCTGAAGAAGATGTCATACGTGCAGCAAAAGCAGCGAATGCGCATGAGTTTATCATCAGCCTTCCGGAAGGTTACGATACGCCCGTTGGTGAGCGCGGTGTTAAACTATCCGGAGGACAAAAGCAAAGGATCGCCATCGCGCGTGTCTTTCTCAAAAATCCTCCTATTCTTATTTTGGATGAAGCGACATCAGCTCTTGACCTTGAGAGTGAACATCTTATCCAGGAGGCGCTCGAAATACTTGCAAAAGATCGAACAACTTTCATCGTAGCACACCGTCTTGCAACAGTGACGCATGCTGATCGAATTGTTGTCGTTGAAAATGGACAAATTTCTGAGAGCGGAAACCATCAAGAACTGATGAAACAAAAAGGGTCATACCATAATCTGTTCCAAGTACAAAATTTATAATGATTCATCAAAAAGCATCTATTTTAGATGCTTTTTTTGTTTAATTATGCACATTATCGCGTAAAAGTGACAAAGAAAGACAGAAAATTACCTCAATATACGTTGCCAATTGATTAAATTAATGTAATAATGATAAACAGATTTTAGTTAAATTAAAAAATTCAGAATTTATAGAAAGGGGTGAGGGTGTGGAACAACCAGTATTAAAAGTTAGCGGGTTAGAAACTCACTTTTTTACAGATGATGGAGAAATTCCGGCAGTCGATTCTGTTGATTTTTATGTCAACAAAGGAGAGGTGCTTGGCATTGTAGGGGAGTCCGGATCTGGAAAAAGTGTTACCTCATTATCCATTATGCAGCTCATTCAGGCCCCTGGTAAGGTAGTCGGTGGTGAAATTACATACAAAGGTGAAAATCTTATCGCTAAATCTGAGAAAGAGATGAGGAAGATAAGAGGGAATGAAATCGGCATGATTTTTCAGGAGCCGATGACATCGCTGAATCCAGTCTTCCGAATAGGAAATCAGCTGATCGAAGGAATTCGAATACATAAGAAGTGGAACAAGAAAAAAGCCTGGGATCATGCTGTATCAATTCTTAAGTTGGTAGGATTGCCAAGAGCTGAAGAGCTAATGAATGAATATCCTCACCAATTATCTGGTGGGATGCGTCAGCGCGTTATGATCGCAATGGCAATGGCATGTGAACCAGAAGTTCTTATCGCGGATGAGCCAACAACTGCTCTCGATGTGACTATTCAAGCTCAGATTCTTGAGTTGATGAAAAAGTTGAATAAAGAAACGAACACATCGATTATTATGATTACTCATGATCTTGGAGTAGTGGCAGAGATCTGTGATCGGATTGCTGTCATGTATTCTGGAAAAATCGTAGAGCAAGGGAAAACTCAGGATATATTTCAGCACCCTAAGCATCCCTATACGATTGGTTTAATCGAATCAGTACCTGACGTTCGCGTTCGAAAAGACAGGCTGTATTCAATACCTGGAAATGTTCCAAAACCAGGTTCTATCCATAAGGGATGTCACTTTGCACCACGTTGTAGTTTCGCTTTTGATAAATGTTATGAAGAGAATCCAATGCTATTAGATGCAGGACCGGCACAACAGGCCAGATGCTGGCTTCATGAAGATGCCGAGAAAGCAGCTGTATTAGAGAGAGTGAAAAGCTAAAGGGGGCGCCTATTTTGCAAGAAGCACTACTTGAAGTTAAACAGCTGAAGAAACATTTTCCCATTCAGGGAGGCGTACTTAAGCAGCAGGTAGGAACAGTAAAAGCCGTTGATGGTGTGACCTTTACATTACATAAGGGAGAAACTTTTGGACTGGTTGGAGAAAGTGGATGTGGAAAGTCTACAACTGGACGGATGTTGATGAGACTGCTTGAACCAAGCGAAGGTGAAGTTCTTTTTGATGGGAAAGAAATGACGGCCTTAAACAAAAAGGATCTTCGTCACCTTAGAAAAGATATTCAGATGGTGTTTCAGGACCCTTTTGCATCGCTTAATCCGAGGCATACAGTTGAAAAAATTATCGAAGAACCTCTTATTGTTCATCAGCTTGGTAATAAAGCAGAGCGTAAAAAAAGGGTAAGAGAACTTCTTGAAATTGTTGGTCTAAGTGCCTACCATGCCAAGCGGTATCCTCATCAATTCAGTGGTGGACAGCGCCAAAGAATAGGTATAGCACGGGCACTAGCAGTTAATCCGAAGTTAATTATTGCGGATGAACCTGTTTCAGCACTTGATGTTTCGATCCAAGCTCAAGTATTAAATCTTTTAGAAGATCTTCAGAAAGAGCTTGGCCTAACATATTTGTTTATCGCTCATGATTTAGGAGTTGTCCGTCATATTAGCGATCGCGTCGCAGTGATGTACCTTGGACGTATTGTTGAAATGGCAGATAGTGAAAAGCTTTATTTGGATTCGAAACATCCGTATACACAGGCTCTTCTTTCAGCCGTTCCGGTTCCAGATCCTGAATATGGGAAAGACAGAATTATTCTTACTGGAGATGTGCCAAGCCCATCGAATCCGCCATCAGGATGTCCTTTTCACACAAGATGTCCTAAGGCGATGGACGTGTGCAGCTCTGTTGTTCCTGAATTCAGGGAGATAGAACCTGGACACCATACAGCGTGTCATCTGTATGAAGAAGACCTTGTATAAATCACAAACATGACTAAGGGGGAAGAACATGAAGAAAACCATTTTTTCATTAGTATTTGTATTGCTACTTTCGATTGGTCTAGCCGGTTGCGGTGGATCAAACGAAACGAATGGCAATGGCGGGGGTGACTCCGGAGACGGAGGCGAAGAAGCAGGTGGAACATTGATCTTTGGTCGCGGCGGTGACTCCGTATCACTTGATCCAGCATCTGTAACAGACGGGGAATCATTTAAAGTAACAAAGAATATTTTTGATACGCTTCTTGATTACGGTGACGATAACACAGATGTGCAAGAAGCCCTTGCGACAGATTGGGAAGTTTCTGACGATGGTAAGACATATACGTTCACACTTCGTGAAGGTGTAAAGTTCCATGACGGTACTGACTTTAACGCAGACGCTGTAGTTTACAACTTCGAACGTTGGATGAATGGGACTGAAGAAGCGTTCTATTACTATAAATCCATGTTCGGTGGATTTAAAGGTGATGAAGGGCACGTTATTGAAAGTGTAACGGCGAAAGACGATTACACGGTTGAATTCCAATTGAAGCGTCCACAAGCGCCATTCTTGAAAAACATCGCGATGTCTCCATTTGCGATTGCTAGTCCAGATGCACTTGAGAAGCAAGGCGATAAGTTTGGTGAAAATCCTGTAGGTACCGGTCCATTTGTATTTGATCAATGGAACCGAAATGACAAAATCGTACTAAATAAAAATGAAGAGTACTGGATGGATGGCTATCCAAAGCTTGATAGCGTTATTTTCAGAGCGATTCCTGATAACTCAGCACGTCTAAATGCACTAATGGCTGGAGAAATTGATTTGATGGATGGGCTGAATCCTTCAGATGTTCAGCAGGTAGAGGACAATGCCGATCTTCAAACGTTCTTCCGTCCTTCTATGAACGTAGGGTATCTTGGTTTAACAACAAACCGCGGCCCATTAAAAGATAAGCTTGTCCGTCAAGCGCTAAACCACGCAGTAGACAAGCAAGCGCTTATTGATTCTTTCTATGCAGGACAAGCGGAGCCAGCGAAAAATCCGATGCCTCCGGTAATTGGTGGGTATAACGATGAGATCGAACCTTATGAGTATGATCTTGATAAAGCGAAGGAACTTCTAAAAGAAGCAGGCTATGAAGATGGATTTGAAATGGAGCTTTGGGCTATGCCGGTTCCACGTCCATATATGCCTGATGGCCAAAAAGTAGCAGAAGTTCTTCAGAAAAGCTTCGCTGAAATTGGCGTAGATGCTGAAATCAAATCATACGAGTGGGCAACTTATCTTGAAAAAGCTCGTAATGGTGAAGCTGATAGCTTCTTGTTAGGTTGGACTGGCGATAACGGTGACGCTGATAACTTCCTATACGTCCTTCTTGATCAAGATAATATTGGAAGCAACAACTATACGTACTATGAAAACCAGGAGCTTCATGATCTTCTAATCGAAGCACAGTCAACTCCAGATGAAGAAGAGCGTAACAAGCTTTATAAAGAAGCACAAGAAATTATCCATGAAGATGCACCGTGGATTCCTCTTGTACACTCCAAGCCAGCACTTGGCGGCTCTAGTACAATTAAAGGTTTCTCACCGCATCCAACTGGATCTGACAAGCTAACAAAAGTAACGCTTCAATAGTAAAAAAAGAAGGGGAGTGATGCACTCCCCTTTTATTCTTCATAATGAATTGGCTTTATACATATTAAACGACATGTCATTTTACAGACGGAAGAAGAGGTGAGTAGATGCTTGCTTATACAGTTAGACGACTGCTGATGCTCATCCCAGTGTTGTTTGGGATGACACTCATTGTATTCTTTATGATTCGAGCCATTCCCGGAGATCCAGCTCAGGTCATTTTAGGACAACAGGCAACAGAGGAAGCAATAAAAAGTTTAACAAAACAGCTTGGTCTCGATCAGCCGTGGTATCTACAGTATATCGATTATATTAAAAACTTATTTACAGGAGATTTAGGCACTTCTCTTCGGACAAGTTCAGATATTAGTGGAGAAATTTGGCCATATCTTGCCGCTACTCTTGAATTGTCGCTTGTTGCGATGGTTATTGCGATTTTTATTGGTGTAAATGCAGGTATTATTAGTGCCTGGTTCCAAAACTCATGGTTTGATTACACGGCTATGGTATTAGCGCTAGTTGGTGTATCCATGCCTGTTTTCTGGCTTGGGTTGATGGAACAGTGGGCTTTCTCTCTTGAACTTGGATGGCTACCATCAACGGGTCGCGAAAATGTGAGAAACCCTGTAGATGCTATTACCCATCTTTATCTTATTGATACCTTAATTCAGGGGAGAATGGATCAATTTGTTGAAGTTATTAAGCATTTGATTCTACCTGGTATTGCTCTTGGTACGATTCCAATGGCTATTATTGCACGAATGACACGCTCAAGCATGCTTGAAGTTATGCGATCTGATTTTGTTCGCACAGCTCGTGCAAAAGGAACGAAAATGTTTTGGGTTGTCTATAAACACTCTTTAAAAAATGCCTTTATTCCCGTTCTAACCGTTATTGGACTACAAATGGGCTTGCTTCTAGGGGGAGCGATTCTTACTGAGACGATCTTTGGTTGGCCAGGAATTGGTCGATATATTTACGACGCGATTAATTTTAGAGATTATCCTGTCATTCAATCAGGGATTTTAATCGTTGCGGTAATTTTCGTTTTTATTAATTTAATTGTCGATCTGCTATATGCTGCAATTGATCCTCGAATCAAATACAACTAAAGGGGGCTTCTAAATGGCTGAAATTGCTCCGCAAAAACAAGTGAACGTTCAAAAACAACCAGACGAAGAAGTACTATCGCCATGGCGTGAAGCCTGGAAAGGATTCAGGAGAAATAAGCTAGCGATGGTCGGCATGGGGATTGTACTTTTTTTCATTCTTCTAGCGATCTTTGCAGGAGTCATCGCTCCTGAAGGGATTAACGAACAAAAATTAGGTGAACGACTTCAATCGCCCTCAGCCAGTCATTGGTTTGGAACCGATGATTTCGGTCGCGATATTTTATCACGCATTATTTATGGGGCACGAATTTCTTTATGGGTTGGTTTCTTTGCCGTACTCGGTTCAGCAGCGGTAGGGAGTTTACTAGGTATGGTAGCGGGATACTACGGTAAGTTAGTAGATACAATTATTTCACGTATCTTTGATATCATGCTTGCATTTCCAAGTATCCTTCTTGCGATTGCAGTTGTGGCAGTTTTAGGACCGTCGTTAAGAAATGCGCTGATCGCGATTGCCATCATTAATATTCCAAACTTTGGACGGCTTGTTCGTTCTAGAGTGTTAAGTGTGAAACAGGAAGAGTATGTAATGGCGGCAAGGGCTGTTGGAATGAAAGACTCAAGAATCATTTTTCATCATGTATTACCCAATTCCCTCGCACCTATTATTGTGCAAGGGACACTTGCTATCGCGACCGCTATTCTAGAAGCGGCTGCACTTAGTTTTCTAGGTCTCGGTGCACAGGCGCCACAACCAGAGTGGGGGAAAATGCTAGCAGATTCTCGTTCGTACATTATCCAGGCACCATGGACGGTGTTTTTTCCAGGACTTGCGATTATGCTAACAGTTCTTGGATTTAACCTACTTGGTGACGGTCTCCGTGATGCGCTGGATCCTAAAATGAAGAAATAAAAAAATCAGCCGATTCGGCTGATTTTTTTATTTGGCATGAAGCTCTTGTATGTCGACTTCATTTTCTTCCTGGTGATACGAATGGAAGCTATCGACTAGCAGATCAAGGTGTTCTAGATGGTCGTTGTAATCAATAATCATACCGATTAAAGGAAAGATTGTCATCCAAAGTTCGCGGTTACATTCACCACTTTCGTATAAATCAACATAGCGTTCGGTTAAAGTAGATTCACCGGATCCAACTGTGTTTAACATTTCCTCAGGAGACTGATGCCTCACTTTGCCGATATATTTTAAATGGATACGTTCGTGATAATTTGTCAACTCATCAAGGTGAGTCTGAATCATCTTTCTTACCTCATCCGGCATGATCAAAATCTTGACATCAAGTTGATCAAGCATTTTTAGAATAGCGAGTGATTTTTCTGTTGTAGCGATCATCTGTCTGAATAGAACGAGCTTACGAGCTTTTACAAAATCTCTTCGTTTGAAATAGGTTCGTTCTTCCTTATAAAGAAGAAAGTACTGATCACTTTTCACCGTGTCTTCTTTTAACTTAATCAAGTTTTCTTTAAGGACTTTGTGTTCCGCATCATTCCTCGTAGCAAGTCGAATCCATTGTGAGATATATTCAGTGTTGCTTACGATTTTATGAAACAATTTTGTTTCATACTTCGGTGGGAGGAAAATCAAATTCACAAAGAAAGAACTGACGACCCCAACCATAATGACGAGAAATCGATTCGTGGCAAAAGTGATAAATTCCTCTTGTGGCGCGTTCATAATTAATATCACTGTTACAACAGCAAGTGGAATCGTACTTTCAATTTTTAACTTAATATTAATGGCGATAATTATAATAGCGCCTAAGCCAATGACAATGGGCTGATTTCCGAAAAGAAGAACAAGCACAACGGCTAGCAGGGCTCCAATAATGTTTGATTGAAATTGATCGATAATCGTTTGATACGATCTGTAGATGGATGGTTGGATCGCAAACAATGCAGCTACACCAGCGAAAGTAGGTGGCTCTAATCCAAGCCATGTTGCTAAATATAAGGCGATGGTAATCGCAAGCCCTGTTTTAAAAATACGGGCACCAAACTTCATTCTGTTATTATCCTTTCGTTGCATACTATTAATATAGAGAGTAACCTCTATTTCCTCTTTTAAACATATGAGACGTTCTAGTTATACATCGGAATGGTTCGGATAGCAAGGCTTATTTCAAATAATACCAAAGATAGTAGAAAAGACAGAATGAAGTTGCTTCATTCTGTCTTTGTCAATTTCCATTAAGCCATCTGTTGGAAGACGCGTTTTACTGCTTCCAGCGTTTCATCAATGTCTTCTTCAGTGTGTTCTGTTGTTAGAAACCAAGCTTCGTATTTAGAAGGGGCAAGATTAATTCCTTCCTGAAGCATGAGTTTAAAGAAGCGGGCAAATCTCTCTCCATCAGAATCTTCAGCCTGTTTGTAATTAATTACTTTCTCGTCATTAAAGTAGACGGTAAGAGCCCCTTTGAGACGGTTGATTGTAATCTGAATCCCGGCTTCCTTTGCGTGTTGAAGGATGCCTAATTCAAGTCGTTCTCCAAGTTTGTCTAAGTGGTCATATACTCCTTCTTCTTGGAGGACTTCCAAACACGCTATACCTGCTGAGATCGAAGCAGGATTTCCGGCCATTGTTCCAGCTTGATAAGCTGGTCCTAGAGGAGCAACGTGTTCCATAATCTCGCGCTTACCGCCGTATGCGCCAATCGGGAGACCTCCTCCAATAATCTTTCCGAGTGCTGTCATATCTGGCTCAACACCAAGTAAGTTCTGGGCACCGCCGTACATAAAGCGGAACGCCGTTATCACTTCATCGTAGATTACGAGAGCACCGTGTTGGTGAGTGATTTCATTGACCTGTTCAAGAAAACCTTCTTCAGGCTCAACGATTCCAAAGTTACCAACAATCGGCTCAACGAGAACACCCGCTACTTCATCTCCCCATTTTTTCATTGCTTCTTTATAAGCCTCAATGTCGTTAAATGGTACCGTGATCACCTCTCTGGCAATGCTTTTTGGAACGCCAGCAGAATCCGGACTACCTAAAGTAGCAGGGCCAGAACCAGCAGCAACTAGTACAAGATCTGAGTGTCCATGATAGCAACCAGCAAATTTCACAATTTTGTTGCGACCGGTATAGGCCCTTGCAACACGAATCGTTGTCATAACCGCTTCGGTACCGGAGTTTACAAACCGAACGCGTTCAAGAGAAGGAATTGCCTCCTGAAGCATTGAACCAAAGCGATTCTCTAGAACAGTCGGTGTCCCATATAGAACGCCATTTTCCGCTGCAGTTGTGATGGCTTTCGTAATATGTGGATGTGCATGACCAGTGATAATGGGACCGTAAGCTGCAAGGTAGTCTATGTATTTGTTACCATCAACGTCCCAGAAATAAGGCCCCTTTGCTTTTTCCATGAAGACGGGAGTGCCTCCGCCAACGCCTTTATAGGATCGAGATGGACTGTTCACACCACCTAGCATAATATCGAGTGATTCTTTATGATGTTGTTCTGATTTAGTGAAATTCATATTGACCTCCTTGTAATGCGTGTTCATCAATTTCCATTGTAGCATGAGTAGCGCGGAACAAAACACTATTCCCGCTTAGCATCTAAGCTCAATGATTGTTTAATGTTCACGGCTCTTGTAAACTAAGTTGGTGTGTAAAAAGGAGGATAACGTATGGAAAAGGTTATTGATGTGCAGTCATTGCGTAAGGATTTTAAATCGCATTCAAGTCGTTCAGGCTTAAAAGGAGCGTTTCGAGATCTGTTTACGCGTAATTATAAAGTAATATCTGCTGTTCAAGATATATCGTTTACTGTGAATAAAGGAGAAATGGTAGGGTATATCGGTGAAAACGGCGCTGGTAAATCAACGAGCATTAAAATGTTAACAGGGATTTTAACACCGACGTCTGGAACTGTTCGAGTGAATGGAATGGATCCTCATAAAGAACGTGAAAAGTTTGTTCGCTCCATTGGTGTTGTATTTGGGCAACGTTCTCAATTGTGGTGGGATATTGCCGTACAAGAATCGTTTCGTTTACTTAAAAAAGTTTACAATGTGCCGGATGATGTGTATAACGACCATATGAACCACGTCATTGAATCACTTGATATTGGACCATTGCTTGATAAGCCTGTAAGAAAGTTATCGCTAGGACAACGTATGCGATGTGAGCTAGCAGCAGCGCTTCTTCATAATCCAAAGCTTTTGTTTCTTGATGAACCAACAATTGGTCTTGATGTGCTTGTGAAATTAAAGATTCGTAATTTTTTAAAAGAGATTAACGAGAAGTACAAGACCACGATTTTACTTACTACCCATGATCTTACGGATATTGAAGCGTTATGTGATCGTGTTGTGATGCTGGATGAAGGACAGATCATCTATGATGGCAAGCTTGCAAAGCTTCGTTCAAACTGGGGCGAAGGAAAGCAGATTGAATTTCAGTTTGGAGAACAAGTTAAGTTTGAAAGTCTGGAACCTCTCTTAAAAGAGTTAGAAGCAGAATGGACAAAAGGTGATCGAGAAAATGTCTGGATCGCGAACGTGATAAACGAAGAACATGTGATTTCTGAAGTGATTGGTCGAGTAGTGTCAGCAAACCGAATTACGGATATTAAAATTCATGAAATTTCGACGGAAGAGATTATTCGAAATATCTATGAAGAAGGTATGCGGAATGGGTAAGTACCTAGAAATGATTCGGGTTCGCTTCTTAATGATGCTCGCCTATCGGACGAACTATTATAGCGGAATTTTAATTTACAGCATTAACATTGGAGCTTACTACTTTTTGTGGAATGCGATTTATGGTGGAAAAGGAGAAATTGAAGGATTATCGGTGATTCAGATGACAACCTATGTGGCTGTTGCCTGGATGGCAAGAGCTTTTTACTTTAATAACATTGATCGAGAAATCGCTCAGGAAATTAAAGAAGGTAAGGTTGCTGTGGAGTTTATACGACCGTATCATTATTTAATGATGAAAACGATGCAGGGACTTGGTGAAGGGATTTTTCGATTGAGTTTCTTCTCTATTCCAGGGATGATTATTGTTAGCCTTATTTTTCCGATTGAATTTTCAGCTGCATTTTCTACGTGGGTATTTTTTATGATTGCTATTATTCTAAGTTTTATTGTGAATACACAAATCAATTTGCTGACTGGCGTTCTCACCTTTTTCTTCTTTAATAATGATGGGCTCATTCGAGCAAAACGCGTAGTGATTGATTTATTCTCGGGATTATTACTTCCAATCAGTTTTTACCCTGGTTGGGCACACAAGTGATGGACTTTCTTCCGTTTCAAGCCATTAGCTATATTCCAAGTATGATTTTTACTGAAGGTTTTACAGGAAGCGCGGTTTGGGAAGCGATTTTGTTCCAAGTTGTATGGACTGTTATTCTCATTCTTCCAATACAGGCGCTATGGGTAATTGCGAAAAAACGCTTGATTGTACAGGGAGGGTAACAGATGAAGCATACGAGTATTTTCTTTCTATATGTGGCACAGTATATGAAAACAAGGCTAACCTATCGTGTTGACATGTTGATGGAGATTATGTCTGACTTACTGTTTCAGGCGGTTAATCTCATTTTTATTTTGGTCGTATTTGGTCATACAGATATGCTTAGTGGTTGGTCGAAAGATGAAATTATTTTTATTTACGGTTTTTTCCTCGTTCCATTTGCGATCTTTGGCGCCTTTTTTAATATTTGGGATTTTAATGAACGATATATCGTTAAAGGCGAAATGGACCGGATACTAACAAGGCCCGTTCATAGTTTGTTTCAAATTATTTTAGAACGCATGGAGCTTGAATCGTTGTTTGGTGTACTGACAGGTATCGCTGTTATGATCTATGCGGGTAATCGTCTTGATTTAAGCCTATCGTGGTATGACCCAATTGTTTTTCTTTTCATGGTTCTAGGCGGAGCTTTTGTCTATGCAGGGATCTTTATTTTGCTGGCAAGTATCAGCTTCTGGTCTGATAGCAGAACAAGTATTATGCCAATGATGTACAATATCGGAAACTATGGAAGATATCCGGTTGATATTTATAACAAAGTCATTCGCTTTGTTTTAACGTGGATCTTACCTTTTGCTTTTGTTGGTGTATATCCGTCTGCTTATTTCTTGGGTCGTGAAGAATGGTACGGTTATGCTTTTCTTACACCAGTTATGGGGGCTGTCTTTTTTGGATTTGCCATCTTTATGTGGAATATTGGCGTAACAAAATATCGAGGTGCAGGTAATTAAAAGGCCAGAGGGAATCCCTCTGGCCTTTTTGTTTATGATTAGGCAGGTTCTAATAATGATGAATCGATCTTTTCTTTTAATTTTTTCATGCCAAGCCTAACGCGACTTTTCACTGTTCCAAGAGGAATCTTCTTTTTGGAAGCTACTTCTGCTTGACTATATCCCTCTAAGTAGATGAGCTTAAGAATTTCCTTTTGATCCGTATTCAAAGAATTTAAGGCTCCATTAATGATATCTTTGTTTCCAAAGTCATCTTGATTATAAATTTCTTTATCGACCAAATGATGATCTTCAACAACTGTTTCTTTAAAATTGCGCTGTTCTTTCTTAATCCGGTCAATAGCTCGGTTCCGTGTGATCTGGTTTACCCATGAGGAAAGCTTTCCTTTATCAGGCTTAAATTGGCTTCTCTTATTCCAAACTTCTAAATAAACATCCTGAACGATTTCTTCGGCAATTTGCTGGTCATTGACTATGCGACGGGCGATGCGTAAAAGCGTCTGATGGTTTTCAATACAAAAGACTTTGAAATGCTCCTCGTTTCCTCGTTCCCAGTAAGCAATCGCATAATTGCCTTTACTCATTAGTTTGTTCCTCCTCCGAGCTTTGCTAGTAGCTCTATTCCCTTGAATTCGAAATAAAAACAATAAAAGTGTAAAAAAAGTGATCCAATTGCAAATGTTTCGTCGTATTAACAAGTGAACAAAGGTTATACAAAAGTATAACAAAAATTAAATCAGGGGAGTGGATGGAATGCTTAAGAAGTTTATGGCAGCTGCGGTTGCAATGGTTATGATGTTCGGAATAATTGGAGGAACGGCGTTTGCAGATCATCACGAAGCAATGGTACGCGTGATTCATGCTTCTCCAGATGCGCCTGCAGTTGATGTGTATGTGGATGGTGAAGCAGTAGTAGAAGGTGCTAAATATAAGCAAGCGACAAATTACTTGGCACTTCCAGCCGGAGACCATGAAATTGAAGTATTCCCAGCTGGAGAAAATGGAGAAGGGGAACCGGTTATCAGTCAGTCCGTGACACTTGAAGAAGGAATGAAGTATTCTGCTGCAGCTGTCGGTAAACTTGATAGCATTTCTCTTTGGGCACTGAATGATGATATGGAAGCTTCTGAAGGAAAAGCAAAAGTAAGAGTAGTACATGCTTCTCCAGATGCACCTAATGTAGATGTAGCTGTTAAAGACGGGGATGTTCTGTTCTCCGATGTTGCATTCAAATCGACGTCTGATTATGCAGAAGTTGATCCTATGACTGTTGATCTTGAAGTTCGGCCAGCAGGATCTGAAGACGTTGTCCTTGAAATCCCTGGTGTTGAATTGAAAGAAGGGTATGTTTACTCGGTATATGCTATTGGTCTTGTAGAAGGTGAACCAACGCTTGAAGCTTGGCCAATGGTTGATGCGACAAACATGCCTTCAGAAATGCCGCAAACTGGTATGGGTGGTACAGCAGATCAGTCGAATACAGTTGCGTGGGCACTTCTAGGTGGAGCGATTCTAGCAGCAGGAACTGGAATCTATCTTCGCAGGCAAACAGCCTAATTTTACACAAAGGAGGAGCAGTGATGCTGGCAAAAAAGCTTTTAATGATGATTGTACTTTTAGGAGCAGCGGCAGGCTGCTCTTCTTCTACTTCTGATCAGAAGGGTGGAAAGGAAGGGGTTTCAGCTAATGAAACGCAACTTATATCTGCTCCAGATTTAACAGCATCTTCTTCATCTAAGAGTAAAGAATCCGTTGAACCAGCTTTAGAAGGGGTCATTCCAGCTCAATTATCTATTCCAGCCATTAATGTAGATGCAAAAGTGGAGCATGTCGGCCAATTACCAGATGGCCAAATGGATGTGCCGAAAGATGATCGTAATGTTGGGTGGTATCAGTTTGGAGCGAAGCCTGGTGAAATAGGGAACGCCGTTCTTGCTGGTCATGTTGATAATAAAACAGGTCCTTCGGTGTTTTTTTATCTTGATAAGTTAGAACCAGGCGATATCGTCACAGTTTCTAGTGAAAATGGAAAGGAATTTGACTTCGAAGTACAGGAGATCGAATCGTATCCTAGAGATGAAGCACCACTCGAAAAGGTATTTGGAACGAGTTCTAAATCACGTCTTAATTTGATTACTTGTACAGGAACATTCAATCGTGATGCCGGCACACACGAGGAGCGGATGGTTGTCTATACGACGCTTGTTTCAAAATAGTTCGTCCTAAAAGAAGAAAACGCCTCATAGCTTTATATGAGGTGTTTTCTAATGTTCCTATTGATTATGTGTGCGATCATCCTTGCTTTTATTAGTGTTGGAAGAAGTATAATATCCATCATGAAAAGAACGAGAGTACCTGGAAGTCTAATATCAGTGTATAAAATGTTTCTCTTATTTCTTGTTTATATAACGATGATCATCGCATTTGGATGTGTCTATTTAAGCTTTATCATACTTGATGTTCCTGTTCTTCAAGAAGGTCAGGTGGATCTTGCTGATATGCCGCTAACACCACTTGCAAGAATCCAAGCGGTTCTCTATTTTAGTGCTGTCACTCTACTATCTGTTGGTTATGGTGATCTGACACCGATTGGGATAGGACGATGGATTGCGATTATTGAGGCGTTAATTGGTTACTTGATGCCGGCGGCTTTTTTCGTAACAACGATTGTTGATTACAGGGAAAACTCTAAGTTGTAAGTTGAATGGAATTTCGTTACGCTTAGCTTATGATGAGCTAAGGAGGCGTAAAAATGAAGAATGAAATTGGTCAAAAAGCTTCTGATTTTAAGTTAGAAGCTAGCACAGGAGAAACGGTATCTCTTTCTGACTACAAAGGGAAAAATGTCGTACTATATTTCTACCCAAAAGATATGACACCTGGATGTACGACAGAGGCATGTGATTTTCGTGATCATATTGAAGGATTCGAAGAACTGGATACAGTGATTTTAGGTGTTAGCCCCGATCCAGTTGAAAAGCACAAGAAATTTATTGATAAGTATGATCTTCCGTTTCTTCTTCTTGCAGATGAAGATCACTCTGTTGCCGAAGATTATGACGTCTGGCAATTGAAGAAGAATTTTGGTAAAGAATATATGGGCATCGTCCGCTCCACTTTTGTTATTGATAAAGAAGGAACGCTCGTTAAAGAGTGGCGCAAAGTTCGTGTAAAAGATCACGTAGAGTCTGCATTAAGCTATATTAAAGAAAACTTATCATAAACGTTTGTCTACAGGGCATCTGGCTATACTTCTTGCATTTGTTGTACAT
This sequence comes from Bacillus sp. N1-1, assembly GCF_009818105.1. Lineage (NCBI taxonomy): Bacteria > Bacillati > Bacillota > Bacilli > Caryophanales > Bacillaceae > Bacillus > Bacillus sp. N1-1. Next base: position 498,204 of record NZ_CP046564.1, read on the forward strand.
AGAGTATAGTAGATCATATCTTCAGTTGAGAGCGCATCATGCGCTCTTTTTTTGATTTAGAAGAAAGAGCTTATACTTAAATGCCACCGCTGATTCGGCTATACTTATAATTAAGAAACTCATGAAAGTGGTGAAAAAATGAAAGTATTATCAACTGGTAAACTTAGTACGAAAATTAAAGAGCGCTTAAAAGAAAGCTATCCAGAGCTCAAATTTCAGTTCTTTTCCTCAATGGAAGAAGCAGAACCATATCTTTCCGAAGCTGAAGTTCTTCTTACATATGGGGAAGACCTAAACGATACTCTTATTCAGAAAGCTACCCAACTTAAATGGATAATGGTCCTTTCAGCAGGACTAGAACGGATGCCACTACAAGCGATTAAAGAGAAAAAGATTCTTCTTACAAATGCGAGAGGTATCCATCGTATACCTATGGCCGAATATACCCTTTCCGTCATGCTTCAAGTCGCTAGAGACACGAAAGTAGTTCTCGCAAATGAATCATCGAAGGTTTGGAAGAAGAAAACCCCGATACGCGAAATCACTGGTAGCACAATCGGAGTTATTGGAACGGGTGCTATCGGCAGTGAGATTGCAAGGGTAGCTAAAGCCTTTCGAATAAAAACGCTTGGCGTTAATCGATCAGGTCATAAAGTAGAGCACTTTGATGAAATTTATAAAAATGATGACCTTTTAACAATGCTTCCTAAATGTGACTTCGTTATTAGTGTGCTACCTAGTACGGATGAAACAATGAATTATTTTAAGAAAGAGCAATTTTTAGCAATGAAAGACTCAGGCGTATTTATTAATATTGGTAGAGGAGATACTGTAGAGGAACAGGATCTAATTGATGCATTAAATGAAAATCATCTAGCCCATGCCGTGCTAGATGTGTTTAAAAACGAACCACTTGATGCGTCTCATCCTTTTTGGGAAATGGAGAATGTAACCGTTACGCCGCATCATTCTGCAATATCTGACAACTATCAACCTAGAGCGATTGAAATTTTTGAGCATAACTTATTGCAATATCAAAATGGAATGAACGATTTTAAGAATGTCATTGATCCAGATAGGGGGTATTAAATTTGAAAATTTATACAAAGACAGGCGATAAAGGGGAAACATCTCTCGTTTATGGACAGCGAGTATTAAAAAGCGATATTCGGGTTGAAGCTTATGGAACATGTGATGAGGCGAATTCTCAAATTGGACTTGCACTAAGTTATCTTGGTGCGACTCACTTTGAGGGAAAAGAAGAGTGGGAGTCTATTTTTCATAAAGTACAAACGTGGCTTTTCCATGTTGGCGCTGAGCTTGCAACTCCAAAAGGAAAAAAAGTAGGATGGACAATTGAAGAAGCGCATATTAATGAAATGGAAAAGCAAATTGACGCCTGGGAGCAGCAACTTGAACCTTTGCGTAACTTTATTTTGCCAGGTGGGCATTCAGTGGGAGCATGCTTACACGTGGCGCGCACAATTGTCAGGCGTGCTGAGCGTCTGACGACTATGGTCGAAGAGACGAATCCACTTGTTCTTTCATTTTTGAATCGGCTCTCTGATTTCTTATTTGTTGCCGCGCGTTTCATTAACTATCATATGGGAGAGAATGAGTCAGTTCTTCACCAAGGTCAGAAGTAAGAAACCCTCTATAGGCGTGCCGTTATTGACAAAACCCTCTTTTACCATGTACACTAATTATAAACATTACAAAGTAAGAATGCTTGTTGAAAGCGAGGTGCATGACGAATGGCTGAAGAGAAACTGCATGAAGCAATTGATGCGATGAAAAATTCAGGAGTGCGTATTACCCCGCAGCGTCATGCCATTCTGGAGCATTTAATCCAGTCCATGTCACATCCTACAGCAGATGAAATATATAAGTCTCTTGAAGGAAAATTTCCTAATATGAGTGTAGCAACAGTTTATAATAACCTGAGAGTATTTAAGGAAATTGGACTGGTGAAAGAATTAACGTACGGAGATGCTTCCAGCCGATTTGATTGTGTCACAACAGATCATTATCATATTATTTGTGATGATTGTGGTAAGATTGTAGACTTTCATTATCCGGGATTGGACGAAGTAGAAACGCTTGCGGAACAGGTAACAGGCTTCCGAGTCGGCGATCACAGAATGGAGATTTACGGAAAGTGTCCAGATTGCCAAAAAAGCAAACATTAATAAAAAAGAGCTTCCGCATATGTAGCGGAGGCTCTTTTTTCACTGCGTTCTGTTTTGGGCTTTCTTTACATTATATTTCTCATCAAACTCTTTGCCGTCCAAGTCAGGGTCCATAGTTAAAGGCTGTTTGCAATGCATACAGGCATCTACACGTCCGAGAACTTTCGTCGGTTTTTCACAATTTGGACAGACTACCTGTATCGCTCTTGTTGAGAGCATTCCGATCCAAAAATAAACAACAGCACTTGCGATTGTTGCAAGAAATCCAATGAGCATAAAGATGGTCATAAGCAAGACGGAAGTCTTGAAGAATATTCCTATATACATAATCGCAATTCCAATAAAAACGAGACTCAGCGCGAACGTACGAATTTTATTAATCTTATTAGTATACTTTAATTGCATTACATGTCCCTCCTGCACCCAATTATAGCATAAGCAAAAGGTGTAAGCACTTTCCATATTAGGCAAATTGATTAAAGTTATTTCTTAGTAGTGTAATGTTTCTATAGAAGGAACTAGTAGTTTTCTTAGTGAAACTTCAAATTCAGGGATTGCTTAATTTTCGACAGGATTTATAATATGGACTGTTGAATACTTAAGATAATACTGAAAAGAGAAAAATGATTTTGGTCATGAAACAAAAGTATAAGTAGTTCTGGAGGATCGAATAATGGAAAATCTTTTAAGGCCGATTTACCAAGAGAGAGCAAGTCACCCAGGAACGCTCGGTGTACTAGTAATTGAAAAAACGAAGCCTTTTCATCCGCTTACAGATAATTTTGATGTAGTATTACTGATCATCGTTCAAGATAATGAGAAACCATGGTTCGTTAAACATTATGATTTTGAAGGTAAGAAAGCAGCCATGCACGTAGTGTCGGAAGAGCAAGTTAATGAATGGTTGATTTCGGGTAGCCATCGACGTCTTGTAGCCTGGCTTGTTAATGGGAAAATTATTTTCGATCGTAACGAGTACATAGCTGGGTTGAAAGAGAGGATCAGGGACTTTCCTTATGAAGAGCGCACTCGTAAAATCGGCGTGGAGTTTGCAAGATTAATTCGTCGCTATACAGAAGGAAAAGAATTGTTTGCATCGAGGCAATACATGGACGCCTATAATTTTATTCTTCATGCTTTGCATCACCTGGCTCGTTTATCAGTTATTGAGCATGGATTCCATCCAGAGATTACGGTATGGAATCAGGTGAAACACATTGAACCTGAAATTTTCAAGCTTTATACTGAGCTCTTATCCGGGGAAGACCCGCTTGATAAACGCCTGGAATTACTGCTCCTTGCTAATGATTTTTCATTATCATCAAAATCAAAAAACGCGACTGTTCATATTAGGAAGGTTATGAATGAACGTAGTAATGCCTGGACTTATCAGGAACTAATGGAAGAAGAGCAGCTTAAAGAATATGGCATAGATCTTGGTGCCCTGCTAGAATATATGATTGAAAAAGGTTTGGTTGAAGTGCATAGAAGCGAGACAAAAGGATCTGGTATATTTATTAGAGAATACAGCGCAATCGAATAAATGTAATAAGCGGAGAAAAAATATCAAGAAAAGGGTTGACCCTATTTTTTCTCCGTGGTATATTATTACTTGTCGCCGCGAGAGATTAACACGGCAACAAAAAACTTTAAAAAAGTTGTTGACGCCAACTGAGTTAATGTGTTACATTAATAAAGTCGCTGAAAACGACATTGAAAGAAACGAATTGCTCTTTGAAAACTGAACGAAACGCCATGTAAGTAGTTGTTTCTACGGAAACAAATTGTTTTAAAAGCTAGATTAAGCTTTCTATCGGAGAGTTTGATCCTGGCTCAGGACGAACGCTGGCGGCGTGCCTAATACATGCAAGTCGAGCGAAGATCTGGGAGCTTGCTCCCTGATCTTAGCGGCGGACGGGTGAGTAACACGTGGGCAACCTACCCTGCAGACTGGGATAACTCCGGGAAACCGGAGCTAATACCGGGTAATACATCGCACCGCATGGTGCAATGTTGAAAGTTGGCTTTCGAGCTAACACTGCAGGATGGGCCCGCGGCGCATTAGCTAGTTGGTAAGGTAATGGCTTACCAAGGCGACGATGCGTAGCCGACCTGAGAGGGTGATCGGCCACACTGGGACTGAGACACGGCCCAGACTCCTACGGGAGGCAGCAGTAGGGAATCTTCCGCAATGGACGAAAGTCTGACGGAGCAACGCCGCGTGAGTGACGAAGGCCTTCGGGTCGTAAAGCTCTGTTGTTAGGGAAGAACAAGTACCGTTCGAATAGGGCGGTACCTTGACGGTACCTAACCAGAAAGCCACGGCTAACTACGTGCCAGCAGCCGCGGTAATACGTAGGTGGCAAGCGTTGTCCGGAATTATTGGGCGTAAAGCGCGCGCAGGCGGTCTTTTAAGTCTGATGTGAAAGCCCACGGCTCAACCGTGGAGGGTCATTGGAAACTGGAGGACTTGAGTGCAGAAGAGGAGAGTGGAATTCCACGTGTAGCGGTGAAATGCGTAGATATGTGGAGGAACACCAGTGGCGAAGGCGGCTCTCTGGTCTGTAACTGACGCTGAGGCGCGAAAGCGTGGGGAGCAAACAGGATTAGATACCCTGGTAGTCCACGCCGTAAACGATGAGTGCTAGGTGTTGGGGGGTTCCACCCTCAGTGCTGAAGTTAACACATTAAGCACTCCGCCTGGGGAGTACGACCGCAAGGTTGAAACTCAAAGGAATTGACGGGGGCCCGCACAAGCAGTGGAGCATGTGGTTTAATTCGAAGCAACGCGAAGAACCTTACCAGGTCTTGACATCCTCTGACAATCCTGGAGACAGGACGTTCCCCTTCGGGGGACAGAGTGACAGGTGGTGCATGGTTGTCGTCAGCTCGTGTCGTGAGATGTTGGGTTAAGTCCCGCAACGAGCGCAACCCTTGATCTTAGTTGCCAGCATTTAGTTGGGCACTCTAAGGTGACTGCCGGTGACAAACCGGAGGAAGGTGGGGATGACGTCAAATCATCATGCCCCTTATGACCTGGGCTACACACGTGCTACAATGGACGGTACAAAGGGCAGCAACACCGCGAGGTGAAGCAAATCCCATAAAGCCGTTCTCAGTTCGGATTGCAGGCTGCAACTCGCCTGCATGAAGCCGGAATTGCTAGTAATCGCGGATCAGCATGCCGCGGTGAATACGTTCCCGGGCCTTGTACACACCGCCCGTCACACCACGAGAGTTTGTAACACCCGAAGTCGGTGGGGTAACCTTTATGGAGCCAGCCGCCGAAGGTGGGACAAATGATTGGGGTGAAGTCGTAACAAGGTAGCCGTATCGGAAGGTGCGGCTGGATCACCTCCTTTCTATGGAGAATTACGAAGGTAACTTACGTTACCAACCTTACATGAGCGTTTCGTTTAGTTTTGAAAGAATGATTTATTCTTTCAAAACAGGTGAAGTGATGAAGCTTACGCTGATTCAAGTAGTAGCCTTGTTCCTTGAAAACTAGATAGCACAAACAACGACATCCAATAATTATTTTTTATGCAAGAACTTAGTAATAACTGATGCGTTACGGCAGCAATGCCTAACAAATCGAAGGTTAAGCTACTAAGGGCGCACGGTGGATGCCTTGGCACTAGAAGCCTAAGAAGGACGGGACGAACACCGATATGCTTCGGGGAGCTGTAAGTACGCTTTGATCCGGAGATTTCCGAATGGGGGAACCCACCATCTTTAATAGGATGGTATCCATTTCTGAATACATAGGGAATGGAAGGCAGACCCGGGGAACTGAAACATCTCATTACCCGGAGGAAGAGAAAGCAAATGCGATTTCCTGAGTAGCGGCGAGCGAAACGGAATCAGCCCAAACCAGAGGGCTTGCCCTCTGGGGTTGTAGGACGTCTCTTTGGAGTTACAAAGGCACGGATAGACGAAGCGACCTGGAAAGGTCCATCAGAGAAGGTAACAATCCTGTAGTCAAAATCCGCTGCCCTCCGAGACGGATCCTGAGTACGGCGGGACACGTGAAACCCCGTCGGAATCTGGGAGGACCATCTCCCAAGGCTAAATACTCTCTAGTGACCGATAGTGAACCAGTACCGTGAGGGAAAGGTGAAAAGCACCCCGGAAGGGGAGTGAAAGAGAACCTGAAACCGTGTGCCTACAACTAGTTGGAGCCCGTTAATGGGTGACAGCGTGCCTTTTGTAGAATGAACCGGCGAGTTACGATCCCGTGCAAGGTTAAGCTGATAAGGCGGAGCCGCAGCGAAAGCGAGTCTGAATAGGGCGAAATAGTACGTGGTCGTAGACCCGAAACCAGGTGATCTACCCATGTCCAGGGTGAAGTTCAGGTAACACTGAATGGAGGCCCGAACCCACGCATGTTGAAAAATGCGGGGATGAGGTGTGGGTAGCGGTGAAATGCCAATCGAACCTGGAGATAGCTGGTTCTCTCCGAAATAGCTTTAGGGCTAGCCTCGCGGCAAGAATCTTGGAGGTAGAGCACTGATTGGACTAGGGGTCCTTACCGGATTACCGAATCCAGTCAAACTCCGAATGCCAACGATTTATCCGCGGGAGTCAGACTGCGAGTGATAAGATCCGTAGTCGAGAGGGAAACAGCCCAGACCACCAGCTAAGGTCCCAAAGTATACGTTAAGTGGAAAAGGATGTGGCGTTGCTTAGACAACCAGGATGTTGGCTTAGAAGCAGCCATCATTTAAAGAGTGCGTAATAGCTCACTGGTCGAGTGACGCTGCGCCGAAAATGTACCGGGGCTAAACGTATCACCGAAGCTGTGGATTGTCTTACGACAATGGTAGGAGAGCGTTCTAAGGGCTGTGAAGTCAGACCGAAAGGACTGGTGGAGCGCTTAGAAGTGAGAATGCCGGTATGAGTAGCGAAAGACAAGTGAGAATCTTGTCCGTCGAAAGCCCAAGGTTTCCTGAGGAAGGCTCGTCCGCTCAGGGTTAGTCGGGACCTAAGCCGAGGCCGAAAGGCGTAGGCGATGGATAACAGGTTGATATTCCTGTACCACCTCCTTTCCGTTTGAACGACGGGGGGACGCAGAAAGATAGGGTGAGCGCGCTGCTGGAAATGCGCGTCCAAGCGATTAGGCTGGTGAATAGGTAAATCCGTTCACCGTGAAGGCTGAGTCGTGATGGCGAGGGAAATTTAGTACCGAAGTCCTTGATTCTACGCTGCCAAGAAAAGCCTCTAGTGAGGAAAGAGGTGCCCGTACCGCAAACCGACACAGGTAGGCGAGGAGAGAATCCTAAGACGATCGGGAGAACTCTCGTTAAGGAACTCGGCAAAATGACCCCGTAACTTCGGGAGAAGGGGTGCTTCCTCGGGTTTATAGCCCAGGGGAGCCGCAGTGAAAAGATCCAAGCGACTGTTTAGCAAAAACACAGGTCTCTGCAAAGCCGTAAGGCGAAGTATAGGGGCTGACACCTGCCCGGTGCTGGAAGGTTAAGAGGAGGGGTTATCCCTTACGGGAGAAGCTCTGAATCGAAGCCCCAGTAAACGGCGGCCGTAACTATAACGGTCCTAAGGTAGCGAAATTCCTTGTCGGGTAAGTTCCGACCCGCACGAAAGGTGCAACGACTTGGATACTGTCTCAACGAGAGACCCGGTGAAATTATAGTACCTGTGAAGATGCAGGTTACCCGCGACAGGACGGAAAGACCCCATGGAGCTTTACTGTAGCCTGATATTGGATTTTGGTACAGCTTGTACAGGATAGGTAGGAGCCATAGAAGTCGGACCGCCAGGTTCGATGGAGGCGTCGGTGGGATACTACCCTGGCTGTACTGACATTCTAACCCAGCACCGTGATCCGGTGCGGAGACAGTGTCAGGTGGGCAGTTTGACTGGGGCGGTCGCCTCCTAAAGTGTAACGGAGGCGCCCAAAGGTTCCCTCAGAATGGTTGGAAATCATTCGCAGAGTGTAAAGGCACAAGGGAGCTTGACTGCGAGACCTACAAGTCGAGCAGGGACGAAAGTCGGGCTTAGTGATCCGGTGGTTCCGCATGGAAGGGCCATCGCTCAACGGATAAAAGCTACCCTGGGGATAACAGGCTTATCTCCCCCAAGAGTCCACATCGACGGGGAGGTTTGGCACCTCGATGTCGGCTCATCGCATCCTGGGGCTGAAGTAGGTCCCAAGGGTTGGGCTGTTCGCCCATTAAAGCGGTACGCGAGCTGGGTTCAGAACGTCGTGAGACAGTTCGGTCCCTATCCGTCGCGGGCGCAGGAAATTTGAGAGGAGCTGTCCTTAGTACGAGAGGACCGGGATGGACACACCGCTGGTGTACCAGTTGTTCCGCCAGGAGCATAGCTGGGTAGCTACGTGTGGAAGGGATAAGTGCTGAAAGCATCTAAGCATGAAGCCCCCCTCGAGATGAGATTTCCCACAGCATTAAGCTGGTAAGATCCCTTAGAGATGATGAGGTAGATAGGTTCGGGGTGGAAGCGTGGCAACACGTGGAGCTGACGAATACTAATCGATCGAGGGCTTAACCTAAAACAAAAGTGATGTGAGCATGTCTCACTAAACTTGATATTATTGGAATACGTTGTGCGTGCTATCTAGTTTTCAAGGAATAATATTTTTCTTGAAAAACATGATGAAATATAGTATGATATATTTTGTCGCTGGCAAATCACAAAATGTGAAATCCAGTTATTAGTCTGGTAATGATGGCGAAGAGGTCACACCCGTTCCCATGCCGAACACGGAAGTTAAGCTCTTCAGCGCCGATGGTAGTTGGGGGATCTCCCCCTGCAAGAGTAGGACGTTGCCAGGCTGATATTATTCCACAGTAGCTCAGTGGTAGAGCTATCGGCTGTTAACCGATCGGTCGTAGGTTCGAATCCTACCTGTGGAGCCATGGAGAGCTGTCCGAGTGGCCGAAGGAGCACGATTGGAAATCGTGTAGACGGTCAACGCCGTCTCGAGGGTTCGAATCCCTCGCTCTCCGCCACCAGCCTACATAAATAGCAGCAGTGGCCCGTTGGTCAAGCGGTTAAGACACCGCCCTTTCACGGCGGTAACACGGGTTCGAATCCCGTACGGGTCACCAATATCATTTTTTACTCTGTGGAGGATTAGCTCAGCTGGGAGAGCATCTGCCTTACAAGCAGAGGGTCGGCGGTTCGAGCCCGTCATCCTCCACCATTTTCTAAGGTCCCGTGGTGTAGCGGTTAACATGCCTGCCTGTCACGCAGGAGATCGCGGGTTCGATTCCCGTCGGGACCGCCATTTTTTCTTTCATTCCCATTATCGCGGGGTGGAGCAACAAGCGATACTTCCTTGAAACAGCATCGAGTTGTTTCGACGGATACGCTTCGAAGCATAACCTTGTAGAGAAAGAAACAGTGCACAGCGTAATGAGCAGGTGCAGTATCATTTCATTCCCATTATCGCGGGGTGGAGCAGTTCGGTAGCTCGTTGGGCTCATAACCCAAAGGTCGCAGGTTCAAATCCTGCCCCCGCAACCAATTAAATTTTTAAACATGGCTCTGTAGCTCAGTCGGTAGAGCAGTGGACTGAAAATCCACGTGTCGGCGGTTCGATTCCGTCCGGAGCCACCATGTTGCCGGTCTAGCTCAATTGGTAGAGCAACTGACTTGTAATCAGTAGGTTGGGGGTTCAAGTCCTCTGGCCGGCACCATTTTCTCGAAATGAGATCAATTTCCATTGCACTTTCATAAAATATGTATTACAATGGTAATTGTCAATTTGGAGGGGTAGCGAAGTGGCTAAACGCGGCGGACTGTAAATCCGCTCCCTCAGGGTTCGGCGGTTCGAATCCGTCCCCCTCCACCATTTTTATAGGGGTATAGTTTAAAGGTAGAACAGAGGTCTCCAAAACCTCCGGTGTGGGTTCGAGTCCTACTACCCCTGCCAATTTCATTCTTTTATGGCGGTTGTGGCGAAGTGGTTAACGCACCGGATTGTGATTCCGGCATTCGTGGGTTCAATTCCCATCAGCCGCCCCATTTTTGGGCTATAGCCAAGCGGTAAGGCAACGGATTTTGATTCCGTCATGCGCTGGTTCGAATCCAGCTAGCCCAGCCATTTTGTTGCGGAAGTAGTTCAGTGGTAGAACATCACCTTGCCAAGGTGGGGGTCGCGGGTTCGAATCCCGTCTTCCGCTCCATTTTACAAAGGCGGCATAGCCAAGTGGTAAGGCACGGGTCTGCAAAACCCTTACGCCCCGGTTCAAATCCGGGTGCCGCCTCCAATCTTAATATTTTTTCTTTAAAGTCCTGCCGGAGTGGCGGAATTGGCAGACGCACAGGACTTAAAATCCTGCGGAGGGTGTACCTCCGTGCCGGTTCGAGCCCGGCCTCCGGCACCACTTATTTTTTGCCTAAATTAAACATGGTACTTTGCCGGTGTGGCGGAATTGGCAGACGCGCACGACTCAAAATCGTGTTCCGAGAGGAGTGTCGGTTCGAACCCGACCACCGGTACCATTACATACGTTTTTAAAAGACTTCAACGTTCTCGTTGAAGTCTTTTTTATATATCTTAACCTTCTTAATCTTATTTTGAGTGAAACCCGATTTAACTAACTAGAAAACGGCATATTAAGCGATATAATTAAATTCAGCAAGGAGGCTGTCTATGGGTTTTGATCTACGGAAAGCTGTGTTAATTGTTATCGGGGGAACGTTACTCTTACGTGTGGCAGGTCGTAAAATCGATCTCCCAAAGGAGGCTTGCACAAGTTGTCATCATGATTGGGATTGGCTCATTACTTATTCAACCCATTGTAGGTAAGAACGTGTTTACGACACTATTAGTAGGCCTGTCACTTGTTTTAACTCTCGTTTTTGTTGAATATAGTCAGCTTAAATTTGATTGGCTAGAACGGTTTATTACTGGGCGCTCAAAGATTCTAATTAAAAATGGGGTTTTGCAAGAAAATAATCTTAAAAAATTGCGCTTTACTGTTGATCAGCTTGAAATGAAACTAAGACAATCACAAATTCACTCTATCTCGGATGTTGCTGATGCCACATTAGAGCCCAATGGGCAGCTTGGATTTCAGCTTAAAGAATCGAAGCAACCTGCGACGAACGAAGAGGTAGCGAAAATCTTTGAAGAGTTAAAGAAGATTAACCAGGTTCTCCGAGGGAACACACCTTTAGTGGAACCGGCTCTTCAAAATTCTGTTGATAAAAAATCCACTTTATTTGATGAAGTGGGGTCAAATGTTCATAACCCACCAGTATCTGATAAACTTCAATGATTCATAGGAAAGACCTTATTGAGCAAATTCCTGCTCATTTGAAAATAGAGGTGATAAAATATAGTTACGTAAAAAATAATGGTTAACTGAAAGAGTGATTTTATGAGAATTGAAGTATGGTCTGACTTTGTATGTCCATTTTGCTATATAGGAAAAAGACGTCTTGAGAGTGCGCTTCAGACTTTCCCACAGCGTGATCAAGTAGAAGTCGTATTTAAAAGCTTTGAACTTGATCCGAATGCGAAAGAATCTAATGGAGAAAGCATGGCTGAGCTCTTAGCAGCGAAATATAATGTGAGTCTAGAACAAGCTCAGGGTATGTGTGAGAATATGAGGCAACAAGCTGAAGGAGAAAACCTTACGTATGATTTCGATCAAATGATTCCAACGAATTCATTTGATGCCCATCGTCTAGTTCACTATGCAACAGAGCATGGTAAAAGTAATGAGATGTCAGAACGTCTCTTTTATGCCTTCTTTACTGAATCCAAAAATATCGGTGATCATGAAACACTTGCGTCACTTGGTGTAGAGCTCGGGTTAGACGCTACGGATATAAAACGTATGCTTAGAACTGAAGAGTTTACGAAAGAAGTTCGCAGTGATGAAGCAATGGGAAGTCAGCTAGGCATCCAGGGCGTACCGTTCTTCGTATTTGACGGTAAATATGCCGTGTCAGGTGCACAGCCTGTCGAAATGTTTAAACAGGCCGTTCAAAAGGCCTGGGGAGAAGGGAATCAGCTTGAGGTCGTTGGTGGTAATGCAGAAGCGTGTTCTGCTGACTCTTGTGATCTTCCTAAATAAAAGCTTAAGAAAGCTCTCTTATTGAAAAGAGAGCTTTTTCTTATCAGTCTGTATTTTCTTGCTTAATCGTTTTGTAAGCTGAATCAAGGTTGCGAATGCGACGAACAATTTCAGAGTTTTTGTTAAGGTTGTCATAGATCATAGATGAAACGACGGAACGATAGTAGCTATTCATTGCCTCTAATTTTGAGAATACATCTCGGTTTTTTTGTATGTATTGTCGAAAATTTTCTTCGAAAAATGGTGTAGAGAATGGTTCCATATGCGTTCTCCTTTCTACTGGTAGTTCCGATTATAGATGGACATTTAGAAGGCGTCAAACCTGAAACCGTGCGTAAAAGTCTCCTGAAAGTGGAATGAAAGAATTGTTTTGTTAAGAAATTATGAAAAATGTGTTGTTTCTTACATACTTTCTATGGTATTCTATCTACATCAGCGAGGATTGTAGAAATTCCTCGAATTTTCACCATTGACCCAACGCAGTGTTTCGTTAATATTAACGAAGCGTTGCGTTTTTTTATGTCTGGAAGATTCCTTTAAATGGAAATTTCGTTTTCGACATGACCACCATGAATTTGATGAAACATTTCAGCAGAAGCGTTGACAAGCTTTTTGCATTCTGATAGGTGTAGCGACGGTTGGAGATAAAAGAGCTGAATCGCGTTTGTTGTATTTTCCGTCACAGCCGTTCGTTTAGAATCGACAATCGGACTTCCGAACGCACCTCTTTGGTCGGACGAATGGATTTTGTTATGAAAAGAGACCTCACGACCATTTAAACCTTCATAGAAGGTATTATTATCTCCAATATCGATCGTAATATCTCCTTCGATTTGATCAAGATCATAGATTCCAATTGGAATTTTGTATTGAAGAGAAAGTAAGTTGTTGATGTCAGCAGCAGAGTGAACGAGAGGTATCGTACTTCCTTTTTTTAATCGTCGTAAGAGAGCTTCAGAAGAGGGACGATATCGAGTAGGATCCGTGCCGAATTTTTTGAAAATGGATCGCCATTCTGAGACGGCGGGAAACGAATTGAGATTGATCTGTTCAAGGTCCATCATCATTGTTTCTTGATAAAATTGAAAGCGACCGCGTACCATTTGCGGTGACTTTTCAACCACGATATTATGATAAATAGCATAACCAATTTTAAAATTAGGATAAAGCTCTTTAATAGATGGAGCGAGAGTAATATTGGTCATCACACTTTCCTCCTAGTTCATATTTTTCGTTCATTTTACCATATACCAAATTTTGAAGCTTTAAAGGAGGTTTGCCTCATATATGAAGGAACTAAAAAAACAGCTAGAACGTATTGATGGAAAAGGGTATAAGGCATACAAGGACATTAAAGGACGCTATCACTTTAATGATTTTACCCTTGCGATTGATTACGTTCAGGGAGATCCGTTTGCAAGCCCTTCTCGGGTAAGAATCATCGTTCCTCGCGCAAAAACAATTATAGAACGTGAATGGTTTGAATCGTCTGTGAGGAAAGTTCGAACGGAAGATTGGATTGCGCGAGAAGTAGGTGGGGCCATTAGAACGACAGAGAAGCATGCAAAAGGCACTGGGAAAAGTGGATTGCTCTTTATCGATCAACCTGGTCAAAAGGTCATTGAGAGAGCCGCAGTGAACGTCACAGAGGAAGACATAACAATCTGTTTATCAATTGGATTACCCGCTCAAGGTAGGAGAGTTCTTGGCAGACAGGCGCTTGACTTGCTTTTGCATCGTATTCCAGACGTTATGAAAAAATCTGTCTTTGCACTAAATAAAGATCTCATTGTTAAGGCTCTTTTTTTAGCCGATCAACAGGAGGCGATTCGTGACTACCTCACTGAAAATGGATATGTTAGCTTTGTAGCAAATGGAGCTATTTTGCCACGTGAGAGTGGGGTTAGCGATCGTCCTATGCAGCAAAAGGCCATCCAATTTGAATCGCCTGAAAGTATGGAAGTATCTCTTAAAATCCCACATCGCCCAGAACCTTTAAGAGGGATGGCGGTAAAAGAAGGGATTACTTTAATTGTTGGTGGTGGTTACCATGGGAAAAGTACCCTCTTGCATGCTATGGAGCATGGCGTCTATGATCATATTTCAGGAGATGGAAGAGAGTATGTGCTCACAAATCACCACGCAATGAAGATTCGCTCTGAAGATGGTCGTCAGGTAACTGGAGTTGATATATCGCCATTTATTAACAATCTTCCTTATGGCAAGGATACACGGTCTTTCACATCTGAAAATGCTAGTGGAAGTACGTCACAGGCAGCAAATATTATAGAAGCACTAGAAGCTGGTGCAGATACGCTTCTAATTGACGAAGATACGAGTGCGACAAACTTTATGATTCGAGATTATCGGATGCAACAGTTAGTTGAAAAAGAAAAAGAACCCATTACCCCATTTATTGATCGTGTAAAGCAATTGAGTACAGAACGACATATATCAACCGTACTTGTTATGGGTGGATCTGGGGATTACTTTGAGGTAGCTGACCAGGTCATTCTAATGGAAAATTATCGTCCATACGATGTAACCAATAAAGCTAGAGAAATCGCGCAAGACTCGGTCCGCCAAAAAGAAGGTGGAGAAACGTTTGGTGATGCAAGTAAGAGAGTACCTGAACGGAGTAGTTTGAACAGTCAAAAGGGAAAGAAATCGAAAGTGACTGCTCGAGGACTGAACCAAATTCAATATGGTCATACGGAAGTTTCCTTTCTTCAAGTAGAGCAACTTGTTGATTCCAGCCAAACAAGATTTGCTGCTGATGTTCTTCATTTCCTAGAAAGAAATCATACGTTAGGAGATAAGTCGATTCCTGAGCTGCTGGACTTCATTGAAGAAAAACTAAATAGTGAGGGACTAGGTTCCTTTTCGTTATTTCAAGATCAGCATCCAGGAGACATTGCTCGAATTAGAAGAACGGAAATGGCGGCGATATTAAATCGTATTCGAACGTTAAAAATAAAATAAACTCACGCCAATAAAGAAAGGAGGGTAATGAATGACAAACGCACAATTAAAAGCTGATATTGTAGCATACAGTAAAACAATCGGGATTGATAAAATAGGCTTCGCTGCAGCAGATCCGTTTAAAACACTCAAACAGCGGTTAGAACGTCAGCAGGAGCTTGGGTTTCAATCGGGATTCGAGGAATCTGATATCGAGAAGAGAACAAAACCTGAGCTTTTATTGAGCGGTGCAACGACGATTGTTTCGATTGCTATTGCTTATCCTTCGCGAATGAAGGATAGCCCAAGAAGTAAGAAAGGCGAACGACGAGGACTATTTTGTCGCGCTTCATGGGGCGTTGATTATCATCATGTGCTTAGAGAGAAACTCTCTCTCCTAGATGCATATATTAAATCGAAGGTTCCTGAAGCTAGAACGAGTTCAATGGTCGATACGGGCGAATTATCCGATCGAGCTGTAGCTGAAAGAGCCGGCATTGGTTTTAGCGGTAAAAATACAATGACCATAACAGAAGAATTTGGATCATGGGTCTACCTTGGTGAAATGATTACTGATCTGAATTTGGAACCTGACGAGCCTGTTGAGGAGGGATGTGGAGACTGTAATATTTGTGTAGATGCCTGTCCAACGGGTGCCTTGATTGAAGGTGGCCAGCTTAACGCGAATAAATGCATTGCTTTTCTTACGCAAACAAAGGGTTTTTTACCTGATGAATACCGCTCTAAATTAGGCAATCGTTTATATGGGTGTGATACGTGTCAGCTTGTTTGTCCTAAAAACAAAGGAAAAGATTTTCATCACCATCCTGAACTCGAACCTGATCCAGAAATGGTAAAACCAAAATTGATCCCACTCCTAACCATGACGAATCGTGAATTTAAAGAGCAATTTGGTAAAGCAGCGGGCTCATGGAGAGGGAAGAAGCCAATCCAGAGAAATGCGATTCTTGCTCTTGCTCATTACAAAGATGAAACAGCAATTGATACCCTTGTGGAAGTGATGGAAAAAGACCCTCGTCCGGTGATCCGCGGAACCTCAGCATGGGCACTTGGAAAAATCGGTGGTAAGAAGGCCCTTTATGCCCTTATGAAGGAGCAAATGAGAGAAAAAGATAAGGATGTGGCAGATGAGATCGCTAAGGGCCTGTCAATGCTTGAAAATAAGACTTAATGCTGATGGTCAAACCATTAGATGCGTTGTAAGATAGTGAAAAATGTACAATAAAGAAGGGATAGAATGGAGAAACAAGTGATTTATTATGGGGAGTTTCAATCGCCGATTGGTCCATTAACGTTGTTTGCTAGTTCGAAAGGAGTTAGTAGGCTCGATTTTGGTTGCCATGAGGATGTGCTGCCTGCTGCTGAAACATGGTACAAGAAACATCATGTAAATGCGGACCTTGTTTTCAATTCTGATATGATTGAACCAATTGTCATACAATTGGAGGAATACTTCAGTGGAAAAAGAAGGGTTTTTGATCTCCAGCTTGATCCAATAGGAACTATTTTTCAGCAGAAAGTATGGAATAGCCTCTCGGAAATTCCATATGGTGAAACGCGTTCCTACAGAGATGTTGCCGTAGGTATTTCTGCCCCAAAAGCTGTTCGAGCAATTGGTTCAGCTAATAATCGAAACCCGATTCCCATTATTGTACCGTGTCACAGAGTGATTGGAAGCAATGGTGCTCTCGTTGGATACGGTGGTGGTGTCACGAAGAAAGAATATTTATTATCACTTGAACAACACCATGCCATGCATGCAATGTTGCCATAACAAGATTTGAAGCCTATTTGCTACGGTTCATACGTAGCAAATAGGCTTTTTTGAATTTTTCGTCTTAGGCATAATGCTACAAAAAGCGGGTGGTTTCTTGTAAAATAGCAAATGCAGTTAAATCACAGATGAAAAATTTAAATAAAAAGTAATGAATACAACAAGCAAATGAATTGTATTCAGAGCCTTCTTTAGAGGAGTGGAAATGATGAACAGCTTTTTGTCGAAAAGCCTTATTTACGTAGCAGGATTATTTACCCTTGCCTTTGGAGTAGTATTGTTAATCAATGCTGATGTTGGAATTGCTCCCTGGGATGCTCTTTATGTAGCTCTTTCTGATCAAATCGGATTTACAGTAGGATCATGGGTGTTTATCGTTGGAGGTATTTTGATTTTCATTAACGGTCTCATTATGATGAGAAAGCCTAATCTGGCTGGTTTTATCCCGATTATTTTACTAGGACTGTTTGTAGACTTATTGAATTTAAAAATACTAACCTTTATCGATGTAAATGGAATCGTTCCCAGATGGATTTTGTTTCTTGTTGGATTAGTCATTATGGGACTTGGGATAGCTGTGTATTTATTTGCTTCATTGGCATCTATTCCAAATGATGAATTAATGCTTGCACTTACTGAACGAACTGGATGGAGTATTGGTGTCACAAAGACGATAACGGAAGCTATTGCATTTGTTTTAGCTTTTCTTCTTGGTGGTCCTATTGGTGCAGGTACGTTCGTTGAAGTCCTCCTACTCGGTTTCCTTGTCGGCTGGTTTGATAAACTCCTTAAAAAAATAAATCATTCTTCACCTGAAGCAGCTGCCCATTCTTGATTCCGTGTCATGTGTGGGTTTCCCTTGTCATAAATTGCGATGAGGGGGGACGCATATGGGGTGGGGAGAAGAGTTAAAATCTTTTTGGAAAGATCAGGCAACTAGTTTAATAAATGGTACAGAATTAGCTAGATTAGGAATTCGTCCATCAACAGAAGAAGCAGCAGCGGCCCGGTATCTGCAACAATGTCAGGATAGAGGAGCCGCTGTTATTCGAATAAAAAACAAAGGAATCCTTCTTAGCAAGAAAGGTTTTTCAAAAGATCAAATGTATGATTACCTTCTCCATCAACAGTTCTTGATTAAGCAAGGAGAGAAACTTTATCAAGAAGAACGAGTGGAAAAGAGATTCGCCAAGATGAATGAAGGTGATCTTGTTCTAGATTGTTCTGTGGAAGTTGAAGGAGAGCAGCCTCAAACAATAGAGAGTGAAGGGGACGATCGCGTTCGCATGAAAGGGTCATATTATGATCGATTATCTGCTCTTAAGTATGCAGAACGCTGGTGGGACGATTATAACCCGGCATATCACTCATTCGATGTTGATTGTACGAACTATATTTCACAATGTCTTCATGCGGGAAAGGCTCCAATGCGTGGTTATCCTGATCGCACAAAAGGATGGTGGATGAAAGGGAGTAACTGGAGCTATTCATGGACAGTGGCCCATGCTCTTCGCTGGCATATAAGTGGCTCGAAGACTGGTCTACGCGCACGTGAAGTAGCAAATCCTGATGATTTGATTCCAGGCGATATTATTTGCTATGACTTCGATGGAGATGGTCATTGGCAGCATACTACTTTCGTTGTTGATAATGACGAGAAGGGATATCCTCTCGTAAATGCTCATACGACAAATAGCAGAATGCGCTATTGGGCTTATGAAGATTCTACGGCGTGGACCCCTGAAATCAAGTATAAGTTTTTCCATATTGAAGATTAGTGAATTCCATCTCCATTTAAAAACATGCTATAATAGAAATGTTTTGAAGTGGAGGTGAATGAAGATGTCTTTAAATATCGTCCTTTTTCAGCCTGAAATACCGGCGAATACGGGGAATATAGCACGAACCTGTGCAGCTACTCATACAAGTTTACATTTAATTCGTCCATTGGGCTTTTCAACTGATGATAAGATGTTGAAACGTGCGGGATTGGATTACTGGCAATATGCTGATGTTCATTATTATGATTCTCTAGATGAGTTTTTTGAAAAAAATCAGGATGGGGAATATTACTATATAACTAAATATGGTACAAATACACATACTGATTTTGATTATTCTGATGAAGACAAGAATACGTATTTTGTTTTCGGAAGAGAAACAAACGGCTTGCCAGATGAATTGATTGAGAATAATAAAGAACGTTGTCTTCGTCTACCAATGACTGATCACGTTCGTGCTCTTAACCTTTCGAATACAGCTGCAATTATGGTTTATGAAGCATTGAGACAGCAAAATTACCCTGGAATGAAATAAAAAAGAACGACTTTTCAGCAAAGAGCTGTAAGTCGTTCTTTTTTTGATAGACGATCGAAGCGTTATTCAGATAAAGAGTTCCAATATCTCCGTTTCTAAACGCTCGTCTCCGCTTTTCGTAAGATCCAGCTGCAGTGGGCAGACACTCGGTCACTTCACCTTTTCATCCGAACACAAAGACCGTGTTCAAATGAAAAGGCTCCAGTGCCTGCCGTGTCTAACCGCCCACTTCCGCATTTCGTAAGATCCAGCTGCAGTGGCCAGGTCCTCGATCGCTTCACCCTTCAATCCGAACACAAAGACCGTGTTCATATTGAAGGGCTCCAGCGCTTGTCGGACCTAACCGGCCACTTCCGCTTTTCATTGATCCAGCTGCGACTCGCAGAAACTGCGATATTTCACTCTTTCACCAGAACACAAAGAGCGTGTTCTAGTTCAAGAGTTCCAATATCTCCGTTTCTAAACGCTCGTCTCCGCTTTTCTTGTTACCTACTACCTTTTTTGGTTTTGCTTGGTCGGTCGTTGTAGCCAGCTGTGAAGATTGCTGCTAGGAATGCTAGGATTACTACTAAAATACCCAGGAAACTCATGGTCTCATCCTCCTCAGGTAAAATTGTGTCCAAATCTACCTCTCATTATAAACCATGTGAGGTGAGGTGTGAATGTTTTGAGGGGAATTCTTGGTGTTATGGGTGGTTTGAATTGGAAAAAAATACGGTTATTCGATAGGATAGAGATAGAAAGATAAAGGAGGTTTTTTGATCATGTATGTTGTTATGAATGAATTAAAGGTGCCAGATGAAGCTAAGGACATGATGAAACAACGTTTTGGTAAGAGCGCAGAGAGTATGAAGAATGTAGAAGGCTGTTTAGAATTTATGTTCCTGGA
Organism: Bacillus sp. N1-1; assembly: GCF_009818105.1. Taxonomy (NCBI): domain Bacteria; kingdom Bacillati; phylum Bacillota; class Bacilli; order Caryophanales; family Bacillaceae; genus Bacillus; species Bacillus sp. N1-1. The sequence continues at coordinate 518,424 of NZ_CP046564.1, forward strand.
ACAATCTGCTGAGAATGGAAAGTTAATTGTGTTCACGAAGTGGGAAAATGAAGAGGCTTATCAGAACTGGGTGCATTCCGATTCCTTCAAGAATGCTCATAAAGAAAAGCGTGAATCGAAAGAGAAATCACCCGCAACTGGTAATGAACTTAGTGAGTTTACTGTTGTCTATCATACGTAAGAGTTAGAGCCGGTTTAGCCGGCTCTTTTTGTTTGTTTTATAAAGTTCTTTTGATCTCTCTTTTACGTGAACTTATTTAGCCCTTATCCCTGTCTTTACGTTCGAAAAGAAAGCCGAATGTTATAGGACATCCCCGCATAACATGTATTAAATCCGATGAATCAAACTTGGAGGGGGCTCGTAATGGATATCTTACGTAAAATCCAGCAGCATCGAGAAGATGAAAGGCGGCTGAAGTGGGAGGGAACCTTCAGCGAGTACTTAGACATTATCCGGGAACGACCTGAAGTAGCGCAGTCAGCTCATTCACGTGTTTATAATATGATAAAAGATGCAGGGATTAAAGAAGTTGATGGAACGCGGAATTATTCTTTTTTTTCTGAAGAACTGTATGGTCTAGAGGAAGCCATTGAACGTCTTGTCGAAGAATATTTTCATCCAGCTGCAAAACGGTTAGATGTGCGAAAACGAATTCTCTTATTAATGGGGCCTGTTAGTGGTGGTAAATCAACGCTAGTCACTGTATTAAAAAGAGGTTTGGAAAAATACTCTCATGAAGATTCAGGTGCCGTATATGCAATTAAAGGGTGTCCAATGCATGAAGATCCACTCCATTTGATTCCACATCATTTAAGAGATGAGTTCCATGAGGAATATGGAATCCGAATTGAAGGAAGCCTCTCTCCGCTTAACGTTATGCGTCTTGAGCAGGAGTATGGTGGTCGTATTGAAGATGTCATGATTGAACGCATTTTCTTTAACGAAGATAAGCGAACAGGTATTGGTACATTTAGTCCATCAGATCCAAAGTCGCAAGATATAGCAGACTTAACAGGTAGCATTGACTTTTCAACAATCGCTGAGTTTGGATCGGAGTCTGATCCAAGAGCATATCGATTTGATGGCGAGTTAAATAAAGCAAATCGCGGTATGATGGAGTTCCAGGAAATGTTGAAATGTGATGAGAAGTTTCTATGGCATTTGCTGTCACTGACACAGGAAGGGAATTTCAAGGCAGGGCGCTTTGCTTTAATTTCAGCGGATGAACTAGTCGTGGCCCATACGAATGAAGCGGAGTACCGTTCATTTATATCGAACAAAAAGAATGAAGCTCTTCACTCTCGTATTATTGTTATGCCTGTTCCATATAACTTAAAAGTTAGTCAGGAAGAACGTATTTACGAGAAAATGATTCGTGAAAGCGATGTGGCAGATGTTCATATTGCCCCACATGCTCTTAGAGTGGCTGCTATTTTCTCTATCTTGACGAGGTTAAAAGATACGAATCGTCAGGGAGTAGATCTTGTTAAGAAGATGCGACTCTATGATGGAGAAATCGTGGAAGGTTTTAATCAAGTAGATGTGGATGAACTTCATAAAGAGCATTCAGATGAAGGGATGAGCGGAATTGATCCACGGTATGTCATTAACCGGATTTCTTCCACGATTATACGAAAAGAAGTACCGTCCATTAATGCACTAGATGTATTACGTTCACTGAAGGATGGACTAGATCAACATGCTTCTATTTCGAAAGAAGACAAAGAGCGCTATATGAACTTTATCTCGATCGCACGGAAAGAATATGATGAAATTGCGAAGAAAGAAGTTCAGAAAGCTTTTGTATACTCCTATGAAGAAAGTGCGAAGACGTTAATGGATAACTACCTTGATAATGTAGAAGCATACTGTAATAAAAATAAATTGCGTGATCCACTGACTGGTGAAGAAATGAGTCCAGATGACAAGCTCATGCGTTCGATTGAAGAGCAGATCGGAATCTCTGAAAATGCGAAGAAAGCATTCCGTGAAGAGATCTTGATTCGAATCTCTGCTTACGCTAGGAAAGGTAAGAAATTTGATTACAATTCTCACGAGCGTTTAAGAGAAGCGATACAGAAGAAGTTATTTGCGGACTTAAAAGATGTCGTGAAAATTACAACTTCTTCTAAAACACCAAATGAGAACCAACTGAAAAAAATCAATGAGGTTATTGCTCGTCTTATCGATGAACATGGTTACAATTCGATTTCAGCCAACGAACTGCTCCGTTATGTTGGAAGTCTCCTAAACCGATAATTTTCCAAAAAGCATACCTCAAAAAAGGGGTATGCTTTTTGGAATGTTTGAATGTGCCAAACATTCTTTATGTAATCGCTTACCAAACCAGGTGCGCTTGTGCCAGCTAATTAGGAGTGATAGATTAGACGTAAAGACGTATTGAAAAGAGGTTTGAGATGGAGAAGGAACGCAATCCGCTTTGGGAGTGGATAAAGGCTTTTTCAATAGCTGTCGTCCTGGCGATTGTTATTCGAGAATTTCTCATCACGAATTATGTGGTACACGGCGAATCGATGATGCCAACGATCCAAGACGGGAATCGTTTAATAATTAATAAAATTGGCTATGAAGTATCTGAACCTGATCGGTTTGATCTTGTCGTATTTCATGCGAACGAAGAAGAAGATTATATTAAGAGAGTGATTGGTCTTCCGGGGGATACAATCGAATACAAAAATGATAATCTCTACGTAAACGGTGAAAAGATGAGCGAACCTTATCTTGAACGATACAAGGATGAGATATTTAACGGTAATTTAACGGAAAACTTCAATCTTGAAGATAAAACAGGCAAAATGAAAGTTCCAGAGAACTCTTTATTTTTAATGGGTGATAATCGTAGACATAGTTATGATAGTCGGCATATTGGTTTTGTACCAATGGATCAAGTAGTTGGAGAAGTAAACCTTCGTTATTGGCCACTTGAAAAGTTCGACTTCACGTTCGAAAAATGAAGTGCAAATAGGTTAATAATGGTTAAGATCTGGGTACGTAGATTAATGAGGTAATGCATGATGGCAGACCGAAAAGATAAACCGGACAATAGCTCAATGGCAATGGATGAAGAGGAAATGCAGGCGCTTGGTAAAGAGATGGAAGAACTAGAGACGAATGACGAACTTAAGAAAAAAGGTCGTCGTCCAGACCCAGTACAGCATGAAAAGAAAGACGAGAAAAAATAACTCCCAGCTGGGGGTTATTTTTTTTGAAATTAAACGTAGGGATAGCAAAAGAGGAAGAGGAAGGTTCTATATTTTGTCCAAATCCAATAAGAAGTTCGATAAAACGGTAATTTGTCAGAATTAATTGTCAATTATCGCTTGTATTTGCATAGGATAAAGTATACTATTCAACGCAGCCAGGGGATGTCCATATAAGGATGCTGCTTTTGAACAATCATCATGAGCGATCATCGATCATTGAATAAATTTCCGATAGAAATTTTATTTTTTTAAGGAGGGGAATAAGGCATGAAAGACAAGAATTCCAACAATTTCGTCGTCTCTCAGGAGAATTGGTCCCTCCACCGAAAAGGCTATCAGGATCAACAACGCCATGCCGAAAAAGTTCAGGATGCTATCCAAAACAATCTCCCGGATCTCATCAGTGAAGAGAACATTATTCTTTCCAACGGTCGAGATGTCATTAAAATACCAATTCGATCACTTGATGAATATAAAATTCGTTACAACTATGATAAATCAAAGCATGTTGGGCAGGGCGAAGGCGATAGCCAGGTGGGAGACGTAGTAGCACGTGATGGCTCCGGCGAAAAGCAGCCAGGAGCAGGTAAGGGTGAAGGAGCCGGTGATCAACCTGGGGAAGATTACTACGAAGCGGAAGTGTCGCTTGTAGAACTTCAGGATATCCTATTTAAAGAACTTGAATTGCCGAATTTACGTGAAAAAGAAACAGCTGATGTTGTCCAGAAGAAAGTAGAATTTAACGATATTCGAAAAACTGGTCTAATGGGTAATATTGATAAAAAACGCACCATATTAACTGCGTATAAACGAAATGCCATTAGCGGTAAACCAGCAATTGCACCGATCTATCAAGATGATCTTCGTTTTAAAACGTGGAATGAAGAAATTAAGCGTGAGTCAAAAGCGGTTGTTTTGGCGATGATGGATACAAGTGGCTCGATGGGAAAATGGGAAAAGTATATGGCTAGAAGCTTTTTCTTCTGGATGTCTCGTTTTCTTAGGTCAAAATACGAAACAGTGGAGATCGAGTTTATCGCTCATCATACAGAGGCAAAAGTCGTCACAGAAGACGATTTTTTTTCAAAAGGAGAAAGCGGTGGAACGATTTGTTCATCCGCTTATCGAAAAGCGCTTGAATTAATTGATGAAAAGTATTCTCCATCTCGCTATAATATCTATCCATTTCACTTCTCAGATGGTGATAATTTAACGTCTGATAACACAAGATGCGTTAAACTGGTGAATCAAATCATGAAGGTATCCAATATGTTCGGATATGGAGAAGTAAATGCTTATAACAGACACTCTACACTAATGAGCGCTTATAAGAATATCCATGACCCGAAATTTAGGCATTATATTTTAAAAGAGAAAAAAGATGTTTACCATGCCATGAAAAGTTTCTTTCGAAAAGAAGAAGAAGTTCGTTCATAAAACTTCCCTTAAATGGGGAGTTTTTTTCTTTTTGTATGGTAAGTAACGGATTACCAGCAACATTAAGCTTTTAGTTAAGAAAGGAAAGAGCATACTAATGGGAAGAAAAAATAGGAGGGACGCTGATGAAGTTTTTATTCGCTCTTTTTTTCTCCCACCTTATCCTATTACAAATGCCGTATATCGTGACTGCAGAAACAAATTTGGTTGAGGTCCACTTTCTGGATGTTGGACAGGCTGATAGTATTTTAATTAAATTTGGAGAAGAAACCATGTTAGTGGACGCAGGTGATAATGGTGATGGGGGAATGGTAACCAATTATTTAAAAGAGATAGGAGTTACGCAACTGGATTATCTCGTAGCTACTCACCCTCACCATGATCATATCGGAGGCATGGATGAGGTGATAAAAGGTTTTGATGTGGGACGGGTGCTGATGCCTGATGTATCTTATCCGACCACTCATTATAAATCTTTACTCAAGGAAATGAAGAAAAAAGACATTCCTGTTACGACGGCGCACGAAGGCGTGAAAATAAAACTCGGTCGTCGTGTTAGTGTACAGGTGATTTCACCTTCCGGAAATGCGGAGTACGAGGATTTTAACGATTACAGTGCAGTACTTCGTCTTAAACATGGGGATAATCGTTTTTTATTTATGGGGGATGCCGGTGTAGAAGTAGAAAAGCAAATGCTCGGTGGATTGAAAAAGAAGCAGCTAGTATCTGAAGTGTTGAAAATCGGCCATCACGGAGCAAACTCTGCAACTACAGATGCATTTATAAAAGCTGTGAGTCCTGAAACTGCTGTGATTTCAGTAGGGAAAGATAACCGGTATCATTTTCCGGATAATGATGTGCTCCAAAGGTTGCGTGGGAATGATATTTCCATTCTTAGAACGGATCAAATTGGAACGATTATTGCAAAAAGTGACGGAAAGAATATTACCTTCCATACCGAAAATAATCTTATCTCACATAAAAAGGAAAAATAATATATTCGAATTGAGTCTACACTATAACGGTGGAAGGCAATGCCTTTCCAAGCTCAATGATCATACAACCTGGGAGGAATGCTTGTGCAAAACAATCTGCAAAATCTCATGTCTAAGAACATTGTGTCTGTAACGCCAGAGCAGTCCATTCAAGAAGCAGCCGCGTTAATGAACCAACACAATATTGGCTCATTACCAGTAATGAAAAACGGTCAGCTTTATGGAATGGTCACGGATCGTGATATTACAACTCGTGCCACTGCGACTGGAGGAAATGCTAATTGTCAGGTGAGTCAATGTATGTCTGATAACATTGTTTCAGCCACTTCTAACATGAGTGCAGAAGAAGCAGCGGCTTTAATGGCTCAGAATCAAATCCGACGCTTGCCTGTCGTAGAAAACAATCAGGTGGTTGGTATGGTATCACTTGGAGATTTTGCAACTAAAACTCCTGAGCAACAAGAAGCGGGTACAGCGCTATCTAGCATTTCTCAGAATAGTACTCCGAAGGCGTAAAGCAAGGGAGACTGACGTTGTCAGTCTCCTCTCTTTTTACATATGATAAAATCAAGGTACAAACAGACCTAAAAAGGGTACATAGTAAAATAGATCTAAAGTGGAGGGAAAGCAGATGTCAGAATTAGACGTATCGAAATTCGAAAAAAAGATTGAGATCAGGCAAATTCGTCACGAGGATATCGACGAAATCCTAGCGTTACAAAAAAAGTGTTTTCCTGGAATGGATCCCTGGAAAAGAGAACACCTGGAAAGTCACCTTGATATCTTTCCGGAAGGTCAGTTTTGTGTAGAGCTTGAGGGAGAAATTATTGGTTCCTGTTCAAGTCTGATGGTTAACTTTGATGAGTACGATGACCAGCATACATGGGACGATATTACAGATGAAGGTTATATTACAAACCATAATCCAGATGGCTATAACCTATATGGAATTGAAGTAATGGTTCATCCTGAATATAGAAGAATGAAGATCGGCAAGCGCTTATACGATGCACGTAAAGATCTTGCTCGGGAATTAAATGTTAAGAGTATTATAATCGGTGGACGAATTCCGAATTATCATAAACATGCAGATGAAATGAAGGCATCTGAATATGTTGAGGAAGTAAAATTCCAAAATATTTATGATCCTGTGTTAACGTTCCAGTTAATGAATGGTTTTAACGTGATGAGGATCAATCCGAACTACTTACCAGACGATAAAGCTTCAAAGCAGTTCGCTACATTAATGGAGTGGAACAATGTTGAATACAAAGCCGTAACAAGACGACATTTTAGGTCCTCTTTCCCTGTGAGAATCTGCGCCATTCAATATGCTATGAAGAAGATAAATTCCTTTGAGGAGTTTGCAAACCAGGTTGAATATTATGTAGATGTGGCAGCTGACTTTGGCTCTGATTTCGCCGTTTTCCCTGAGATCTTTACAACACAACTTATGTCGTTTATGGATGAGAAAATTCCAAGTAAAGCCGTGCGTAAATTAACGGAGTATACAGAGCCTTACATTGAACTTTTCACTGAATTAGCAGTTAAATACAATGTGAACATTATTGGTGGCTCTCACTTTGTATTAGAGGATGAAAAGATCTACAATATTGCATATTTGTTTAGAAGAGACGGAACGATTGAAAAACAGTATAAAATTCATGTAACACCGAATGAGCGACGCTGGTGGGGCATCCACGGTTCTGATGGTATAGAAGTTTTCGATACAGACTGTGGTAAAATCGCGATTCAAATTTGTTATGATATTGAATTTCCTGAGCTCGGTCGGATTGCAACAGATAAAGGGGCAAATATTCTTTTTACACCTTTCTGTACCGATGATCGTCAAGGATATTTACGTGTACGTTACTGCGCTCAGGCTAGAGCGGTTGAAAATCAAATTTATACGGTTATTGCTGGTACAATCGGCAACCTTTCTCAAGTAGAAAATATGGATGTCCAGTATGCGCAATCCGGCATTTTTACGCCATCTGACTTTGCATTTTCAAGAGACGGCATTGCTGGAGAGTGTCACCCGAATATTGAAACTGTCGTTGTAGGGGATGTCGATCTTGAAATTCTAAGAAGGCAGCGTCAGTCTGGAACGGTTCGTCAATTACGAGATCGTCGAAAAGACTTATATGAAATTCATTATAAAAAGTAAGCCGTTCAACGGCTTGCTTTTTTTGTCGTTTTTTAGGAAGTGGTGTTTTTTTCCTAAATAGCATTGGCTGATCACCCAATTCGTATTATGATTGAGTAAGAATAGGAGAAAATCTGACCAAAAAGGAAGGACTTCAGTCGGTTTTCTAGAAATGATACAAACGTGATAAAGAAGCTATACATAACAGGAGGAAAAAAATGGACTGGAAAAACGAGTACAAGAGATGGACATCAGCAACTTCACTTGATGAGGAATTAAAAAGGGATCTGGAAGCTCTTAGTGGGCAGGATAAAGCACTTGAAGATGCTTTTTACAAAAACCTTGAGTTTGGAACAGGTGGGATGCGCGGAGAAATCGGTCCTGGTACAAATCGAATGAACCTGTATACGATACGTAAGGCGTCTGAAGGCCTAGCGCAATACATAGATGCGAACGGTGAGGAATATCAAAAACGAGGAGTAGCAATTGCGTACGATTCACGTCACAAGTCACCTGAGTTCGCCATGGAAGCCGCTAAGACGTTAGCGACACATGGGATTCAAACATATGTCTTTGAAGAGCTACGCCCTACGCCAGAGCTTTCTTTTGCTGTTCGAACTTTAAATGCCTGTGCTGGAATCGTTATCACAGCCAGTCATAATCCGCCAGAGTATAATGGGTACAAAGTATATGGCGAAGATGGAGGACAACTTCCTCCTAAAGCTGCTTCAGAAGTGATTTCATATGTAGACGGCGTAGAGAATGAGTTAGAGGTGACCGTTTCTTCTGAACAAGAATTAAAAGACAAAGGACTCATTCAAATGATTGGCGCAGAGATTGATCGTCAATACGTTGAGCAATTAAAAACGCTTCGCGTGAATCAAGCACTACTTTCTGAAATGGGTGAGCAGTTAAAGATCGTGTTCACTCCTTTACATGGAACAGCTAATATCCCTGTTAGAGAAGGATTGAAAGCATATGGTTTTAACAATGTGACGGTCGTAAAGGAACAGGAGCTGCCAGATCCTAACTTCTCTACTGTTTCTTCTCCAAATCCGGAAGAGCATGCTGCATTTGAACTTGCTATTCAATACGGCGAGCAGCAAGATGCTGACATTCTTTTAGCTACTGATCCTGATGCTGATCGCGTTGGTGTAGCTGTAAAGAATAAGGAAGGTAAATATGTTGTTCTTACTGGGAATCAAACAGGTGCTCTTCTGTTGAATTATATTATTACCCAGAAAAAAGAAAAAGGTGAATTGCCACAAAATGGCGCAGTCCTAAAGACAATTGTCACTTCTGAAATTGGTCGTAAGATTGCGGAAGACAATGGCCTGACTTCATATGATACGTTAACTGGATTTAAGTTCATTGGCGAGAAAATAAAAGAGTTCGAAACGACTGGGGAGCATACTTTCTTATTCGGATATGAAGAGAGCTACGGTTACCTTGTTGGAGACTTTGTTCGAGACAAAGATGCTGTTCAAGCGTGTCTTGTTGCTGCAGAAGTTGCTGCATTTTACAAATCCAAAGGGATGACGCTTTATGAAGGACTTCTTGAGGTATTCGAACAATATGGTTATTATCAGGAAGGACTTGAATCACTAACACTTAAAGGAAAAGAAGGCGCTGAAAAAATCGTGTCTTTACTTGCGAAATTCCGTGAAGAGCCACCTACTGAAGCAGCTGGATTGAGCGTACAAAGCGTAGAAGACTACGAGATAAGTAAACGAACTTATTTAGGTCAAGATAAGAGTGAACAAATTGATTTGCCTACTTCAAATGTATTAAAGTATAAACTTGAAGATGGATCATGGTTCTGTCTGCGACCTTCAGGGACCGAGCCAAAGGTGAAGTTTTATTTTGGAGTGAATAGTGATAATCTAGAAAACAGTCAGAGTAAATTGGCTGATCTTAGAAAATCTGTGATGAGTAAGGTCAATGACCGGTTATAATAGGATAGTGGTGAAAGAAAACCAGGACAATGTTCGTCCTGGTTTTCTTAATTAACTAAAAACATAAAAAAAAACCGGTTAGCTAACCGGTTTTTCTACTATTGGTGAAGTTGTTGTTTATTCAATTGATGTTCGTAATCAGCTTTATTCTTACGAATGAGATGAAATACTTTGTCTTTCGTTTCGCTATCTAGTTTTTCGAGAATTTTACCTGCTTTGTATTCGTTCGAGGTAACAATCTTTCGATAAATTTTAGATAACCGTTTATCATCTTCGGATAAATCCAAAAGGCACTGCCTCCTTATAATGAACTAAACCTTTTTCCTATCCTTAAATTACGATTTATTTTACAATATATGAAGAGAAGTAGCAAGAAATTAATATAATTATGACAGAATATTCTTATATATACTAACATAAATGAACATGAAAGGGAGTCATACCATGGAATATACAAATGAAATGAAAAATCGTTTAAAAAGAGTTGAAGGTCAAATTCGCGGTGTTCTCCGTATGATCGAAGAAGAAAAAGATTGTAAAGATGTCATTACTCAACTTTCTGCGAGTCGGACGGCAATTGATCGTACGATTGGATTAATTGTCGGTTCGAATCTTGAAGAATGTATTCGAGAACAGCTTGATAAAGGTGAGTCCACAGAAGACGTTGTAAAAGAAGCCGTACAACTATTAGTGAAAAGTCGCTAGTTTAATTTTTCCTCAAATATTTCATAGTGTCGGATAAATTCATCTTGTGGTCAATCGAAACGAATGAGAGTGTATATAATTTGCACGCTGGAGAAATAGTGAATAATAGATCTTCTCATTTCTGTTATTCGCTTTCAGTTACGCTCGCGATGAATAGATAGAGATAATTGCTTTTACGTTTATTTGAAGAAGGAGGAGCAAATGAAACGTCTTAGAATTGGAATCTTAGTAGTTCTTGTTTTTTTGGCGTACATTCTCTATTCTACTTATCAAGAGAAAGAAGTGAGTGACCCAGCACAAATGCAAGCTGCTGAAGTAATGTCTGATGCGAATGAAATAGGAATCCAAGAAGGAAACTATGCACCTGACTTTACATTATATTCGCTCGAAGGGAAAGAAGTGAGCCTTTCAGATTTCAAAGGAAAGGTTACCTTCGTTAATTTTTGGACCACCTGGTGTCCTCCTTGTAAAGAAGAAATGCCTGATATGCAGGAGTTTTATGAGGAAGATGCGAAAGAGTTTGATGCGGAGATCCTTGCAGTTAATCTTACAACGAACGAGTCATCCTCACAGACTGTAAAAGATTTTGCAAGTAAAAATAATCTTACATTCCCTATTTTAATGGACACAGACGGACAACTAATGAAAACATTCGCGACCATTACAATTCCTACTACTTATGTTATCGACAAAAATGGTATAATAATGAAGAAGGTAATTGGCCCAATGAACAAAGAAATGATGAGTGATTTGGCATTTACTGCTCAATAAAGTGATTATTAATTCGTTATCTATGTCTCGTTGTTCGTTCCTTTGTTCTTTTTAGAAGACGATTTTAGGTAACACTGAAGATAAACAGTTGACACATAAGGGGGAGTGAACTGTGATGAATTTAGGATTTGGTGTCATGCTATTTGTTATACTGGGGTATGTCCAATACAGTTGGATTTATGAAACAGTAGATGGGATTGGGTACGAATTCAAATCAAAATGGTCTTACATATCGATGTCAGTGTTTCTGGGTGTGTTAGTCGGCTATTTCATTACAACTGGTCTCTATCAAGCTTATTAAAAAGAGCTAATTGTTTTAAATATAAAGTTTGAAAGAAAATGTTTCCGTTGACGTTTTATGAAATAGCACTTATGCTGTACATTGTATACTAAAACCAGCCCAAAAAGGCTGGACGGCGATTTTTCTGAGAGACCGATCTCTCATTTTCATCGCCCTCTGTTGATTAATTCGACAGGGGGCGATTTTTTTTGTTTTCACACAGTAATAAGCTTTTTCTGAAGTTGAAATTAACAAAAATGGAGTGAATGGGGGATATATAAATGTGGAAGTATGTATTGCTTGTTTTAGCTGCTGGATGCAGTCTGGGATCACTATCAACAATTACAAAAATAGGGATTACAAGAGGGTTTTCTGTTGGAGAACTATTAGCAGGACAGTTTGTCATTGGGTGGTTGATCCTACTTATTCTACTTCTTATCTCTAAAAAAAAGCCAAGTTTTAAAGGGGCTAAATTTTTGTTGATTGGCGGGGCTATGATCGGATGTGTTTCCATATTCTATACGCTTGCTGTCTCAAAGCTTCCAGCTTCCATTGCAGTTCTGCTTTTATTCCAATTCACATGGATTGGTATTGTCATTGATTCCTTGTATCAAAAAAAATGGCCAGATTTAAAAACGTTTTTTTCCGTTAGCATTCTTCTTATCGGGACGATTCTAGCGAGTGGAATTATTGGAAGTGAGAAGTTAGCTTATGATCCAATCGGAATCATGTTGGGGCTTTTATCAGCAATTTGTTTTGCCATGTACATTTTTATTATGGGGAAAACTTCGGTGGAAGTTCCTGCAATACAGAAAAGCTTTTTCATGGTGACCATCGCAGGAGTTCTTGTGTTAACGACATTTTCTCCAGAATCTCTTTTACATGGTAGGCTATCGTTAGAATGGATGCTGTTTGGTTTCTTCTTAGCGATACTCGGGAATATATTTCCTGTTCTTTTTATGGCAATAGGAGTACCGAAAGTTGGTTCGAGTGTTGGAACAATTCTTAGTTCTTCAGAGCTTCCGGCAGCAGTGTTTCTCTCGGCTATCATTCTACATGAAGCCGTTCATATGATTCAATGGGGTGGCGTCCTTCTCATTCTTGCTGGCATTGTCATTTCCCAATGGAATGTTTTTGGTGAAAATAAATTAGAAAAAAAAGCAGCATAGTGTTAGGTAACTGACAAATAGAAGGAAATGAAGACGAATGTATATCCTTATAACCTATTTTTGTAAAGGGGAATTGCGTAATGGAATTGTTACGTATTGAAGACACGTGGATTCAACTTGGAATTGCCATTGGAATCTTCCTTCTTTTTCTATTAATGAGGAAAATTTTCGCGAAGTATATTTATAATCTCGTTCTTAAATTAAGCAGAAAATCTTCGAATGAATTTTTCACACATCTTTTTTTAGCGTTTGAAAGACCGCTACGAATGCTATTTGTGATTATAGGATTAAATATTTCTGTTCGATATGTTTCTTTTCTTGATCATCATAATGAACTCTTCAATGACATTATGAGTTCATCTTTAATTTTTTTAGCGGCTTGGGGGCTGTATAACTTATCCTCAGCCTCTTCATTATTTTTCCAAACGATGAATACGAAATATAATTTAAAAATTGATCAACTTCTAATTCCATTTCTATCAAAAACGCTCCGTCTCTTAATTGTTGCCATGACTTTCAGCGTCATTGCTGGTGAATTTGGTTATGATGTGAATGGTTTTATTACAGGACTTGGACTCGGAGGATTAGCCTTTGCTCTTGCAGCAAAAGAAACGATTGAGAACTTCTTTGGTGGCATTGTGATTATTACTGAAAAACCATTCTCAATTGGGGAATGGATTAAAACGCCTAGTGTTGAAGGGGTCGTTGAAGACATTACGTTTAGAAGTACGAAAATCCGTACGTTTGCTCAAGCACTTGTTACTGTTCCAAATGCGAGACTAGCCAATGAAAACATTACAAACTGGTCAAAAATGGGGAAACGTCAGATTACGTTCCATCTTGGTGTCACGTACAATACGCCTTCAGAAAGACTTGAAACGTGTATTACTCGTATTGAGAAGATGCTTCGAGATCATGATGAAATTCACCCTGAAACGATCTTTGTTTCTTTTGATGAGTTTAATCATAGTAGCCTTGATATTTTTCTTTATTTCTTTACAAATACGACAACGTGGGGCGACTTTTTAAATGTGAAGCAAGACGTGAACTTTAAGATCATGAAAATCATGGAGGAAGAGCAGGTTTCGTTTGCATTCCCTACGCAAACACTGCATGTTGAAAATGCACGATCTCATGAAGAAGAAAAAATGTATAGCTAAAGAAAAAGGCATGTCTCCATTTAAGAGACCTGCCTTTTTGCTATGCGCTTCTCTTTGAAAAAACGTTTTGTTCTTTGGCAGTCGGCTTCCTTTTACTCCAGATGGTAGCAAGAATAGGACCGGATATATTATGCCATACACTGAAGATTGCACTAGGTACTGCTGCGATTGGATTGAAATGAGCTGCTGCTAGTGCTGCTCCAAGCCCCGAATTCTGCATCCCGACTTCAATGGAGATAGCTCGTTGATCAGGTTCATTAAGTCGAAATAATTTTGCGAGAAAATAGCCAATTATTAGGCCGAGCAAGTTATGAAGAATAACAATTGAGAAGATCAACAGTCCTGTCTCTGCGATGCGCTCCTTGCTTGCGCCAACGACTGCAGCCACAATGGCGACGATAGAGATGACGGAAACAAGGGGCAATGCTTTTACACTTTCAGCAACTTTTTCTTTGAAAATAAGCTTTACGATAAAGCCAAGAGTGATTGGTATAACGACCATTTGGAAAATCGATAAGAATAGATCTCCAGCTGACACCGGTAGCCACTGGCTCGCAAATAATAGAACGAGTGCAGGCGTTAATAAAGGAGCAAGTAGCGTTGAGACAGCTGTAATGGCTACAGATAAAGCTGTATTTCCTTTAGAGAGATAAGTGATCACATTGGAAGCCGTTCCGCCAGGACAACAGCCGACTAGAATAACACCTACAGCAACTTCAGCGGGTAACTGAAATACAACAGCAAGAGCGTAAGCGAGTAGTGGCATAATGATGAATTGTGCCGCTACTCCAATGGCAACACTTTTTGGCTGCTTCACCACTTCCTTAAAATCATTGGTAGAGAGGGTCATCCCCATCCCAAACATGATAACGCCTAGTAGTATGGTTATGTAGGAAGTAATCCACGTAAATCCATCAGGATAAATAAAACCTAACACTGCAAAAAGAAGTACCCAAATCGCAAATGTATTTCCCGCAAAGCGACTTGCATTTTCAAGAGCTTTCATTCCACCACATCCTTAGAAATTTTAACCTTGATTATACGCTTATTTAAACAATTTTCAATACTATCTGAAAACTTATTCAACTATTTTTCCATAACGATTTTCTTCCCCCTAATCATGAACCTACTTGTCCGGTCATACATATTAGTAAGCAATACATTAGGAGGGAATGACATGTCTACAGAGAAAGAAATCTTTTATGCCATAGAAGAGATTACGGAGATCGCAAAAGGGTTCGGACTCGATTATTACCCAATGCGTTATGAGATATGTCCAGCAGATATTATTTACACATTCGGAGCATATGGAATGCCAACGCGGTTCTCCCATTGGAGTTTTGGAAAACAGTTTCATAAAATGAAGCTGCAATATGATCTAGGACTAAGTAAAATCTATGAGCTTGTTATTAATTCAGATCCTTGTTATGCCTTTTTATTAGATACAAATAGTCTTATTCAAAATAAGCTTATTATTGCTCATGTATTAGCGCACTGTGACTTTTTTAAGAATAATGTTCGTTTCTCAAATACACGAAGAGACATGGTCGAAAGTATGACGGCCACTGCTGAGCGTGTTGCTTATTATGAACATCACTATGGGAAAGACGAAGTAGAAAACTTCCTTGATGCAGTTCTCTCGATACAAGAACATATAGATCCTTCTATCATGCGCCCTAGACTAACTTATAATTATCAAGACGATACACCAATTCCAGTAAAACATGATTCACCATACAATGATTTATGGTCAATCGATAAGGATGATTCTGCGGACGAGCCAACTCCAAAGAAAAAGAAGAAATTCCCTCCACAACCAGAAAAAGATCTTCTTCTTTTTATTCAGGAATACAGTACGGAGCTTGAAGACTGGCAGCGTGATATTTTGACCATGATGCGAGAAGAAATGCTTTATTTCTGGCCACAACTTGAAACAAAGATTATGAATGAGGGCTGGGCGAGTTACTGGCATCAGCGTATTCTGCGCGAAATGGATTTAACGACGGATGAAGCAATTGAATTTGCTTCTTTAAATGCTAATGTTGTGCAGCCTTCACGCACACGTATTAATCCTTACTACCTGGGGCTTAAAATTTTCGAGCATATTGAAGAAGTTTACGATAACCCAACTGAAGAAATGAGGCTGCGGGGATTCGAGCCTGGGAAAGGCCGAGAAAAGATGTTTGAGGTCCGTGAAGTAGAAGCTGATATTTCATTCATTCGAAATTATTTAACGAAAGACCTCGTCTACAAAGAAGATTTATATTTATTTCAGAAAAAGGGGCGGGATTATAAAATTGTAGATAAAGAATGGGAGCATATTCGCGATCAACTTGTGACAATGAGAGTAAATGGCGGCTTTCCTTATTTAACTGTCAATGATGGAAACTATATGAAAGCTGGCGAAATGTATCTTCACCATTCTTTTGAAGACACAGAACTTGATCTTCAATATTTAGAGCGCGTTCTTCCTTATATTTATCAGCTTTGGGGACGTCCGGTTCACATGGAAACAAAAGTGGAAGATAAGGAAGTTCTTTTTTCATATGACGGAAAGAAATTGCATCGAAGGTATTTGTAGACCTTGGACATCCTGAGTCATTTAAACGATCATTTCTGGACTTATCTTCTCTTTATTACGGTCGCTGGCGCAGTAGGAGGAGTTGGGAATATTCTTATCTCAGGTGAATTCCAGCGTTTTCGTAAAGTAATAAATTATGAAAATCAAACAGTTTACTACAGTCTAGGGTCTATTAAAGAGCCTTTTGTAGGAGCCATTGGCGGTATCTTAACAACGCTTTTGTTTATCGAAACAGCTTCAGCTCAGTATTTGTTATACTTAGCACTGCTCACAGGATTTGGCAGCAGTGCTTTTCTAAAGCGATACGTGGATCAAAAAACAGATCAAATTATTGATCAAAATATCAGTGCGATTCAAAATGAAAACATTCAAATGTATGCTGCGAAAAATGAAGCAGATGGGTCAAAGGTAAAAGGAATTATGAGTCCATCACCTGTTTACTTAACAGAAGAAGAAATGGAACGTCTCACAAAACTTCAAGCAAAAGTGGGTGAAGCGGTAGGTCCGAAAGAAGCAAAACTGTATCAGTGTGAAGTTAATTCGCTTCTAAGTCAAGGCAAGCAGCGATCGTTTTAGGTGTCTCTTGTCGAAGTATGAGATCTATCGTATGATATATGTGATTGTGCACATATAAAGGGGATCTCATATGAAAAAAGTGATAAAACGAATCAGTCTTATTGTTTTACTGTTAGTAGTGGTCCTGGCTATCGCTTTCTTTTTCTGGGCGCGCTCTGCATATGAACCAACGAAAGAAGCGCTAACTTATATGGAAAAATCAAATGAAAATGAATTAACTTTTGGATCAATAGACGCAGATAAAGGGATTATCTTTTATCAAGGCGGAAAAGTAGAAGAAGAAGCATATGCTTACCTAGCGCACCAGCTTGCTGAGAAAGGTTATTTTGTTGTCATCCCGCGACTAACATTAAATCTCGCCATTCTGGATGGCGACGAAGCTACGAGTATTATCGATCGGTATAGCACGATAGATAATTGGTACATTGGTGGTCATTCACTAGGTGGTGCTGTGGCTTCCTCATTTGCAGTGGACCATCCTGACCTCATACATGGTTTGTTTTTTCTTGCTGCTTATCCGATTGAAGACATGTCTAACTTAGAGATGCCAACTTTAACAATATACGGGGAGGATGATGGTGTAGCTTCCCTATCTGACCAAAAGGAAAAAGAAAGCTTGCTATCTTCTCAAGCTGTCATTCAAATAATTGAAGGCGGAAATCATGCAAATTATGGTATGTACGGTGAGCAAAAAGGAGATAATCCTGGATCACTTACATCGGAACAACAAATCAATGAAACTGTTCAAACCATTACAACTTGGATAGAAAAGGAACAAAAATAAGAAGCTGTCACTGACAGCTTCTTATTTTTATGGGGTTTTTTAGTTCGGATAAGGGAATAAGGAATAGAAGGTAAGAAGATTCTCAATAATGGAGGATATAGGGAAGAGATTGACAGAAAGCGTATATGGGTTAAGATAGGGAATGTAATTATCTAACCCTTCATATGAGTTAAACTCCTTACTTTAGATAATTGAACTACTGACTAGGAGCTCTCTTAAAAGTTTGTATTATATGAAAAGGCTGTGGATGCTTTGTTAAGATCTCGATTTCGACGAATCCGATTAACGTCCGTTCAGTTAATCGTTTTGTTTTATTTAATAGCGGTAACGGTTTCCACTTTCTTAATTGGTTTACCGATTGCCCATAAACCTGGTGTGCAGCTCTCCTTTATTGATGCGCTATTTACAGCCGTTAGTGCGGTAAGTGTAACGGGTCTTTCTGTTGTATCTATTGCGGATACGTTCAGCGTTCCAGGTATTTTCATACTCGCTGCAGTCCTACAAATTGGTGGGATTGGAATTATGACGCTCGGTACATTTGTGTGGCTTGTTATGGGCAAGAAAATTGGGTTGAAAGAAAGACAGTTGATTATGACAGATCAAAATCAATCAACCCTCGCAGGCTTAGTGCAACTGATGAAACAAATTCTTGGCTTGATTTTCATTATAGAAGCAATCGGAGCTCTTGTTCTCGGTACTTATTACCTTCGCTTTTTTGAAACCTGGCAGGAAGCCTATTTACAGGGGTTCTTTGCCTCTGTTAGTGCAACGACAAACGGTGGTTTTGATATAACAGGTAGCTCGCTTCAGCCATTCGCTCAAGACTATTTCGTGCAATTTATTCATACCTTATTGATTGTGACTGGAGCAATTGGATTTCCAGTATTAATTGAAGTTAAAAACTTTTTGTTTTCTAGACAAAATAGTTATCGCTACAAATTTTCTTTATTTACAAAACTAACTACGATGACGTTCTTTTTGTTGGTTGTATCAGGTGCTATTCTGATTTGGGCTTTTGAAGCGACAACCTTCTTTGCGGATAAAAGCTGGCATGAGTCGTTTTTCTATGCCATGTTTCAGTCGGTAACAACTCGTAGTGGAGGACTCTCAACGATGGATGTTAATCAGTTCCAGGAGCCTACACAGCTCCTATTATCTGCATTAATGTTTATTGGTGCTTCCCCTAGCAGTGTGGGAGGTGGAGTTCGTACAACAACCTTTGCGATTGTACTACTTGCTATTTTCTTCTTCGCAAAAGGCGGGACATCGATCAAAATTTTTGGACGAGAATTGCATCATGAGGACATTCACAAAGCATTTGTCGTCTTCACCGTAGCCATTATCGTATGGAGCTGCGGAATTATTATGCTCTCATTCTCAGAACCATTTCCGATTGTCGCAATTATTTTCGAAGTCTCATCAGCATTTGGTACTACTGGTTTATCAATGGGTGTAACACCAGGATTAAGTACATTTGGTAAAATTGTAATCATGTGCTTGATGTTTATCGGAAGAATTGGGATTCTTTCGTTTCTCTTCCTTATTCGAGGAACGGTTCTTCGTGAAAGATACCACTATCCAACAGAACGAGTTATTATTGGATAAAAGTAAGGGGCATAGTGCCTCTTGCTTTTTTTTGTACAGTGATGAAATTATTTTACGTTACTTTTAGGCGTGTTCTAGTTCAAGAGCTCCAATATCTCCGTTTCTAAACGCTCGTCTTCGCTTTTCTTGGTCTTATTTACCAAAAAATATTGGTATATAAAAATCGGGATTTCACAAACTAGTTGTACAAAGGAGGTGATTGACATGGCTCAACAACAAAGCAGACAAGGAAGCTCTAACAACCTTGTAGTACCTGGTGTAGCTCAAGCTATCGACCAGATGAAGTATGAAATCGCTACTGAATTCGGAGTGCAACTTGGTCCAGATTCAACTTCTCGCGCTAACGGATCTGTTGGTGGAGAAATCACAAAGCGTTTGGTTCAAATGGCTGAACAACAGCTTGGCGGTTACCAAAAATAATTTTATACCATGGCTGTAAGGGGTGGATTCGTCCATCCCTTCTTACGTGATTTACCCATAGAAGGAGGAGGATTTATGTCTTTTGAATGTCCGCTCTGTAATAGCTTTGCTGCTATTGAGCTTGTTTGTCAGGTATGTGAAGATAAGTTAACGGATAAGGGAAGAGAAGCGGAGTATTATGATGAATATAGTGCATATGAGCCTATTGAAGCAATGAAGAAAACAGACGGATACAAAACCAAAGCGCATGAATGCCCCCATCTTCTATCTTGTCCAACTTGCGGGTGGAATGATGTATATTTAATTGAAGAGTGGAATACATAGCAAAGAGCTGCCGGTTAGGGCAGCTCTTTATCTTATTAAGAGGATGGAATATACAATTTCTTCTCAAGAAAACTTTGTATGAGATTAAGAATCGTCGTAAAGAACCAATAAATGAAAGCTGCCGTTAATAAGATTGGTAAGACTTTAAAGTTTGATGCAGCAATCTGATCTGCATTATAGGTTAATTCTGAAATCGTCAGTACGGAAGCAAGAGAGGAGGCTTTTACGATATCAATTAAAGAATTCCACACGGGTGGAATCGCTCTTCTCCAAGCTTGAGGTAAAATGACTTCTTTGTATATTAACGATTTTTTCATCCCGAGTGACATCGCAGCTTCCCACTGTCCTTTTGGGAGGGAGAGAATGGCTGCTCGGAATGATTCAGAGATATAGGCTCCAAAGTGTAAGATAAGGCCAGTGTATGCGGCTTGCCAGGCTGTTAATTGGATATCAACAGAGACAAGACCATAATACAAAATAAATAATTGGATTAGTAGTGGAGTGCCTCTAAAGAACGAGACATATAATTTTGCTAACCCAATCGCTATTTTACTTTTTGAAAGACGCAACAAAGCAATCATTAATCCAACGAATAAAGCACCAAAGATGGAAAAGAAACTAAGAAGAAGTGTATTCTTCGCCCCTTCAAGAAGAAAGGGCAAAGAATTAATTAACACATCAGTTGTCTCACTCACTTACGTTCTCTCCATCAAAATATTCTTTTGAAAGGTCTGCGAGTGTTCCGTCTTCTTTCATTTCCTTCAATGCATCATTGATCTTGTTAACTAAATCTTCATTTCCTTTTGGAAGAGCAAATGCCATTTCCGTTTTGTTGAATGTTTCTCCAACGCCTTTTACTTTATAATCCTGCTCAGGCAGTTCCGTTAAAATAAAGAGACGGTCATTCATCGCAGCTTCAATGTTACGTTCGTTACTAAGATCTGTAAGAACCTGGTTTGCACCTTTGTAAATTTTTGTTTCAGCTCCTGCATCTTCAGCAGCTTGCGCGTAGTTACTTCCCTGTGTTGTTCCAACTGTTTTTCCTTCAAGGTCCTCAATACCTTTAATATCTTCATTATTCTCGTTGACGATCACTTGTCCACCAGAATAAGTATAAGGCTCAGTAAAATCGAACTGTTCCTTGCGTTCGTCGGTAATGGTCACTTGGTTCGCTACCATGTCGATACGTTCGGTCTCAAGTGAAGAAAGAAGACCTTTCCATTCAATTGCTTTGAATTCCGCTTTCATTCCAATACGATCGGCTACTTCTCTTGCAACCTCCACGTCATAACCAGTGATTTCATTATTGTCATCACGATAGCTAAATGGTGGGTAAGTTGCTTCTGTTCCAATTAATAGCGTTTCTTTTTCATCGGAACTTCCTTCTTCGCTATTCTCTGTATTATCATTGCTACCGCAGGCAGCAAGTACAGTAAGTGTTAAGGCAAGTACCAACCCTAGCATCCATTTTTTGTTCAAAATAAAGTCCTCCTTTTAATTCCTACAAAATTGATGTGAATTATAAATTTATTGTAGTTAGCATTTTACTTAAAGTCAATCAAGAAACATTATTGACGTTAATTTCCTGCTTCATGCAAGAAGACAAATAAAAAAGCTTCCTCGCTTTAAGAGGAAGCTTTTCCTACCATTTTATTAACGAATGCGAAGTTCTGATTCAGTATCAAAGAAATGGCATTTATTCATATCAAACGCAAGGCTGATATTCTGACCGTTTTGAATATCGGTACGAGAGTCAACACGTGCTACGAAGTCTTGTTCTGCAACTTTGGAATAAAGGTAAGTTTCTGCACCCATTAATTCAGCTACATCGATGACGGCATCAACTTTTGTATCTTGAGAAGATTCGATAAATACTGGTTCATCATGAATATCTTCAGGACGAATACCAAGCATGACTTCTTTGTTCAAGTATCCTTGATCACGAAGTATTTTCATTTTCCCTTCAGGAACTTTCACTTGAACATCACCTAGTTTGAAAAAGCCATCTTGCAATGTACCGCGGAAGAAGTTCATTGCAGGAGATCCAATAAAGCCACCAACAAAGACGTTGTCAGGTGCATCGTATACATCTTTTGGTGTTCCTACTTGTTGGATAAGGCCATCTTTCATAATAACGATACGCGTTGCCATCGTCATTGCTTCTGTTTGGTCATGAGTTACATAGATTGTCGTTGTCTGTAGACGCTGATGAAGCTTAGAAATCTCTGCACGCATTTGCACACGAAGTTTTGCATCTAGGTTGGAAAGTGGCTCATCCATCAAAAACACTTGTGGATCACGTACGATTGCACGACCTAGTGCAACACGCTGACGCTGACCACCTGAGAGTGCTTTAGGTTTACGATCGAGCAAGCTTTCAAGACCAAGGATACGAGCAGCGTCCGTTACGCGACGTTCAATTTCTTTTTTGTCGAACTTACGCAGTTTCAAACCAAATGCCATGTTATCGTAGACGTTCATGTGAGGATAAAGGGCATAGTTTTGGAATACCATTGCAATATCACGATCTTTTGGTGCTACGTCATTCACGCGACGATCACCAATAACGAGGTCACCATCTGAGATATCTTCAAGGCCGGCAATCATACGAAGCGTTGTTGATTTACCGCAACCAGAAGGTCCTACAAATACGATGAATTCCTTATCTTTAATATCAAGGTTAAAGTCTTTTACTGCCTCAAATTTGTTATCATATCTTTTGTAAATGTGATTGAGCGCGATCTCTGCCATGTTAATGCCTCCTATGAAATGAACTCCTTTTGCTAGTTCTAAGTCTACTCTATGAAAACGCTATCGTAAATTGTAAGCGTGCACAAACTTGTTCCGAGGTTTTGTGCATTTTGACCGAAAGACGTGAGAGGAAAGGGCAACGCAATAAAAAAAACTGCGTCCATTAACGCAGTTCCATCGCAAGAAGAGAAAGATAAACCATCACAGCTCCTTGAAAGCTTTTAACATCGATTCCCGTTTTTTCAATAAACTTATCAACACGATATTGGAGACTATTTCTATGTACGTATAGCTGTTTTGCTGCAAGGGTAATGTTTAAGTTTGATTCTAAATAAATCCGGATACTTTTTAGTAGTTCAGAGTCATGTTGAATTGGTTCCATGAGTTTAATTAAGTAATCAATGGTTTCTTCACTCGCTTCATTGAAAAGAACAGCAGGGACAATGTCCACGTGTGTGAAAACCATTTGAGAAGGCATCAGCTCTCTTCCTGTAGCGAACCATTTTTTTTCGGCTTTATAAACACGCTTTAAGTGACTGCTATCCGAATGACGGATCGTCTGACCAACAAACAAAGACATCCCAGTAAAAAAGTCAGCTGTTAGGGCTGCAGCTGTTTGTTCAAGTTCATGAACGATTTGTTCGTCTATTTCGTTAGCTTGCACGAGAACGCCTTTCCTCTCATTTTCAAACAAAAGCACCGTTTCCTCAGAAAACAGGCCAGTCATAGCCTCGATGAAATCAGAAAGATCGGATGGTGCTTCTTTTAAATAAAAATGGATATACCGGACAGGTGAATTTAGGTTAAGTTCCACGCTTGAATCCTCTTCAAAAAGGAGAGAAGCCCATTTTGCTTGAACCTGGTTCATCCGATCATCTAGTATGCGAATGGAAGGGAAGAGGGCATTTAGAAGATCCTTCTCGCGTCCGGTAAGACGAGTTTTGCGAATCCCGAATTCTTCACCATCAGTGGTTCGGTACCAATGGAACAGATCAGGCTGTTCGGAGGTGAGGACGTAATCATTTCCATATAGATCGGCAAGTTTTGCATTCATAAGTGGTCCCCCTAATGTACAGTTATCCTCTAGTATAACGCATGAGCTGCTTCAAATTAATAGAGAAGGAATCGAAAAGAACCTCTTCGTATGCAAGAGGTTCTTGGATTACATTATTTCTGTTTGTCTTTATCCTTTTTTTCTACGCTTGAATAGGGAGGCTCTTGTTCCATAACGGGAATAGCTTCTTCAATTTGTGCCTGTCTGTAACTTTGATGAACGGCGCCGCCAGCCATTCCTTCATTTACCATACGGTCGATATCCATATCAAATTTATCGCGGCCTTCGTACATCGAGTCTTCTGTTTTTTTTGTTGGCATCCTTATTCATCTCCTTGTTTCGTTGAATAAGGTTAGTATGCGTTCCTTAGAAGAGGATTATGAGTCTTGTTCGTATACATGGAAAAGCATAAGTTCATGAATTTGAGACTGAAGTTTGTTTTGTTCCGATTCGGGTGGAGCGGGCTGGAACCATGCGAATTCTCCAGTATGAAGGTATAGTGTACGGTAATACGTTCCTTGGTGAAAAAAAGATACTTCCCATTTAGGTTTTCTTACTTTTGATCCAACCGATTTATATTGAAAGTGCGAAATCATCGTATTCCCCCATGTCACTTTTTTATCATCATAACATAGGAAGTTAATACGCTGAATAAGTTCGAAAAGATGTGATGAGCGAACGTATAAAAGCTTGATGAATCAATGGTTCATCAAAACGCATTGGTTTTGCATTCGCTTCAAAAACCCAAAGCTGTCCATCACGATCTTTTCCAATATCTAAAGAGCATTCGAGCATCTGTTCTTTTTTTTCAAGAACTTCAGCTGTACGAATTGCAAGCGAAGTCAGTCGCGCTTCATCTTCCTGAGTGGCAACCTTATGAAACGGTAGAATACGCCCACCTTTTGGAACATGGGTCGTTAGTCCATTTGGTGGAGCCGCACGAATTCCAATGCCGGTGACCTGCCAGCTTTTGAACGGTTTTTGTAAAAGGACTCGAAAATCATAAGCTTCTCCTTGATGTGTTGCCAGTTTAATTTTACGTTGCATGATATAAGACTCTCCTATTTGAGTAGCAAGGTGTTCTTTTAATAAGGAGAAAGTTGAAAATAAATAACTCCTTTCATGATCGGTATAGTGAAATCCAGTCTCTACTCTATTTACTTTAAAAATTCCTCTCCCTTTACTACCTGAAGTTGGTTTAAAAAATATGGAGTGGTGCGTATTGAGAAATTGTTTTACGTTTGATTCGGTAACAGGTGCTGACTCTGGAATAAAAGGCAATAACTCTTCGTTTCCCGATAAGTGAGAAAGTACATGATCTTTTTGGAAGAATGACCGATTAAAATATGGGATTCCTTTCTTCTTTAGTAAGCTGAAAAAAGCGGTCACTTTATCGGAGTGCTCTTCTTCGCGATCAGGGATCCGGTTGTAAACGATGTTAGGATACGGGAAACGATAACCTGTCCATTTTTGAGAAAAGTGATCGTAAAGGTAACCAGTTATAAATGATGAATGAATATCGTCAGGTGTAAATACGTAAGAAAGTCCGCCAGAATCAGTGAGCTCTTTTTGAATGGCTTTGAATATCGTGCCATTGCCACTGAAGTGATGCTTGCGGGTAGATCCTGCAAGAATGCCGACAAGAGGCCTGATGGCATCATGGGAAGACTGCAATTTAATAATAGAAGAAGAAAAAGAGGGAAAGGGAGGGAGCGTATTTGGCTCTTTCCCCCAATAAATGGATTGATAACTGCTCTGCTGATACCAGCGTTTATTCTCATGACTATAAAATAATTCAATCATACTGTAGTAACCAGTTGCTTTTCGATTGTCGATTGTGCTAGAAAGATGGCATATTCGATCGGTAACATTCTCGTTCTTGCTTCTTCTGCTTTTAATTTTGGATGGGAGAAAATACCTCTTCCTGGCTTTGAATTTGCTTCAAATAAATAAATTTCGCCTTCTTTTGTAATGCCGAGATCAAACCCAATTTCACCAATAAAGCCAGAGACTTTTTTATCTATCGCACGACTTAATTGAAGGGAAGCCTCCATTAAATCAGTTTCTACCTGCTTCTTTACGCCATATTCAGAAGTGAGCTCTCCAATTGTTTTAACAGTTCCATTTGATGCCATGTGAGTCGTTAAGCTTCCTGCGCCTGCGATCTTTGCAGCAATCGCACTGACTTCCCAGTATCCGTCTTTGTTTTTGTTTGTATGAACGCGATAATCCATTGAACGGTGATGGATGCGATGTAAATCAATTCCCTGTTGAGCAATGAGACCGTCCATTCCATTTGGATACTGGGTTTTGATTAGCCTTGCTAGTGATGTATATCGTCTAAGGCGGTTCTCTTTATCTGTTCTGAAGCGGCAATAATAATACTTTTCGTTAGCTGGTTTTAAGATTTGCTGAATGCCAAGACCAAGACTTCCGTTGGCAGGTTTAATATATAGTTGCTCATACTCTTTCAACATACTTGCGATGATCGTTGTTTTAGGACTTAGAACCGTTTCTGGTAAATAATCCTTTACTGCTTCATCTTTGCGTAATTTCTCGAACATCGTCCACTTATCAAAGAATCCAGGATTAAACCAGGGAGTGAAGTATTGCGATTGAAGTTTCTTCATTGTCGTACTGACTTGTTCAATGCTTGCTGAACTTCTGTTTGGAAGGCGGTCGTAAACAACATCAGGGATCGGTACGGTTACTCTGTACCAGCCTCGTTTGTTATACATCAATCCTTTAATACTTCCTGTTTTCCAATCAATGTGATGCGCGCCAAAAGCAAAGCCAATTGCACCACACTTCAAGGTAGCTGACAATAATTTAGCGAAATACATACTTCGTTCCCCAATCGGCCTCATACTATCCTTTGTAAACCCTGCTGTGAAAATCCCAATTAGCGGTCCGATATGGAGTGAATTTCCCTTTTCAAAAAGGTGAACAGATGTTTCCGAAGGCACACCCAGCACTTTCCATAAATCTTCTGATAGAAGGTACTCTTCTTTGTTATCAGGATGAGGAGAGACTGTGCAAAAGGATCGTCTGGAACCAAAACATAGCTGATTAGGAAAAGAAATGTGATCTACCCAACGTTTAAACAGAGTGGCTGGAACATAGAAATTCCCTTGAGAAGTACTATCCTTTCTTAATGGAAGAATGGCATTCATAGCACTTAACCCCTTTCTTCTCGCTGATAAGCGAATGGCAATAGTAAAATGGAATCGTATAGTAATCTTGATGCGATCGAATGGCCTTATGTCCAGGTTTGGAATTTGCTTCAAGTAACCAGACTTTACCTGATCGATCAATTCCGAAGTCTAAACCAAGTTCAAACAATGGAGAGAATGTTTCTTCTAAAATAGAAGCTACACAATGAGAAAGTCGGCTAATTATTGGCTCAGCTTGATGAAAGACAGACGCTGGCATTAAAAGCTGTTGGTCGGTTTGAATGGTGCCTCCGCTATGCAAGTTAGATACAAAAGATTCAGGGTTTCCTATACGAGTTGCCCGACCGATTTCTTCCCAGGTTGTATAAGAGGTTTTCTTCATGACCACTCTTCGATCGAAGGGTCGATTGTTTTGATCAAGTAAAGAAAGCCATTGTTGTGCGATATAGTCGCGCTGTTTTAAAATTCTCCTGATCATTTTAAATAAAGAACTGGTTTTATCATAAGTATGATGAAAGATACGCCCATTATGATTGATTTGAACACTAATCTGGTCCTGGTTTTGAGTGAGTAGCATAATACCGTTACCCTGTGAACCGACAATTGGTTTCAAAATAAGCTTGCCGTTTTCAGTTAGTAAATCGGATAGTACTCTAGCACACGTATGAGGATGAAGCTTTATTGATTGTGGTATATGACGATTTAGTAAAGGGCTTTTCTTTAATTGTTTGTATATCTCCCACTTTCCTGGAAGCCCATGACCAAGGAAAGTTGCGTTAGATTCCGTTTTTAACCATCTAATAAAAGCTGTTTCTTTTTTGGTGGTGCTTCCATTATGAAAGCACCGATCATAGATAAATTCCGGTACCTTAAACTCCGTTGCCACCCAATCTTTTTTTAGTTGGTCGTATTTTAGCCCTCGTAATTGATGAGAAGAATGCTGGTTAGGAGAAAATCGATAGACATCGAAACCTAAAGCTATTCCAGCTTCACTTAATTTGGAAACGTAATCCCTTTCATGTTTAAGTGAATGTTGGAGAATCCCAAATGATTTCATAACCTCCCCCTTCTATGAGGATGCATACCAATGCACCAAACGGATTAGCGCTTTTACGGATGGGCGGTAGGTACTAGATGTTGTCCCTTCTGAAGTTTTTGAAGGTTTTGTGTTTACTTCAATTATCCACGGATGGCCGTCTTGATCCACTGACATGTCGATGCCAAGCTCCGCAAATAAACCTTCACTCTCACGATCAATGATTTGTGAAACCTCACGAGCAAGTTCAGGGAGAATCCGCATTAGTTGGCTTTTCATCGAATCTTCAAATGGAGCGAGACCTTCATTAAATTTTTTTAATAGAGCACCACGTGCGATATTTGAGACAAATTGTTCATTGGTTTGAGAAACTCTCGATACAGCTGAGACAACTGACCATTTCCCACCAGTACCTTTTAAACATAGAATTCGGAAGTCAACTGGACAACCGTCAATATCGATGAGAGGTATGCCTTGTTGGATGAGATAGGGAATATATTTAGATCGTAAGCGAATTGTTTTGTAGAGGTTCGGTAAGGCAGAAGATGAAATTGTTTGACTGCCATGAAAGCTAGAGTAATCAAGATGAAAGAGATTATCACTTTGACAGATTCGAAAAATATGTTTGCCCTGGCTTCCATTTAACGGTTTTAAATAAAGGATAGGATGTTTTGTTATCATGATTTCAATCGCATCAAACCCTTCTAGGAGAACCGTCTCAGGAAGATATGGAACGATCTCATCGTATAATAGGAGTTTCTGATGTACGTCCCATTTATCAAGAAAGGACTCATTAAAATAGGGGATCTTCTGTTGTTGCCAATAGACTTTCAATTGTTTGATAAAATGAGAATTCTCAAGTTTTCTAGAATGGATTCGATTATAGATAACGGATGGTATTGGTAGTGTCGTTTCCACCCATGTTCGTTGATTCCAAATGAATCCTGATACCTTTGTTTCATTCCAGGGCTGTAACGTATACACGTAGAAAAGAATATGATGTTCCTCGCAATACTCTGCTACTTCCTTACAAAAATCTGTATAAGATCCAAACGTATTCTCTGCTTTTGAAGAAGAATTAAGAGCAAGGCAAAAGATTGGACCAAGTGAGAGTATTTGTTTCTGATGACAAAAGGTCATGGTAATCGGAATGGTTTGATCTGGCAGTGACAGGGAACGGAGGAGATCAGGTGAACAGTATACGGTATGACTTGATGGTGTATGATAGACCTTTATTGAAACGCTAACTTCAACCGCACCACATCGCAGTGGAATGGGAGAATCCGTCAGTTTCCATTTAGAAGCGATTTTTTCTGGAATGGTTAACGTAAGTTTAGATTGGGAAGAGCTTGAATTTTCTGGTTGTAAAATAATTTTTTCAGCATGTTTCATTCAAGACCCTCGTTCAACATTTTTTG
This sequence comes from Bacillus sp. N1-1, assembly GCF_009818105.1. Taxonomy (NCBI): domain Bacteria; kingdom Bacillati; phylum Bacillota; class Bacilli; order Caryophanales; family Bacillaceae; genus Bacillus; species Bacillus sp. N1-1. The sequence goes on from NZ_CP046564.1 coordinate 547,989, forward strand.
CTTTATTACCTTCCTTTAACTGGATAGGCAATAGCGGATATCGTATACTATGAAGATGAAGTTTACTATGTGAACGTGAAGGATAGAAAGGTTGAGGTATCATGTCGTCTATAATTATAACAATCCTCTTTATGATCGCTATTGGCGCAGTAATAGGTGGATTCACGAATTCTTTAGCGATTAAAATGCTGTTTAGACCATATGAAGCTCGGTACATAGGTAAATGGAAAGTTCCATTTACCCCTGGTCTAATTCCGAAGCGAAGAGATGAATTAGCAGTGCAACTTGGGAAAATGGTTGTTGAACACCTTTTAACTGCTGAAGGAATTCAGCAAAAAATGAATGATCCTGTTTTCAAGCGTACGATGATTGAGTATGCACAAAAAGAAGTGTTGAAATTAGTAGACTCTGATGAAAAAATCGAGGATCTTTTAAAGCGAGGACTTCACCTCGAGAATCCCGAACAAGAAATAAGGTTAAAAGCAAGCACGTATCTTACTAAAAAAATTGAAACAAAACTAGTGAATTTAAAAAGCAAGGAATTAGCTGAGATTCTTCCAGGGGAAACACAGGAGAGAATTGATCAAGCGATCGAACCGATTGCAGATCTTATTTTAACGAAAATCAGTGATTACATCGCTTCTTCTGAAGGAAAGAACAAACTATCTGTCATGATTGATCGATATCTTGCTGACCGTGGAACGCTTGGAAGTATGATCAATATGTTTTTTACGAATACAAGACTAGTGGATAAGGTGCAACCTGAACTGCTTCGTCTTCTGAAGCAAAAAGATATTCAAAATGTTATCATCACGATGCTGGAGAAAGAATGGCATTCGCTTAAAGAAACAAAATTAGAGACGTTTGAAGACAAGTTTGACTCAGAAGAGCTTGTGCAAGGAATAACGAACGTTATCGTGAAGGAACTTCCAATTCAGCATGTGATGAACTTAAGCTTATCAGAAGCAGTAGAGCCATATAAACAGCGTATTGTTGAAGACTTTGTGCCGAGGATCGTGGATGCTGCTGGTCAATATTTAAGTCGGAATTTGCAGCCCCTCATGGAGCAATTGCATCTTGCCGATGTGGTGAAAAGTCAGGTTGAGACGTTCTCGGTAGGGCGTCTTGAAGAAATGGTTTTATCGATATCTAGGCGCGAATTTAAGATGATTACGTATCTAGGTGCGGTACTCGGAGGAATGATTGGATTGATCCAAGGTGTAATCATTACCCTTTTGGGATGAATTTCGTTTCAGTCTTTGTTATAGTGGGGAAGTATAGGGTTATGAGAGCGAAATAATCCTCACTTACTAAGGAGGTAGATACAATGGCAGAGAAAAATCTTTACGACGTAGCATACGAATTAGAAAGCGCAATGCGTGAACACGAGGACTACACGAAGCTTAAAGAATTATACGATCAGGTAAATCAGGATGAAGTATCAAAGAAACTATTTGATAACTTCCGCAACATGCAAATGGAGCTTCAACAGAAGCAAATGTCTGGTCAACAGATCACAGAAGAAGAAGCTCAAAAAGCTCAACAACAAGTTGAACTTGTTCAGCAACATGAAGTGATTTCCCAGTTGATGCAACAAGAACAGCGCATGAGCCAGGTTATTCAGGACATTAACAAAATCGTAACGAAGCCTCTAGAGGACCTTTACGGTAGCCCTGAAGAAGACATTCAGCAGTAATTAAAAAACCGTTCATCTCAGGATGAGCGGTTTTTTTATATGATTTGTTTTCATACTATCGACGGCTTGATTTTGGGTTTATCCGAGTGAAACATGCGATTCATTCGGATAAGCACAAAAACTAGGAAACAGTTATAAAAAAAGAATAAATGCTTAGGAAGCGTTCTCAATAACACCGATAACTTCAAACTGAGTCGGCTGTGAAATGATCGTTTCTTCTACTGAACAATGAGGACAGTTTAATTGGTGATCTGTTTTCTTATCACTAGCAATGATTCCTCTAAATTCATGGTCGCATTCAGAACATTTATAAATATGTGGCTCACTAAATGCTCCTGTACAGTCAAATCTGATTCTTTCTTTCCCTTTTGTCATACGTATAAGACCCCTCTCCATTATTGTAATGAATTTGTAATAATACTAGTTTCATATTAAAACTTCCCATGCTGTCACTTTTTTAAACGCTTAATTCTGATAACGGTTTAAATCAGGTAAATTAATGTGATAAGACAAGAGTTACGAGTCATAGAGATAAGTGGGGAAGGGAGTACTTCTATATAGGAGGGATTCGAATGGTTTATCAACTTCTTGCATTAGACATTGATGGGACTTTACTTAGATCTAATCATAAAATTGACAAAGAAACGAAGGAAGCCATTAATTATGTGAGAGAGAAAGGAGTATACGTAACGCTCACAACGAGTCGTAATTTTGCTTCTGCTAAGAAAATTGCGAGGGAAGTGAAGTTAGATGATGTCATGCTCGTTACGCATAGCGGCGCCTTTATTGCTGAAGAGGTTGAAAAGCCAATTTATGAAGAAAGGATTTCAAACGAGGATGTTAATAAGATCGTTAACATTCTAGAAGAATATGATTGCCATATTCGCATCATTCATGAACGATTAGCTGTTGGAAATCGAGTGAAGCATAACAACTATTTATCAGCAAAGATGACGCTAGGTATAGGAGATCCATTATTCTATCCGGTAAACTTTGTGGAAACACTAAGTGAGTATTTAGAAAAGAAAGAGCTCTCTCCTCCAAAAATTGATGCGCATTTCTTTAATGAAGAAGAGAGAGAGGAAGCACGTCTAATGCTAGAGGAGCGCATTCCTTCGATATCCGTTGTTCGTTCGACAAAGTGTAATTTTGGCATTATTCCTAAAGGCGTTTCAAAAGCAAAAGGACTTCGTATTTTAGGGGAGAAATTAGGCGTACCTGTTGATGAAATGGTTGTGATCGGTGACGCAGATTGTGATGCTGAAATGATTCGACAAGCGGGTCTTGGCGTGGCGATGGGGAATGCTTCGTATGAATTAAAGAGACTTGCCGACTGGGTAACGCGATCAAATGACCAACAAGGCGTTTCTTATATGGTGAAAGAAGTTTTTCGAAAGCAAATGCGTGTTCAATTAAAAAGGTAGCCCAAGTTTTTGACGCCTTCATCGAACCCTGACGAATAGTAGGGAATGAAGGCGTTTTTTATGCGACTTTTGAATCATTTTCTTAAAATGAAAAGGCTTTCACGAAAAAACAGCTAATATGTATAATGTTTGATAATTTTGAATTCTGGAGGGATAGTATGCAAAAATTACTCGACTTGAATCCAAAGGTGACGGAATTTCTGAAAGGCACAAAGCAACTTTATATTAACGGTCAATGGAAGGATTCGGTATCAGGTAGAACATTCGATACGCTAAACCCCTCAACAGGTGAAGTACTTGCAACAGTTAGTGAAGCAATGAAAGACGATATTGATGAAGCAGTTATGGCAGCTCGGAAAGCTTTTGACAGCGGACCATGGTCTCGCATGTCTGCCTCTGCTAGAAGTCGCTTAATTTATAAGCTAGCTGATTTGATGGAAGAAAATAAAGAAGAGCTTGCGATGATTGATACGCTTGATAATGGAAAACCGATTCGTGAAACGCAAAATGCGGATGTTCCACTTGCGATTGAGCACTTTCGCTACTATGCTGGCTGGTCGACTAAAATCATGGGACAAACCATTCCAGTTAACGGACCGTTTTTTAACTATACGCGCCATGAAGCATTAGGTGTTGTGGGTCAAATCATTCCGTGGAATTTCCCTCTACTTATGGCGGCCTGGAAACTTGGTGCTGCTCTTGCAACTGGTTGTACGGTTGTACTTAAGCCTGCGGAGCAAACGCCGCTTTCAGCACTTTACTTAGCTCAATTGATGGAAGAAGCTGGTTTCCCTGAAGGTGTTGTGAACGTTGTACCAGGATACGGTGAGACGGCAGGGGATGCACTCGTCAAGCATCCAAATGTCGATAAAATTGCGTTTACTGGGTCGACTGAGGTTGGTAAATATATTATGAACCAGGCTTCGAATGATTTGAAGCGCGTTACGCTTGAACTCGGTGGGAAGTCTCCAAATATTATCTTACCTGACGCTGATATGACAAAAGCGATACCTGGGGCATTAAGCGGTATTATGTTTAATCAGGGCCAGGTTTGCTGTGCTGGTTCAAGACTGTTTGTCCAAAAGAAGGCTTATGATAATGTAATGGCTGATTTAGTAAGCCATAGCCAGAAGATTAAGCAGGGAGCTGGACTTGATCCTGATACTGAAATGGGGCCACTCGTATCAGCTGAACAGCATGAGCGAGTCATGAAATATATTTCTAAGGGTCAGGATGAAGGCGCGGAATTACTTACTGGTGGACAGGTTCCGTACGATAAAGGATATTATGTTCAGCCTACCATCTTCTCTGATGTTGATGACAAAATGACCATTGCAAAAGAAGAGATTTTTGGTCCAGTTGTTGCTGCCATGCCGTTTGAAGATCTTGATGAATTGATCGAACGAGCAAATGATTCAAATTATGGTCTTGCAGCTGGACTTTGGACAGAGAATCTGAAGTCTGCTCACTATGTTGCAAACAAAATAAAGGCTGGAACGGTATGGGTGAACTGCTATAATGCGTTTGATGCAGCTTCTCCGTTTGGTGGCTATAAGCAATCTGGTATCGGAAGAGAAATGGGTTCTTATGCACTAAATAATTACACAGAAGTGAAGAGCGTTTGGATTAACTTAAAATAACAGAAGAGAACCGCTCGTCCTTTATGGACGGGCGGTTTTTTGAGGTTGCCTAACCGTTTGTTTGGGCTATCTTTTTAAGACGATCAATTTACCTGCAGATGATACGACACGTGCCGTATGATTTCCAAATCCTTTTTGTTTCAACAGTTCCTCGCCTACTTTTTTGGCTTCCTTGTCGTCTTGTGCCTCGAAACTTTCATCAAGAACGGTAGCGCCACTTTTTTCGAATGCCGTGATAATGTATTTTTCCATGATATCCCCTCCTACTAGTAGTTTACCGATTGATCAATTTGTTGTCACTTTTTTCTAAAAAAACGAATCTTTTAGATAAATCAAACGTTATACTTATCGTGGAGTGTTGCGAAGGCAATTAAAAGGGGGAAGTTATGCTCGAATTTCAAAATATTACAAAGCAGTTTGGAGCTTTTACAGCAGTTGAGGGTCTTAATTTATCTATTCCAGAGAATGAGATATTTGGTTTACTCGGTGGGAATGGAGCGGGTAAAACCACAACCTTTCGGATGCTACTGAGACTTATTGATCAAACAAAAGGAACCATTAGCTGGAAGGGAGAAGGGATCTCTTATGATTCCAGTCATTTAATTGGCTACCTACCCGAAGAACGCGGTCTTTATCCAAAGATGAAAGTGAAAGAACAACTCATTTATCTTGGTAAGTTACGAGGAATGAAGAAAGCAGAAGTTGAAAAGGAAATTGCAATATGGCTTGAACGGTTTAAAGTCCCTGAGTACCTTGACAAGAAAGTGGAAGAACTATCAAAAGGAAACCAACAAAAAATTCAATTTATTGCAAGCGTTATTCACAAACCAGAATTGCTCATTCTTGATGAGCCATTTAGTGGTCTTGACCCAGTAAATGTTGAAGTGCTAAAAGAGGCTGTGGTTGATTTGAAAAAATCCGGAACAACCATTTTGTTTTCCAGTCATCGTATGGAGCACGTGGAAGAACTCTGTGAGCATCTTTGTATCCTACATAAAGGAAAAGCAGTTGTTTCAGGAAATTTAAAAGAGATTAAACGTTCATATGGAAAAAAGAATATTCGAATTGATGCAGATTTTGACGTTGCCTTTTTAGAAAACGTTGCCGGAGTTGTTCGATTGAAACAGGGGTTAAATCATAGCGTCGTTCAAATCGAGAATGAACAAGTCTCTCAAACCGTTTTACGGGAGTTGGTAAGTAAAGGGTTTGTTCGACAGTTTGAATTAGAAGAGCCGTCATTAAATGATATTTTCATCGAAAAGGTGGGTGCGGCATATGAATAAGTTTTTCATCGTCCTATCCCAGACGTATTTAAACCGATTAAAGTCCAAAGCTTTTATTATTACGACGGTCATTACATTATTGATGATTTTTTTAATTACGAACATCTCAACCATTATTAATACGTTTGATTCGAGTGAGGCCGATCGTGTAGGGGTAATTGATACAGGCTCGTTTTATTCATCCCTTGAAAATCAAATCAAGATGATGGACGCGGAAATTGTTTTAGAAAAGTTCGAGGGAACAGAAGATGAAGCGGAAGAGGCGGTCGAACAGGGAGACCTTGACAGCTACTTGGTTGTAGAGGAAAACGAAGCTCTGGAGCCGACAGGTCTTTATAAAGCGGAGACGGTGGCAGAACAAGTAACTCCTCAAGTACTTGAAACAGCTCTTCAACAAATGAAGAGTACACTCGCAGCTGAAAAAGCTGGCGTGACTCCGGAGCAGCTTAATCAAATTGATCAGCCTGTACAGTTTGAGAAAGTAGCTTTAGAAAAAGGGGCAAAGACGGAGGAGGAATTGAATCAAGCGCGCGTGTTTGTATATGTGCTCTTGTTCGTTATCTACTTTTCAGTCATTTTTTATGGGAATATGGTAGCTGTTGAAGTAGCAACTGAGAAATCATCACGAGTGATGGAGATCTTAATTTCAAGTGTTTCTCCTGTAAAGCAAATGTTTGGGAAAATTCTTGGAATCGCTTTGCTTGGTTTAACGCAATACGCCATTATTATTGCAAGTGGTTATCTGTTTATGCAAATGCAGGAAGAAGAACTCACAGAAACAGGTTTCCTTTCATTTCTTGATTTCGGCAACTTGTCAACTTCGCTTATCGTCTATGCGATTGTTTTCTTTATTCTTGGGTATTTACTATATGCGACGATTCTTGCTATGGTCGGTTCACTCGTTAGTAGAGCCGAAGAAGTGCAGCAGATGATCATGCCAATACAGCTTCTTATTATTATTGCCTTTTTTATAGCGATGTTCGGACTAAGCACCCCATCTTCTACATTTGTCACGATTTCATCCTATATCCCGTTTTTCTCACCGGTAGTGATGTTTTTACGTGTAGGGATGCTCTCGATTCCATTCTGGGAAGTAGCTCTAAGCCTTACGCTGCTCGTTGGAGCAATTGTCTTATTTGGTATTATGGGCGCGAAAGTCTACCGAGGTGGTGTTCTCATGTATGGAAAGTCATCTTCATTAAAAGACATTGGAAAAGCATTGAAATTATCGAAACGTGAACAATAGCATCTAAAGAAAAGAAGTTAGCAGACCCGGGGATATGGTTTCTCCGGGTCTTATTTTATTTTTTAAATCTTCATCGTTGATCGAATAAGTATACGATGCAGGTGAGCAGATAATGTGAAAGCGTACGAACGTGCGCTCGATTAGATATGGTAAAATGAATGGTAGAGAGCATTCGAAAGGGAGATGAGTGATGAAAGAAGTATCCTTTCTGCACTGTGCGGATCTACATTTAGATAGACCATTCACTGGTGCGAATCAATTACCAACTTCGATTCATGAGTTTGTTCGAGAAAGTGCTTATCGCTCTTTGCGCGCTATCGTTGATCTTGCTATTCAGCAACGGGTAGATTTTGTCCTTTTTGTTGGAGATTTGTTTGATAGTAGCTATCGTAGCATAAAGACACAGATGGTTCTCTTGCAAGAGTTAAAGAGATTAGATGAGGCGGGAATCTATAGCTATCTATCCCATGGGAATCACGATGCATTGGACGGAGAGTGGGCTGCTTTAACTTGGCCAGAATCAAGCTACTTTTTCAGTAAGGAAGTGGAAGCTGTTCCATTCAAGCAAGAGGAGAAGACGGTTGCCTGGATTCATGGATTTAGTTATCCAACTCGTCATGTGAATGAACGGATGGCAAGTGCTTATCAAAGGGCGGATGAAAATAGTTTCCAAATCGGAATGCTTCACGGAAATTTAGAAGGACAGACGGAGCACTCTGCTTATGCTCCGTTTACGTTAAGTGAATTAATGGAAAAGAACTTCGATTATTGGGCGCTTGGTCATATTCATCAACGGACAGAGTTACTAGAAAATCCACCCATCGTCTATCCCGGAAATATCCAGGGAGCTCATTCAAAAGAACGTGGCGAAAAAGGATGTTATTTTGTAAAATTAAGCGATGCTGGTCCATTAACGGTTTTTCATCAAACGTCTGATGTTACATGGCATAGGCCAGTTGTTGATATTGGGAAATGTAACTCCATGGAGCAACTTCTAAACGTTTGTGAAGAAATTTTGAATCAGGAAAACTTCTCTACAGGCGGGCATTTAATCAATTTTGAATTTATCGGGATAAGTTCATTACATACAGATCTGCTGTATGCTAACCAATTAGATGACCTTCTCCAAACACTCCAATTAAATCGAGACATGGAAGATAACGGATTTGTGTGGCCCTACAAATTATCTTTGCATTCAATGCCTTCATGGGATAGAGGCAGTTTAAAAGAGCAGAGTGGCTTTTTACAGGACATTCTCTTTGTTTCAGACCACTATGAGCAAAACGATCTGAAAGAAGCCATTTCCCCTCTCTATAGCCACAGGCGAGCGAGAAAGGCGCTTCATCCATTAGAAGATGAAAGTCAGTTAATAAAAGAAGCGGAAGAACTTTTGCTCACCTACCTCATTGATTCAAAAGGAGATGGCGAGTAATGAAACTTAATGGCATCGAAATCTATGGTTTCGGAAAATTTGAAAACGATCGAATCGAAGATATTTCAACTGAATTGCAACTTATATTTGGAGAGAACGAAGCAGGAAAATCAACGCTTATTGCGTTTATCGAATACGTGTTATTTGGCTTTCAGGCTCGTCAAGAAAATAACTATAGTATGAATCAACTCCCGCGTTTTGGAGGAGTGCTTTTTGTTGAAAATAATGGAGAGACGTTTCGAATTGAAAGAACGAAAGATCGCACGTCTGAACAGGTTGTAATCTACTATTCGAACGGCTCATTTGGAGATAGAGACGATTTAAAGGCACTATTAAAGGGAATGAATCGAACGAGCTTCAGACAAATTTTCTTTTGTAATTTGACAACGCTAAATGACTATCAAAACTATGATGAAGAGGGTTGGAATCAAGTATTATATGAAGCCGGTATGAGCGGCGGGGCTTCGTTACTTGCCATTGAAAAGAACTTTGAAAAGTGGCAAGGTGAAATTTTTAAGCCAGGTGGGAGAAAACCACAACTTAATGAAAAACTGGAAAGCTATGAGTCTTTAAAGAAAAAGACGACCGAATGGGAAAAGAAAAACGAGAGCTATAACCATTTGATAGAGAAGGTCGAGAAGTTAGAAACACAAGTGAAGGGCAATGCAGAAAGGTTGCAATTACTTCAATCTGAGCAGCGAACGCTTGATTATGAGAAACAGATTTTCCCTCTTCTAAAACAGAAACAGAAGCTTCTTCATTTGTTGGATACTCTACCTGAGTTCGATCCTTTTCCAGAGGAAGGACTTGGGAGGTTCGATAAATGGAAGGAACAGTCGGTTCTTTTATCTGGGGAATTAGAGAGTTTAAAGAAAAGAAAGCAGGGTCTACAAGCAGAAATCAATCCTAATCATCTTCTTCCTGATGCGAAAACGTTCTTACAAGAAGTTTCCTCTTTGAATGAAGAAATGATTCTTTATCGAGAAAGAACAGAAGAACGAAGAAGACGTAAGCAAGAACTTTTATCACTTGAGAAAACACTTGAATCAGAGTTGCAGGAATTAGGAGAAACTGAAGAAAAAGTAAAATCTGTGAAGACGTCGTTTTCTGGGCGTGAAAGTTTAAAACAAATCACGGAAGCCTACCAGCAATCAAATCAGAAATACCAATACGTTAATGAGGGATTCCTCACAGCTAAAGAAGATCTTGAGAAAGAAGAAAATGAGTATAAACGCATAAAAGAACGCATTGCTTCTGAGAAAAAGCATAAAAAGGGAGAGAGAGAAAGCTTTTCAACCCAAAAGTGGCCATTTGAGATGATGGCAGTCGCCATCATACTTCTGATTGTGATAGGTTTAGCTGAAAATTGGCTACTTGGTTTCGTGGCGGCGGCTATTGTTATCGGTGGAGCAATCCTTATGACTTACACAACCAAGGCCTCTAAAGGCGGCTTGCAAGATGAGGCACTGATCCGTGAGAGAGAGTGGACTCGACAAGCTGAACAAATAAAAGATCAAGTTGATCGCCTTAACCGCGCATACTTGAAGGCTGCAGAAAAAGTGGATCTTTGGGAAGCGGAGAGGTATCAACTTGATAAGGATTTGGAGGAGTGGCGCGTACGTCATTCGTTTCCAAAAAATTTACCGTCTACATCATTGCTAGACGCATTTGACAGGGTAGTTTCAATCCAGAAGCTGCAGACGGACCGCCATCAAAAGCAGAAGCAGATAGAGGAGCTTGACTCTCATTTAGCCTTGCTCGAAGATAGAATGAAGCGTTTATGTGACAAAGTGAATTTACACTATCAAACGCCTGAAAATGCAATTCAACGCGTGCTCCAAAAAGCGGAAGAGCAAAGAGAAAGTTTGAAAAAAGTTGACATGGCGAAAAGTAAATTAAAATCTCTTGAGGAGCAGTACGATGAGGTTTATGCAAAATTAAAAAGCTGTAATGAGGAAATAAAGGGTCTAATGCTGTTAGCAGAGACAGAAGGCGAAGAGGCCTATCGAACAAAAGGAAAAGCTCATCAAGAAGCAAAAGAGCTGAACCGCCAGCTTACTACTCTTTCATCTCAGCTCGGTGAGAATGTCTCTGTAAGGTTTGCAACCGTGGAAGAATTAGAGGATCAACGTCAACAAGTAGAGATGGAAGAAGCGTCTATTCTGGAAAAGCAGCAGACGCTTTACAAGCAGATAGCTAGTGAGCAAGAAAAAATTCGTCTTTTAACAGAAGATGGCACGTATGATGAGCTGCTTTTGCAACGTCAGCAAAAGGAGGACGAGATTAACGCTTTTGGTCGAAGATGGGCCGTCATGAAAGTAGCATCTGACCTTCTATCTAAAGCAAAAGCAAGATATCAAGAAGAACGCCTGCCGGCAGTGATGAAGAAAGCGGAAGAATACTTTAAGACCATTACAGATTATCGTTACACCGCTATTTATCCACCTCTAGAAGGTGAACCTTTTCGAGTTGTTCATAAGAGCGGACGAGCGTACAAGCCATCTGAATTAAGTAGGGGAACAGCTGAGCAATTATATTTATGTATAAGACTCGCACTTGCTTCTATATCTACAATAGAAATGCCGATTTTTCTTGATGACATCTTTGTGAATTTTGATGAAAAACGGACGAATCTTGCGAAAGCATTTATTAAGAAGTTTTCTAAAGAACATCAAGTGATTTTATTAACATGCCATACAGCTACAACAGTTGGGATAAATGACAAGATGCATGTACTTAAACGTTCATCTGATAGGATAAATAAAAAAGACCATTTAATGAGGTGATCTTATGGAAGAAGTTTATAAAATACACTTAGTTGAAGATGAAGAGAATCTAGTCCAAATATTAAAAACGTATATGGAAAAGGAAGGATTTGTAGTTAAAACTTTTTTGAGTGGTGAAGAAGCGCTCGAAAGCATTCACGAATCCTGTCATCTTTGGATATTGGATATCATGCTTCCTGGAATTGATGGATATGAACTGTTAAAGAAAATTAAGGCAGAGGACGATGTGCCGGTTATCTTCATCTCAGCGAGGGATGAAGATCTTGATCGCATCGTTGGTCTTGAGTTAGGAAGTGATGATTATATTGCAAAGCCATTCATGCCGAGAGAACTAATCATTCGCGCCAAAAAGCTATTAAAGCGAGTGTATCAGCAATCATCCCAAAAACGATTTGAAATTGTAGAATATGAAATTGACCCTGTTTCAAGAAAAGTACTTGATCGAGGGGAGCCTGTTGAATTAACGACGAAAGAAATGGATTTAATTCTTTACTTAGTTGATCATGTGAATCAAACATTGTCTAGAGAACAAATTCTTGTTCACGTTTGGGGAGACGATTATGTTGGGTCAGATCGCGCCGTTGATGATGTGATTAGACGTGTACGAAAAAAAATGCCCCGAATGAATCTTGAGACGTCTTATGGACTTGGTTACCGGTTAATCACATGATTCGCCTGAACTTAACGAAGCGGATTTGGCTCTCGTTTATGATTCTAGTACTGCTTGTGGGCGTCGTGATTGCGGTCATCTATCCTCTTTCTATTAAAGGAACGTTAACAGAAGAAACGTACCAGATTATTGAGAGTGAGCAGCAACGATATACGTTTCCAGATCAGGATGGTCCACTTCCACCTCAAACAGATCAAGATTTTATCGAACGGAGAGACGCTGAGCGGTCAGTTGGACATACATTGATTACAAGGCTATATAGTGGCCCATTACAAGGAGACCCAATTCCAGATGAAGTTATTATTGAAATGCGTAAAAATGCTCTGGATCAGAAGAAAGATAAAGGGCGTTATGAACTCACGTATAATAACCAGGCATCACTGTTTTATGTAATATCCAAAGTTGATGTGAATGGACAAGAAGCGTACTTTATTTCTTATATGTGGGATACGTATCGCAATCAAATGATTGACCGCCTTTGGTGGAGGTTAATTATCATTTTACTCTTTGCTTTGTTTCTTAGTCTTTTTCCTGCAGCGTGGATTGCGCAATATTTGCGAAGACCTTTAACCGTGCTTGGGGAACGTTTTGAGCAAATCGCAAACCGCAATTGGAAGGAGCCGTTCAAATGGGAAGGTGATGAGGAGTTTCAGAAACTCTCCAATCAATTTGAATCAATGAGACAGAACTTAATGAGATATGATAAAGCGCAGAAAACATTTATCCAACATGCATCTCATGAGTTGAAAACGCCGATTATGATCATTAAAAGCTATGCGCAGTCTATTAAAGATGGCGTCATGCCTGATTCACTCGATAATACGATGACGGTCATTTTAAATGAGTCCGATCGCATGGAGCAGCGTGTAAAAGGGATGCTGACGTATATTAAGCTGGATTCAATCGATGAGCCTGAAGGAAATTGGGAAACATTTCGCTTTGGGGTACTTGCTGAAGAACTTCGTGAACGATTTATGTATCAGAGGGAAGATGTAACGTTTTCGATATCAGGAGAACAGATTGAATTGACGGCGATACATGAACAAATGTTAACGGCTATGGACAACCTTGTTCAAAACGCGTTGCGCTATGCTAAAAGTGAGATTCACTTAAAGGCTCGTGAGGATGAAGGACGCATTATATTAGAAGTCTATAATGATGGTGAACAACTATCATTTCAAAAAGTAGAAAAAGATAGATTGTTTGAACCGTTTCAGAAAGGTGATAAAGGCCAATTTGGTATCGGACTTGCGATCGTAAAAAAAATTGCGGAACGTCATAAAGGAATAGCAGAAGTAACCAATTTGGATCAGGGAGTTGTTTTTTCGATTATAATGCCGAAGAAACAAAGCGAAAGGTCTGAGTAAGGCGCTATGCTATACTAGATAAATACATTTTGACCCGGAGGTGGAAAGATGAAGGAATTCAAGGGAATCGGACATTACCGAGTAGGTGATCAAGTTGATCACTTCCTGCTAATTAAATCATCAGTGAAAGGCGTAGCAAGTAATGGAAAGCCTTTTCTTACATTAATTTTACAGGATAAATCAGGAGATATTGAGGCTAAGCTTTGGGACGCATCTTCTGACGATGAAGAGAGTTTTGATGCTCAACAAATTATTAAGGTGAAAGGTGATGTGACAAGCTATCGTGGACGTAATCAACTAAAAATTAAAGCTATTCGCCTTGCAACAGATATGGACCAGGTGAAAGTAAGTGATTTTGTTGAATCAGCTCCACTTGAAGTGAATGAAATTATGGAGAAAATCACGCAGTATGTGTTTGAAATGCGTAATCCAAACATTCAGCGTATTACGCGTCATCTTGTGAAAAAACATCAAAATGACTTTCTTACATTCCCGGCCGCAACAAAAAACCATCATGAGTTTGTGTCAGGATTATCTTATCATGTCGTTTCCATGCTTGATATTGCTAAGTCCCTATCTCAGTTATACCCTTCTCTTGATACAGATTTGCTTTATGGCGGAATTATCCTACATGATTTAGGAAAAGTCGTAGAGCTATCAGGATCAATTGCAGCAAGTTATACGAATGAAGGGAAGTTACTTGGTCATATATCGATCATGGTGAATGAAATCGGTCAGGCAGCAAAGGATCTAGAAATTGAAGGTGAAGAAGTTATGCTTCTTCAACATCTGATCTTGAGTCACCATGGTAAAGCGGAGTGGGGTAGTCCAAAGCCTCCAATGATTCGGGAAGCAGAGATCTTGCATATGATTGACAACATTGATGCGAAAATGAATATGCTTGATCGAGCTCTAAATAAAGTTGAGCCAGGTGAATTTACAGATCGCGTCTTTGCGCTTGATAATCGTTCATTTTATAAACCTAAGGTGATCCCTATTAGTGAAAATGTAAAAAAATAAAGTAAGGTAACAGAAGGGAAATGCGTTCTTTGAGCCATTTCTCTTTTTTCTGAGAAAAAGGAAGACCGGGGGATGGACATGAAAATAAAGGATTGGGATCGGAATTTAAAGATTAGACTATTTGGAGAGGGCATGATGAACATTCTTTTTTGGATGTTCTTCCCCTTCATGGCAATTTATTTTTCGGATTCATTTGGGAAAGGAATGGCAGGTCTCTTACTAGTTTTGTCTCAGGTTGTTGCAGTTATCGCTAATTTAATTGGTGGGTATTGTGCGGATCAATATGGAAGAAAGCAAATGATGTTTCTTTCTGCTCTAGGGCAGGGAGTAACATTTATTGCGTTTGCGTTTGCTAATTCTCCATGGCTTAGTTCCCCAATGCTAACGTTTGTAAGCTTTTCTGTTCTTGGCATCTTCGGCTCATTGTACTGGCCGGCTAGTCATGCCATGGTTGCAGATGTTGTGGAAGAAAAAGACCGGAATACAGTCTTTGCTGTCTTCTATACGGCACTCAATATTTCAGTTGTCGTCGGGCCAATTCTAGGCGGACTTTTCTTCTTTCAGCATCGATTTGGTTTACTATTAATTGCTGCTGCCGTCAGCTTCTCTCTGGCAGTATTAATTTCCATCTTTATTCGTGAGACAGCTCCAGAAAAGAGACAAAATAGTCTCGTTACAGATTCTTCTACGAAATGGACAAAGTTTCTTTGGACTCAGCTTCAAGACTATCGAGTGATTGGGAATGACAAAGTTTTTCTGTTATTTATTTTGGCTGGCGTCCTAGTTGCTCAGACATTTATGCAACTTGATTTATTAATCGCAGTTTATTTAAGCGAAAAAGTGCCAGAGCAAGCTGTTTTTACGTTCTTAGATACTGCGATCAGAGCAGATGGTAATCAGATATTTAGTTGGCTCATATCAGAAAATGGCTTACTTGTTGCGCTGTTAACCGTTTATATGACAACTAAAATGAATCAATTTAAAGAGAGAAATGTTTTTATTGTTTCTTGTTTGATCTATGCGCTAAGTATGATCATATTTGGAAACGTCACTTCTATATGGCTTCTTGCTATTGCTATGTTTATTTTTACAATGGGAGAACTTATGGTTGTTGGAATTCAAGAAGGATTTGTTTCGCGTCTAGCTCCAGAGCATATGCGTGGGCAATATTTTGCAGCTGCAAGTCTTCGTTTTACAATCGGTAGAACGGTCGCACCAGTAGCCATACCACTTACAGCCCTAATAGGATTTCAATGGACGTTTTACTTGATAAGTTTTCTTGCAGTGAGTGCTGCTGTCATCTATTTTGTGATGTTTAACATGAGTGAGAAACAGGGAGTCAACCATTCATAACTCTTCTTACTGGTATAATTCATTCCTTTTGCACATAAAGTGTAGTAATTGAAGAAGCTTGTACGAAAGAAAGGAAGTGCTTTGGATGAGGAAAGGCGTTCTCATACTTCTAGGTTTCTTATTCATTTTAAGTTTGTTTCAACTTACAGAGATATCGGCCACTTTATCAGGCGTACTCTCTCAATTTCCATGGTGGATTTATTTTGTACTAGCCGGTATTGTTTACAGTGGTTATAAGACAATGCAATTAACAGCTGAAGAGAGAAAAGTTGATCAGATTCATATTGAAGAAGAAGGTAGAGTGTACGTGGAGAGAATGGAGGAAGAACGCGAACGTAGGAAACAGCGAATACCGGAATAGGTACGATAAAAAAGACGAAAGGGCTCAGCCCTTTCGTCTTTTTATCATTATTCTTCTGATTGAGCCTTGTCAGACTCTTCAGTTTCAGTGTTTTCTTTCGGCTCCTCTGTTTTGAAGAGATCTTCAAACTGATCATCTTTTACTTTAATATCAGATTCTTTGATTAGCTCATCAATGACTGTTGGAACGTCTTTTGCATTTTGTAGCATATACTGTTCTTCAACTTGATCTTTTGCATCTTCAAATGACATGACTGTTTTCTTCTTTAGCTTAATAATGTGATAGCCAAATTGTGATTGAACGATGTCACTTACTTCGCCTTCTTTTAATGCAAAGGCAGCTTCTTCAAACTCTGCAACCATGTCGCCTTGTTTGAATACGCCAAGATCACCGCCATTTTCAGCTGATCCATCTTTTGAATATTCTTTTGCAAGTTCAGCAAAATCTCCGCCGTCTTCTAATTTCTTTTGCACTTCTTTCGCTGTTTCTTCATCGTCAACTAGAATGTGGCTTGCTTCTAGTTCTGTGAAGAGATTCTTGTTTTCTTCATAGAACTCTTTAAGCTTCTCGTCCGTCACCTCTACACCGTCGGTCGCCGCTTTTTGAGCAAGAAGTTGCTTTCGTACATCAACTTTAAACTGCTCAATATCCTGGTATCCATTTGATTGAAGGGCTTGTTCAAGTTGCTCATCTGTTTCAAAATTTTCTTTAATCTTATCGAGTTCTTTCTCAACTTCTTTATCAGAAACATCGTATTTATCTTCTAGAATTTTCGTTTGGACAAGATCGCTTAGTACCGATTCACCAGCTTGATCTTTTAATGCTTGATAAAATTCTTCCTGTGTAACATTTCCAGCGCTTGTTTCAACGACAGCTTCTGAATTATCTCCTGAATCATTGCTGCAAGCGGATATCGCAAGTAAAGCGATTAAAGCAGAAAGCATAATGAACATTTTTTTCATCAAGTATACACTCCTAAAGGGTTAGTTAAATTTAACAATATTGTGATACAGTTAATACTATAGCATAGAAAGATATGTGAAGTTAAATTGAATTGGAAATATGAGAAAAATTACACAAAACAGCCAGGTTCTGTGTGAAATTGGTATAATTAAATTCAGGGAAACCTCTTCTTTTTTTTTGAACGGCAATAGTCGAGCAGACGAAGCAGGCGAAACAAAAAAGATGAGGCTCATCGCCTCATCTTTTTTGAGTATGCATGCAGATACGTTCGTTGTATCCTAAGTGAATAAAACTTCTACATAGGAAGAAATAAGCAAAATCGTGATAAGAACGTTAATGGTTCTAAATACATTTGGCTGTTTTTCTTCAGGAATATTTTTTTTCAAGCACAGAGCATTTGTCATAGAGTTAAATGTAACTAGAATGAAAGTCGCAAATAGGATGAAGAATAATCCAATAATGGTCATGTAAGAACCTCCCAGAGTCCATTTCGTTAATTCGAAGAAATATATAACGGTTTTCTTTAACTTATCTTTCAATCCGTAGTATCATGGAAAATATTCGTCCCATAAGGAGCTGTTCAAATGTTTAAAAACCGATGGAAGACGGCCTTTATCATTCTCTTAGCTGCTGTCGTCCTCATTTTTGCAGGAGTAGTAGGATTCTATCAATACTATTTTCCTGAAAGTGAGATTGCCAAACTCTCAAATGAGAAAAATACAGAAGAACCTTTTGAAACGACATTTTCGATTCAGATGAAAAAAGATGAATTGAATGAAATCATTAATCAAGAACTTGAAAAGTACAGTGAGAAACAAAAGAATATTGGATATAGTGTCAATCTCGATGAGCTGGCAACTTTTCAAGGATACGTAACGATTTTTGATCGGAAAGTGGACTTTTTTCTTAAATTCGAGCCTCAGGTACAGCCAAATGGTGACCTTTTATTAAAAGAAAAATCTTTTCAGATTGGTCTGCTTGAACTTCCAAGTGATAAAGTTCTTTCCTTTATAAAAAAGCAGGCATCATTGCCGCCTGAAATAACAATTGATTCTGATGAAGGGACAATTTATATGGCTGTAAGCGAATTAGAATTGAAGAATGATATGAAGCTTAGGGCGAAATCATTCGACCTTCCTAATGATGAAATTGTTTTCGATGCCTACTATCCTATTAATTAGCATGTTGTCCTAACATTATTATGAAGGAAGTCTTATGAGAATTCAATACTGCTGACTGCAAGACAATAGTAAAAGAACAGAGCGCTAAGTTTTAGCGCTCTGTTCTTTTAGGATTTCTTCTTACTTTTTTACTGTAAGTTAAGAAGCTCGTTTAATAAGGATATGGAAACCTTCACTGCGGTCTTCTACATATGCATTCTTTGGTGCGCGAAGCACTTGAGAGGCATACAGAAAGTCGCTAAAGCTAAAACCAAGGTTAATCGCAGCCAGAATTGAGAAAAACGATACATAGGCTGGCAAATAAACTGATGCAACGATCGCAGCAGTCGTAATCGTAACGGCTGGTGCAAGAGCTGCAATTAAGAAAAGATTTCTTGAAATTGGACTGCACGTTTCACAGCGCATCATCGGTAGAAGGACAAATCCTTTTTCTAATTTCATCGTTGCTTTTAAGCCGGCTAATGTTAAAGGAAGCCAGTGGATCAACTTATGAATAGGAAAAAGGACAGCCAGGGAACCGAGAAACGGTAGTATCGGTACAATCGCATGTTTTGTTGTCGGATATAACATACTGAAGACGAGATAAAATGCAATAAAGTATAATAGTGTTAACAGCATCGAGAAAATAGTTAATCGATGTGTTCCGAATTCACGATTTAGGTAAATCGATTTCCAACAATTCATAAGAATCACCTGCTTCCGTAACTTTCATGTGGGTTCGTGTTATAGTGAATACTCGTATACTGTACAGCGATTCTACGCAGAAATCAACACGTTTTTTTGTGAAGAAATAAGTCGAAATCTTTTTGACAAAATCAGCGCTTTTTCGCGCTGGATTAGTCTGGAAAATACATTTCAATTTATACCCTGTTCCGGTAAACTATAAGTACAATTGATCGCAAAGTAAGGAGTTAAGTTAACATGGAAGCCATCCACAAAAGATTAGATCGAATTGAGTTTCATATGCGCTTACTTGCTAAGATGGAAGAGGAAGGAGAATGCCCATTTTATCGCCTTGTGATTGACAGAGGACTAACCGAGGCCGAGGTATCAGAAGTGTTTCAATTATGTGTAGAAGTAAATCAAAAAATGCATGAACAAATCGAAGAAGGTCTCCTAAACCGTTCAACGTTGCTCACGCATTTTGTAGGTATGTTAAATATTAAGTTAGATCCGCTAATAACAATTAAAGCACTACTTGCTCAGGAAGAGACTTACCGAGAACTAATGGAGACACTTCTTAAAGTATCACCTTATCGTTAAAACGATTTCAATCGTTCTTCGTCATCCTGGTTTGTGAATTCTTTTGAGAATTCACTCTCAAGCTTGGTGAACGACTTTTGAAAAATTTCCATAAAGTCTTCCCCGTAAAGTTCTTTTATCACACACATCATTTCTGTAAATTCAGGAAACTTACCATAAAGATCTCGAATAGGCATGGAAGCTTTTAAGACACTATCACGATTTGGAGAGTAATGTTTCCATGTTTCCTGCAACAATTTCTCACCCTTTTCAGTAAGCTGTACATATGTATTGCGCTTATCATTCTCTTTTTTTGAAAAAGTGAGAAGAGATCGAGATTCTAACTTTTTTGAAAAATTAAAAGCGGTTGAAACATGCATCACACCAAATTTGGCAATATCAGAAATAGAAGAACCGTCAAGGTGGTAAGCAATGGAAAGGATATGATGTTCATTAATGTTAAGATCAAAAGGCTTTAGCCACTCTTGCCAATCACGTTCAACGGATTTCCAGAGTGCTTTACTCAATTGGCCTATTCGATGACTGAAAATCATCGCTTCTTGAATCGAAATTTCCTGTTCTTCCTTCATAAAGGCCCTCCTTTTCTTCTCGGTCTTTCAAGCTATATTAGAATATTGTTGATCGTCTGTAAAAAAACCGGCTATTTCGAAGCCGGACTGTTTACTTCATCTTTAACTGTCTCAATTGTTTTTTGCATTTCTTCTACATCTTCTTTTAACCTAGTTAAATTAGGTTGAATGTCCTGTTGATAAGAAGAAATAGAGCGCTTCAAATCAGCAGCTACTTCTTGGATTACTTCTTTTCCTTCAGAAGACAACTGTTTAACTTGAGTACTAAGCTCGTTCAAGTCGCTTTTAAGCTTTGCAAATCCTTCTTTTATGTCATCGCTCTTCACTTTTGTTTCAGCGATTAGTTCTTTGCCTGATTTAGGTGTTGTTAAAAGTACAGAAGCGGCTGAAACCACCCCTCCAAATATAAATCCTGTTAGTAATGTTTTCGCTTTCCCCATGATGATCATCCTTTCCTATCCAAATCCTTATATGGCCACTTAAACACATTAGTTCGCCGTCCTCTTCAAAAATCCTGCTTATTTTGTTCATTATTCTATTAGGTTATGAAAACAGCTTTTATTACATATACCTTTAACTATACGCTAAGGTAATGGGAGGGGACGGGTGTGGCTGGATTTATCTTTTTTCTCATAGCAGCTGGTAGTTTATTATTAACCGCTATGGTTAGTCGATTGTTACTTATTAGAAAATATTCTTTTCATAATGAACAAATGATTCGAAAACAAAAAAGTGCTTACTTGTTTGGAACTTGTGCTGTTGTTTTTCTAGTTCTTGGAATTTCGATGGCTATGCTTGTTTTCTAGCACGCTTTCTTATTTTCCCCAGCCGTTTCGAGTCGCAAACATAAAAAAATCACATAGGTGGTTAGAAACACGCTCTTTTGAGGTATCTTATAGAGAGAAGGGTAGCAAAGGAGTGTGAAAAGAATGAATAGAATGGTGAAAAGTGTTTTTAAACGAATGACAAAAAAAGCAGTCTCCGTAATGAAAAATAAAGACCAGATGCAAGAAGTGTCAATCGAATCTCTAAAAAAGGGAGCTCTCTATAAGGGTCGTAAAGGAATGGATGATATGTGGGTTGATGTGAAAACATTCTCACGACTCGTTCAAGAAGTTAAAAAAGGTCGTTATCGCGATATCTCCAAAAAATCTGTCGTCATGATTGTAGGAGCACTTCTTTATTTCGTTAGTCCGATTGATGCAGTGCCAGATTTATTAGCTGGTATCGGCTTACTAGACGATGTAGCTGTTATCGGATTTGTAGCAGGGCAATTAAAGAGTGAACTAGAAAAGTTTCGTGAGTGGGAAACTGGGGTGAGAATATAAAAAAATCCGGCCAATTTGGCCGGATTTTTTTTGCATTTAAAAAGCAAAACTAGTGCGTTTAAGAATCGATTGAACAACTGGAAAGATTAGTACCATTGCAATGGTGTTCACTGCAGCAGTTGGAAGAACGACTGTTAGAAACAATCCTGTAAATGCAGCGCCACCAGGTAGTCCTGTGAAAACAAGCGCAGCTCCAAGGAAAATAGCACCGCTAATCATTGTTCCGATCGCTGTTAGGATCCCAATAGTTATTAGCGACTGTCCAAAACGCTGAACAAGAAGATAAAGTCCAAAGAATGCAAATGCTGTAACGGGCTTATCGATGATGTTTGCAAGCTGTCCACCAGGAAAGGTAGTTGTTGCAGCAGAAATAACGCCAGTTGCAAGACCAAGTACTAGAACGCTTTTACGCTCAGGGAATAGCAAGATTCCTAGGAACATCATTGTTAGAAGCATATCGTTTTTCATTCCTGAAATTAACCCTGGAATAATAGCGTGAAGAATCGTTCCAATACCAAGCAGTAAAGCCATCAGTACTAAGTTTTTCGTTTTCATAAAAAATCTCTCCTCTTCTCAACTCATTCTCCATCATTTGATGGTATTCTCTCCAACAGTGCCCTATGTGCCTGCTGCGAAAGAACTAATTTTTTATATCATAACAAACGAACGTCCTATTGAAAAGTGTTAAATATTGTGTTTGTGATGGAACGTATGCATAAAATCGCTCAAGGCTTGAACGGAATTAAGCGGGACAGCGTTATAGATGGATGCTCGGCATCCTCCGACCGAACGGTGGCCCTTTAGACCTACAAACCCTTCTTCTTCCGCTTCTTTAAGAAACAGATCTTCAAGCTCTTTACTAGGAAGAGTAAAGGTTACGTTCATAGAGGAACGACTGTCTGCCTCGGCTGTTCCACTATAAAAACCTTTACTGCCATCAATGGTGGTATAAAGTAATTTTGTTTTCTCGGCGTTCATTTTCTCTATTTCTTTTAAACCACCCTTTTTCTTCGTCCATTCTAGAACGAGAGATAGCATATAGATAGCGAAGGATGGAGGGGTGTTATAAAGAGATTTTTTATCAACATGAGTACGGTAATCTAACATGGTAGGGAGATTATCTGGAATTTCACTCAGTAGATCCTTTTTCAAAATGACAACTGTAACGCCAGCTGGTCCTAGATTTTTCTGGGCACCAGCATAAATAAGTCCGAATTGGTCAATCGGAAGAGAACGGCTCAAGATATCACTCGACATATCCGCAATAAACGTGGACTCTTTACGCTGAGGAAAGCTCTTCCACTGCGTCCCGTGGATTGTATTATTTGATGTCAGGTGAACATAGGCATCATTCTCCCCATATTTTAGCGCGTTTAAATCAGGTATACGTTTGAAATCAGCCTCTTTACTACTGCCCCCAATGTACGTTTCCCCGACTTTTTGGGCTTCTGTTAAGGCCTTTTGAGACCAGCTTCCAGTGAGCAAGTAGTTTGCCATATAACCTTGATGAAGAAAATTCATTGGAATCATTGAGAACTGCAGGCTCGCTCCGCCTTGAAGAAAAAGAACTTCATAATCATCTGGAATCTCAAGTAATTCTCTAAGGAGTTCATTAGCTCCATCATGAATTCTCTGATATTCTTTACTACGATGACTAAACTCCATAATTGACATGCCCTGCTGCTGATAATTAAGAAGCTCTGATTGAGCATGACTAAGCACATCTTGCGGTAAAGCAGACGGACCAGCATTAAAATTATAACGACGCTCCACGATTCGACACTCCTTTAGCAATGTAATGCGATGCTTCAATTAAACTTGTACTCATCCTATCATTAAAAGAATCAGCGTAGCTATGTTTTTTTCTAATCTTTTCGAATATTTCGTTCGATTGAAGCAGAAGCATTTGCTCTCTGCTCTTGTTTTGCTATTCTATATAGAAGTGAATGTTAAGAAAGTGGTGTTATGCAATGTATCGAGAAAACAAACCAACTCATATCGGACCATACGATCATCCAGATATTTACCCTGGGCCACGACCAGCTTCGTCGTTTTTGTACCATAATGGAAAAGCACATCGGATTGATGAAAGTGAGCACGTACCCGTTGAAAAACAAATCGTTCATTATGCTAGAGGAGAGGATGTTTCAGGATCGTTAGCTTTTTCTAGTTCAGAACAATTTACGGTAGAGGAGCTTCTATTATCAGAAGGTTTATCTCCAATAGAAGAGCGAATACCGCTCCTAGCGTATGGATCAAATGTTTGTCTCGCTCAACTTCGGTATAAATTTAGTCTTAACCCTGATTTAAGTGATTTTATTCTATATTATCGAGCAGAATTAAAGGATACTGACGTAGTGGCGGGGTCATTTCTTGCGCCTTATGGCGCGCTCCCTGCTGTTATTGCACCTGTTCCTGGAGCAAAGACAGAAGTATGGGTAACGTTTGTTGATCGTGAACAGCTCGAGCTTTTAAACAGGACTGAAGGGGGATATGTACTACGAGAACATCTCCATGGAAAGTTAACGCTTAAAACAGGCGAACATTTTGAGCGTGTGTATGCCTATTATTATCCACATGCTTTTTTGAGAGAAGGCTCTTATGTCCGATTTAAAGATATCCCGGGGGAATCTGAATTGCCTTCTATGTGGCAAGCTGATTTATTAAACGAATTGAAAGCGATGCTTGGTTACGGAGGCCATCGTGAAGAGTTTATACATGAATTAAGGTGGAATCCTGATTTACGTACGAAATTATCTACAATGTTGAATGGAATGGATCATACATTTGAACATCCTGATTGGGGAATACCAAATGGTTTTTATACGTTAAATGAAATGACTCGTTCCCAACTTAAAAAGAGACCGTAGCGGTCTCTTTTTAAGTGGTGAGAAGGATTTACTGAGATAGCTGTGAACGAATCCCTTCAGCTAGGCGCTGCAACTTCTCTGCATCGTACTCATCTTCATGTGTCTTCCAAACAGCTCCAAATCCGTCTCCCTTTCCGTAGCGAGGAATCAGGTGGAGATGGTAATGGAAGACAGATTGTCCTGCAATGGCTTCATTGTTATTAAGAATATTCATCCCTTCAGGTGTAAAGTTGGCTTTTAGAGCATTTGCGATCTCAGGAACTGCTTCAAAGAGCTTCGACGCCGTTTCAGGCTCAAGTTCGTAGATGTTTTGTTTATGCTTTTTGGGGATAACGAGGGTGTGTCCTTCTGTTACTTGGGTAAGGTCAAGAAAAGCTAACACATCATCATTTTCGTAAACTTTGGCAGAAGGGATATCCCCATTAATAATTTTGCAGAAGATACAATCTGGTGAATGACTCATGAGTATCATCCTTTCAATCTTTTTATTCATCGTACCATAATTTTCTTATTTGATGCGATTGACTCTAACTAAAAAAGGCTCTGCCGGGGGTGCAGAGCCCTGAGTGTAACTTGATTAAGGGAAGACGCCACACTCTTTAAAAGGATGCTCCTAAAAGAAGAATTCTATTCAACGCACTTGTTTTTCGGACTCTTCTAGCATCTCTCCTATGAAAAAGGTAAGATGTGGATAGTGAAAAGAAAAGAATGACTTCGGTCTATCACTCCCTAAATAAAAGTTTGTTAAAATAAAAGCAAATGATGAAATGAGAGGAACGCTATGAACAATTCAATTTTAGAAGTCAGTCATCTTACTGGTGGGTATCAGGCAAATAAGCCTGTCCTTCATGATGTGTCTCTACGTGTGAATTCAAATGAAATTGTAGGGTTAATCGGACTTAACGGTGCTGGAAAAAGCACCACAATTAAACATATTCTCGGATTGCTTGATCCAATGAATGGCGAGATTAAAGTGGGAGGGACGACTTTTGCTGATAATAAAGACGGGTATCGCAAACAATTTTCCTACATACCCGAAACGCCTCTGTTATATGATGAGTTAACGCTTTGGGAGCATTTGCAGTTAACGGCATTGGCTTATGAACTTGGGGAGGAGTGGAAAGAAAGAGCTGAAGCACTTCTGCAGGAATTTCGTATGACGAATATGAAGAAGTGGTTTCCAGGGCATTTTTCTAAAGGAATGAGACAGAAGGTTATGATTATGTGCGCCTTTCTTGTGAAGCCATCTCTATATATCGTCGACGAGCCATTTGTAGGGTTAGACCCCATCGGTATTCAATCATTTCTTGATATGATGCTTGAAATGAAAGATAAAGGGGCAGGAGTACTAATGTCCACCCATATTCTATCAACGGCTGAAAGATATTGCGATCGTTTTATTATTTTGCATGATGGACAAATTGTTATGGCAGGAACAATGACAGAATTACGAAATCAAATCGGTAATGGCGCTGCAACGCTTGATGACATTTATATCAAAGCGACCAGGAGTGGAAAATGATGCAGCTACAGACATTATGGAAAGAAAGGGCAGGAGCCTTCTGGAACATTGCGATGCGGTATTTCAGGCTAATTGGAAACAGCAGCTTTTTGTTCACTCTTGTTCTGGCTCTCATTTTTGGAGCGTATTATTACAGTGAAATTCTAAAGGTGCTGCCTGAATCTTTTCCAGGTGTGGCAGTTATTACCGTTGTTGCGGCTATTGTACTTGTTCGTACACCACTTCGTTTCTTTTTATCCGAAGCAGATCTTGTCTTTATGCTACCTGCTGAAAACCGATTGCAAGGTTATTTTCGTAAATCGCTTATGTATAGCTTTGCTCTTCAAGTATTCACAACAGTAGTCGTGATGACGATCCTTGCGCCACTCTATCAGCATGAAATGGCTGCTGGAACTGGTTATTATGTTTTTGTGATTTGTGTTCTGATTGTATTAAAAGGTGTGAATGTTCTCATGAAATGGATGGAGCTGCATCTGCCAGCTCACCATTCGACTATTGTTTATATCCTGGCAAGACTTGCTGTAACGATCATATTCACATATTTACTGGTAATACAGGCGCAATGGTTCTATGTCGCTCTAGCTGCTGTACTATTCGTCGTCACTTTCTTTTTGATGTTTCTCCCTCTGCAACGGAAATATGCGATCAAATGGGAGAAGTTGCTTGCAATGGATGAAAAGCAAAGTATGAAATTCTATCGTACGGCTAACTTATTTACAGATGTTCCTAAATTGAAGCAATCAGTTAAGCAAAGACGATTGTTAAGTAGCCTGGGTGAGAAGCTATTACCATCTGATTCTGTATATGCTACTCTTTATCAAAAAGCTTTTATTCGGAGTAACGAGTATTTTGGCATTTATTTTAGATTGTGGCTTCTAGGTCTTGCAGTGGTTGCTTTTGTGCCCGGCTTAATTGGGAAAGTGATTGGTGCTGCTCTGATTATTTATCTGACAGCCACTCAGTTACGCACGCTTTACCCTCATTATCAAGCTCATGTCATGGTAAAGCTTTATCCAGTATCAGATCATGAACAAGGAAAAGCGTTTCGCCTTATGTTACTTCGTTTATTGGGTGTACAAGCAGTAACGTTTGCAGCTCTTTCTTTTCTTCTATCTCTTGATGTGATCGTATTTCTATCTGTGCTTTTAGCAGGGATTGCAGCCGTTGCTGTTGCAACATCTCGCGCTGCAGTAGTTAGAAGGTCGGTCTCTTAAAACGTTAGGAATGAACAAGCAAAGGGTGTTTAGTTGCATGGAATATCGAAGCGAAATATCGGAAGAACTTGAGGCGTGGGAGCGAAAAATTACGAGGAAATCTTCTATGGTTTCACGATCAGCCAAAAGAATACAAAATCGAATCAATGGTGTTATACCAGAACGTCTTCATTCAATTGTGACAAATAGTATAAAGACGATGGTGCAAGGGGTACTCGTTGGAAGTACGTATACGGTACATCCACCAAAAAAAAATCTATCACTTCAAATGAGAGATCAACAGGCGAAAGAATTGATACGTAAATACAAACGAATTGCTGCTACTGAAGGTGCTGGTACAGGAGCGGGAGGAATTCTATTAGGATTAGCTGATTTCCCGTTGCTTTTATCGATTAAAATGAAACTCCTTTTTGACCTCGCTAGCACTTATGGATATGATGCTAAAAAAATAGAAGAAAGGGTTTTTATTCTAACTATTTTTCAGCTTGCTTTTTCATCTGATGATACTAGAAGAAAAAGTTATCGGAAGATTTCTAGTTGGGATGAGAGCCTTAGCCAAATAGAAGTTCGGAAAAAGTACGAGGAGCATGATTGGAAAACTTTTCAGCTTGAGTATCGAGATTATATTGATCTCCCTAAATTACTTCAAATGGTACCCGGCGTAGGGGCAATTGTGGGAGCTTACGTGAACTATCACTTTCTTGATTGGCTAGGTGAAAATGCAATTAATGCTTATCGGACACGGATGATCAAAGAAGAAAATCAAACAACATAAAGAAAAGAGCCAGCTGGAGTTATCCATGCTGGCTCTTTTTCTGTCTGTAACCTTATTGATGATAGGTAAGGATTTTGTTTATTCGAACCGTGCGTCGCTAAGAATGCGATCCATTTCTTCCATGTGATGTGTTTCGTCCGCAATCATATCGTCTAGTTTTACAACAAGTTCAGTAAAACCAAGTTCTTCAGCTTGTTTTTTACGCTTTTCATAACGATCAATGGTATCCTTCTCAGCTGTACGAGCTTCAATAAGCATCTCTTTTACATCGGTAAGCTGTTTTACTTCAGCTGGCGCAGTAGTAGGGGTACCGCCTAATACTTTAATCTTTTCTGCAAGGTAAAGAGCGTGGCCCTGTTCATCTGCGATTTCACTTTCAAAGAATGGTTTCAATGTTTGGCGATATAAGCCAGATACTACTGCCGCATTATAAGTATACATAATACTTGCAGCGTATTCGTTAGCAAGGTCTACATTTAGTCCATCAATTAGTTCTTGTTTTTTGTCTGCCATTTTAAACATCCTTTCTAAATCTTTTCTGTTTTGGTTCCATATTAATTTTACCCTTACATTGGCACGATAAAACATAAACTCAAGAATATTTAGGGAGAATAGAATTGATGTTTGATGGATGTTAGGAGGGGTAATAGTTATTGTATCAATGACACTATTTCATTTATCTAGGAGGGTTTATCTTGAGTAAGATTGCCGTATTAATGACAGATATGTTTGAGGATGTAGAATATACAAAACCCGCAGAGCAGTTTAACAATGCCGGTCATTCATTAACCGTTATTAGCTCGAAAGCAGGTCAAGAATTAACTGGAAAACAAGGGGAAGCAAAAGTTACAGCGGATAAGGGAATTGATGATGTAAAACCTGAAGAGTTTGATGTTCTGTTTATTCCTGGAGGCGTTTCTCCAGATGAACTACGGGCAGACGATCGATTTGTGGTGTTTACGAAGAAAATGATGTTTTTAAATAAAAAAACGCTCGTTATTTGTCACGGACCACAGCTGCTCATTTCAGCAGAAGTTTTAAACGGAAGAAACATTACTGGGTTCAAGTCCATTCAAACGGATTTAAAATATGCTGGAGCGAACGTATTTGATGAAGAAGTTGTCGTCTGTGGAGGCAATCTCGTGAGCAGTAGAAACCCTGACGATATTCCAGCGTTTATCGAAAAATCGTTATCAGTGATGGATCGCTGATTGGAGGAGTGAAAGAAATGACTGAGAAAAATCATTTAGTTAATAAAGAAAGTGAGCTTAACGTAAATAAAGTTGATGATACGTTAGATCGAATGAGTGACGAGCGGATGGACGATATCCTCTCTAATTTCGAACAGTTTAAATCTTATCTTGCTACAAGAGTGGAGCTTGGAGAAAAACTAGGACTTAGTGAAGAGAGATTGGCTCAGGCAGCAGAAAAGGTAGCGGGTTACTTAGCCGCGAAGGAAGAGCCCAAAAATAGAGAAGAGAAACTTCTTCAGGAACTTTGGCTCGTCGGCAATAAAGAACAGCGTCACGAATTAGCTCATCTTCTCGTTCGAATGGTATTGAATAAAGAAAACTAAGAAAAAGCCGCTGCTGATTCAGCGGCTTTTTTAAAAGTCTAAATAAGAAAGGCGTAAGAATATGAACAAAAATGAGTTTTTTAGTATGTTTTCTGGAGCATTAAAACAAAAAAAGATTTGGTTACCTCTTCTCTTAAATGCATTTGGCCTATTAGTTGCTATATTAGCAATTATGTTATTTTCAGAGTTAGCGGAAGAAATACTTGAAAAAGAAACGCTTCAATTTGATCAATCGATCATATCGGCAATCGACCCTATCAGGTCTGATGGATTGTTGAACGTGATTGAAATCATTACGGAGTTAGGATCAGTCTGGTGGATCACCGTCGTTTCAATCCTAACAGTAGCCATTCTGTGGTTTAAGAAACGTGATGGTTGGAGTATTGTCTTTTTTATCATTGCCCAGGCAGCTGGCGGTCTCTTAACGAAAGTGTTAAAACATTTCTTTGCACGATCAAGACCTTCTGTGGATGCTGCTTATGATGCGGTTGGGTATAGTTTTCCGAGCGGTCACGCAATGGGATCTTTTTTACTATATGGATTTATCGGATATTTAATTGTAAGAAGCCAGAGAGGAAGGACAACAAAATGGATAAGTGGCTTGCTTGTACTGCTATTTATTCTAATGATCGGATTTAGTCGAATCTATTTAGGGGTTCATTATCCAAGTGATGTACTAGCAGGCTATGCAGCCGGTACCCTCTGGCTATCTGTTTGTATCTTCTCATTGGAGTGGGTTCTTTGGATGAAACGTTCTTCTTTCAGTTTAGGATCAGTTCGGAAAGTTTTTTCCAGTAAGAACAGTTAAGTATTTTGGTAGAACTTCGAGTGTCGACGGAGTCGTATAATAACGTTCTCCGTCGCAGTCGATTGTCTGTTCTGGACTGGCTGTGATACTTAAGTTCTTTGTTTGAAAATGAAGAATATCTTCGTTAAACCGAGATTGTTTGAACACTTTGGATTGAAAAATTGACCAGAAAGTTGGGAGTGACGTCTCTTTAATGATTAATACATCGAATTCTCCATCTTTCAGGTTGTTTTCAGGGAAGAAAGCTTGAATGCCCCCTGTAAAAGGACCATTCCCCACAATCATCATCACCGCTTCTCCTTCAAAATTCGTTTCATCAGCTTCTACTTTAAGGTGAAAAGGTTCTGGATTATTAATGGTTTGTGCTGTACTAATGTAATAGGAAAGCCTTCCAAAAACCTCTTTTGTATCAGGATTAATGTTCTCTGATGTTTGCGTGATTAATCCAATCCCCCAGAAATTCAAGAAATATTCGTCATTAGAACGCCCAACATCAATAAGGGAACGGTTATCTTCTAAAAGCTGATCGACAGCTTGCATCGGATTTTGATTGATCCCGATCGCTCGAGAGAAGTCATTACAAGTTCCACCAGGAATCACACCGAAAATAGGACGGTTCTCCCGCTTACAAATTGCATTTGCTAGTTCATAGATGGTACCATCTCCACCAGCACCGATAAGAATGTCGACATCATCCGCCAATTCCTCTACTAATTCAGCACCGTGCCCTTCATGTTCTGTCTTGTGAAGAGAAACGTGTTCATATTTTTCTTGAAGTCGTTCTTGTATCAGTTCAATTTGATTGACCATTTTAACATTTCCTGCTTTAGGATTTAAGATAATGGCTACACGTGTCAATGTTATGGCTCCTTTCGCATAATCTCTCTTTCTTATTCCCTTATCAATCATGATCTACACTCGCACAGGAAGATTAATCTTTTGAATTCAAACGATGCTGATAGCTAAGAAAACACTTATTTTCATTCGTTTAATTGAGATTTAAAAAGCAGCATGTCAATTTGACATGCTGCTTTTTATTACTCTGCTTCTTCTCGAGGTAGTCGTTCTTCATTTATTTCTTCTTTAAAAGCGTAAGTAAACGTTAATGCTACGAGTACGCCGCCACCGATTAAATTCCCTATACTCGCTGGAACGAGGTTAAAGAAAAGGAATTCAATCCAGGAGTATTCCGATCCATGGATAAATGAGGTACTGAAATAACCCATATTCGCTACACTGTGCTGGAAATTTCCAGCGACGAAAATAATGATAGGAAGTGTGGTTGCGAGTACTTTACCAGTTAAATCACGAGCGGCAGTAGCGAGAAATGCAGCCATTCCAATTAACCAGTTTGCGATGATCCCTGAGAGCAAGATTTGGAACCAGCCTAACGTTCCTTCAGATAAGAATTTCATTTTATGTTCGGTATACGTTGTTAATTCTGAATAAAATTCAGGTGTTAATGATCCGGAAGCCACAACAAGAGTCCCGACTAGTAAAGCACCTATCAAGTTACCGAAGTAGCAAACGACCCAGAACTTTAATATATTTTTCGGAATCCAAAACTTCCTTTGAAGAATGTAGGTGGGAAGGAGGACGTTTACTTCTGTAAACAGAATAGCTCCTGAGATAAAAACGATGGCATAACCTGTTACGAAACCGATGCCAGATAGAAGTTTGCTAACTCCTTCTGTTTCTACTCCCATCGCAATAAGAACAGAGAAAATAGCGCCAAATGTTACGAATGCCCCAGCTAAAATAGAGAGTATAAACTGTCTATTAAGAGGGCGATCACTATGAGATTCTCCCTTAGCAATAAACGTTTCGACGATTTGTGCAGGGAAATAAAACTGTCTTTCAGGATATTTAACTTCTTTGTGTTTTTTACTTGGATTTGCCACAAAAACGCTCCTATCTTTTCTCTTTTACAACAAGTACCCTTTTTATGAGGGAATATAAACCAACAGATTTGTGACAGGCGAATTTGTTGAAAACTTTTATTGTTTGTCCGTTATTCAGATTTCCTGGGAAATGATCTCGGATTATGTCAAAATAAGCGAGATGGAATACCACCTCGCCTTGATTAAAAATTCCAGTATCCAGTTTTTCCATAATGGGTATGAAGATCTTCTTCAAATCGACGTGTAATCGGTTCGTTTAATCGATATTCTGGAGCTTGATGAATCTCTTCTTTTGTAACATCTACAATAACCGTGCGGTCCTGCCAATTGATATCATGGATCCATTTGGTTGAGAGTAGAACTTCTTTACCTGAAAACCAGTTTTTTGTATCAACGATAAAATAACGAAGCTGCCATGTTTCTTCATCAAAGATAAAATCTTTGACATGACCAATCTCACCATCCGTAGCCTGGATGTGATAGCCGGCTACTTCTTTCGTGCTACGTAGGTGGTTTTCTTCGTCTTCATTGGAATTGCGTAATGATGAATTTGCATCAGGTAAATCATCTGCCATAAATGGTCTTGGGTACATGCCGTTTCCCCATGCACCAGTACCTACCCAATAATAAGGCCAGCTAAAATGGCGGTTTACGTCCATTTCATGTTTTCGTGAAATGGGTTGGTTTGTATCGATATCAGGACTTTCACTTACTTCTTGAGAGGTAAGTGAAACGGAGAATGATTCAGTCTCATGGTTCGTATGTTCGATAGAAATCGGAGAAATAAGTACCTTACGACCTGGTAACCATTTATGAGTGTCAATGACGAGATAGCGGATCGTCCAATGTTCATCATCGAAATAAAGTTCCTTTAAGATACCTTTTTCTCCATCTTTTGTATTGATTGCATATTTATAGACTTCATTTTCGCTTACTAGCATATGGCTCACTCCTTTACCATAAATCCATTTTAATTAAGCGTTACCCTGATCCATTTGCGATCAAACTGATTCTGGTTTTTCTATTTGATAGGTTTTCAGATAAGGTTTCCCCGAGAAAATCGTCTTAGGAAGACCTTTACTTGTATGACGGTTTTTATGAGCTGTTTCATAAGCTTCAGATGTTTGCCAGTTCTTGAACGATGCCTCACTATCCCAGAATGTTGCTACTATATAAGTGTCATTGGCCACTGGACGTAAGATCCGGATTCCCTCACAGCCCGGTTCATTCTCAACCTTACCAGCTCGGTTTTTAAAACGATCTTCAAATACAGCGCGTTCACTCTCTTCGACAGGGATATGATTTAATACCACAAATCCAGGGTTTTGTACAACTCCTTTACTGTCGATAACTTCATATTTTTTTGCGTTCTTGAAAAAAGTGGTGCCATTTGTTTCGTGATACAATGCAGCACTATCTGGATTAGTGAAGAGGAAAACATTCTCATCCTCGTGTTCTTCTTTTATTTTCAATAGATAATCGTAAGTTCCATATGTAACATAACTATTCATCATACCCATCCTTTCAATTAAGTGATCAGGAAGATTTGCCTGATACTTTACCCTTATTTGGCAAAAACTAAACAGAATCGTCATTGTCTATAGTACAAAATTCGCACTATTTCATGTAAGCTTAGCTGTAATTAATTGATTAAAGGGAGTGCCATATAGAATGAAAAAACTCGGCATAGGCTTAATCGCAACTCTCGCCGTGTTCCTAATTGGATTATTAGGATACTTAGGGATATTATTAGCAGGAAACTATGTTATTGACGAAAAAAAGCTTGTAATGAATTCTGCAACCGAACTCGTCGATGAAGATGGTGAACTTATTACAAAACTTTATTTCGAAAACCGTGAACCTATTTCAATAGATAACATCCCTGATCATGTTCAAGAAGCATTTGTTGCGACAGAAGATAGTCGTTTCTATGATCATCATGGTCTGGATGTAAAAGCAATAGGAAGAGCACTTTATCGCGATATTTTAGCGGGGGGAAAAGTGGAAGGAGGTAGTACAATCACACAGCAGCTCGCTAAAAATGTTTTTCTAACGAATGATAAGTCATGGCTTAGGAAAACAAAAGAAGCCGTTATTGCGATTAATCTTGAACGGAGTTATAGCAAAGAAAAAATTTTAGAAATGTACTTGAATCAAATATATTTCGGACATGGCGCCTATGGTATTCAATCTGCTTCTACAATGTTTTTTAATAAACCCGCTTCAGAATTAAGTGTAGAGGAGGGGGCTATGCTTGCGGGCCTTCCGAAAGCACCATCCAACTATTCGCCTATTAATCATCCAGAGGAAAGTAAAGATCGACGTGATCTTGTTTTAACTTTGATGGAAAAGCATGATTATTTAACACCAGAAGAAGCGGTTCGTCTTCAGGGAAAAACGCTTGCTCTTGATATTGCTGAGGTTACGAAAGAGCCGGCATATCTTACGTATATCGATATGACACTTCAAGAAGCTAAGACACGATATAATTTATCGAACGAAGAGGTGCTGAGGGGTGGTTATCAAATCGTTGTACCATTAAATCCTGCATTGCAGAAAGCCGCATATGAACAGTTTCAAAATAAGACTCTTTTTCCAGGGAGCGAAGCAGATAACCCGCCGCAGGGAGGGTTTTCCATGATGGATGCAGCAAGTGGAGGTGTAGTGGCTGTTCAGGGAGGTCGTGATTACGTTCAGAAAGGATTTAATCACGTTACAGCAAAAAGACAACCTGGCTCTGCACTAAAACCATTAGCGGTCTATGCTCCAGCGCTTGAGAAAAAAGAGTATAGTCCTTACACGTTACTTAAAGATGAAAAGATTGATTACGATGGTTACTCACCATCCAACTATAATAATCAATACGAGGGTCAACTTTCACTTTATGATGCTGTAAGGGTGTCGGCGAATGCCCCTGCTGTTTGGCTTCTAAATGAAATTGGTATTCCATATTCCAAATCTTATCTTGAGAAAAGTGGGCTTTCGGTAGAAGATCGTGACCTAAAAATTGCTCTCGGCGGGATTGATAAGGGCGTATCACCATTTGAAATGATGGCAGCTTATCGACCGTTTATTGAAGAGGGGAAGCAGATTCAGCCTTTTTTTATTAGTAAACTATACAATAATGATGGCAAGCTTGTGGGAGAAGCCAATCAGACTGAAGAAAAAGTTTATTCAAAGCAAACGGCATGGTATATGACTAGGATTCTTGAGGGCGTTGTAAAAAATGGTACTGCTACTAGTGGAAAGTCGGAGGTAGCCGTTGCTGGTAAAACAGGAACAACTTCTTATGAAGGGGTATCAGGAGGCTCTCGTGATGCTTGGTTTGTTGGATTCACTCCTGAATACGTTGGTGCTGTTTGGATGGGGTACGATAGAACCACAGATTCACACTATTTATCTGGTGGAAGTGAATATCCTGTTCAACTGTTTAAAAAAGTTGTTAATGCCTCTTCGAATGAAAATAGTCAGAAGGAGTTTAAGAAACCTTCAGGTGTGAAAGATATGGAGAAACCAATCTCCCTTCCTAATATTAATGATGTTAAAGCTGAGTTTGATTTTCTATATGGATTACCAGCAGTCAAACTAAAGTGGACCGCTTCATCAGATAAGCGTGTTGTTTATCACATTTATGAAATAAAAGATGGAGAGCGAGAGCAAATCGCTGAAGTAGATGGAAGCGGAGAGTATACTAGAAATTCGATTTCTTTCTTTGGATCTGTATCATATGAAGTTGTACCATTTAATCCGTTAACAGATCAAGAAGGTGAAGTATCTAATGAGGCTTCAGTTAGTTTATTTGATAGGTTTAAAAATAGTGAATAAGAGAAACAGAAAACGAGCGCAATAAAGAAAAACATAAATGAGTGAGGAAATTCACTTTTTTGATAAAGGAATTGTGTTAAAGTATACGATGTAAACGGCTTCAAAGTTGGACGATTTTATGACTTTTTTCTTCAATATCTGTACACTGAAGCTAACGATCGCTATAGTATGTAAGGATGTATAAATGAACGTTGTGGAATTAGAAAGGTGGACAAGCATGAATAAAGCAACATTTAATGATCAATTTCTTCGGGCATGCCGGGGGGAGGAAACGGACCATACACCTGTATGGTATATGAGACAAGCCGGGCGATACCAAGCAGAGTATAGAAAGATCAGAGAGAAATATTCGTTTCATGAGATGAATTTGAATCCAGAAGTAGCAGCGGAAGTAACGCGATTTGCTGTTGAACAGCTTGGGGTTGACTCAGCCATTCTATTTGCGGATATTATGACGCCTCTTCCTTCTATTGGAATAGATGTTGAAATTAAATCAGGAATTGGTCCTGTTATTGATAATCCGATTAAAACAAGATCTGATATTGATCGACTTGGCGAACTTGATCCATTGAAAGATATTCCGTATGTGATGGAGACCATTAAAATGCTTCGAGAGCAGTTATCTGTTCCATTAATTGGATTTAGTGGGGCGCCGTTTACTGTAGCGAGCTATATGATTGAAGGTGGGCCTTCTAAGAATTATCATAAAACGAAGGCATTTATGTATTCAGATCCTGAGGGATGGTATCAACTAATGAATAAGCTTGGAGATATGACAATTGCTTATCTTACAGCTCAAGTACAAGCAGGAGCTCAGGCTGTTCAGCTTTTTGATTCATGGGTAGGTGCGCTAAACGAAGCAGATTATCGAACTTATATTGCGCCAGTGATGAATAGAATTTTCTCACGTCTTAAAGAATTGAATGTGCCGCTTTTAATGTTTGGGGTTGGAGCTAGTCACCTTATTCAGGAGTGGAATAAGCTTCCTGTCGATGTGATTGGAATTGATTGGAGAATATCAATTAAGAAGGCGAGAGAAGTGGAAGGTATTACAAAGCCTCTAATGGGAAATCTAGAGCCGGCTCTTCTTCTTGCTCCATGGGAAGTTATTGAGGAAAGAACGAAAGAAATCCTTGATCAAGGTATGGAAACACCTGGATTTATTTTTAATCTTGGACACGGTGTGTTTCCACAAGTTAAAGTCGAAACCTTGCAACGTCTTACTCACTTTGTACACGAGTACACACGTAAGAAATAGTTAAAGAAACGGGGGAGGTATGGGATGAAGCGAACCATCGGCCTACTAGTTATGGCCTACGGTACACCGCGAAGTGAAACAGAAATTGAACCATACTATACACATATACGTCGGGGGAAAAGACCTACAGAGGAAATGCTGCAGGATTTAATCGAACGCTATGAGGCCATAGGCGGTATATCTCCCCTATCAGATATTTCTAAAGAACAGGCTGAGAAATTAGAAGATCACATGAATAAACAGTTTGGCGATCAGGTCACTTTTAAAAGCTATCTTGGTTTAAAACATATTGAACCTTTTGTAGAAGATGCGGTTCGCAATATGCAAAAAGATGGAATAGAGGAAGCGGTTAGTATTGTACTAGCTCCCCACTATTCGACTGTTAGTGTGAAAACGTATAATGAACGAGCTAGAACAGAAGCAAACAAGCTAGGTTACCCCGATATAGTAGCGATTGATCAATGGTACAACGAACCGAAGTTCATTCAATACTGGGTCAACCAGCTTCAATCCTATTTAAGTCAAATAAGTGAGCAAGAGAAACAGAAAACGATTGTTATTTTTTCTGCTCATAGCTTACCAGAGAGAATACTAAAAGAAGGCGATCCTTACCCAGCTCAGCTTGAGGAAACAGCAAAACATATTGCAAAGAGAGCTGGTATTGATCACTATGCGGTAGGCTGGCAAAGCGAAGGAAATACGCCGGACCCCTGGATTGGACCGGATATTCAGGATTTAACACGGGATTTATTTGAACAGGAAGGCTTCACAGGTTTTATCTATTGTCCTGTTGGTTTTGTCGCAGACCATCTTGAAGTATTATATGATAACGACTATGAGTGTCGACAGATGACTGATGAACTTGGGGCGGCTTACCATCGTCCAGAAATGCCAAACGCGACAAATGAGTTTATTGAGATCTTAGCAACAGTTGTTACGAACGAATTAATTAAAAAGAAGATGATAAGTCATGAATAAACAAACGAAAAAAATTGTCATTATCGGAGGCGGAATCACGGGTTTAACAGCCGCCTACTATCTTCAAAAAGAAATGAGAAATGCTCAACTCCCTTATGAGATAACGTTACTTGAAGGCACGGATCGTCTCGGTGGAAAGATTCAGACAGATACAACAAATGGCTTTGTTATTGAACGCGGTCCTGACTCTTTTCTTGCGAGAAAAGAGAGTGCGGCACGTTTGGTAAAAGAAGTTGGCATGGGCGATCAGCTTGTCCCCAATTCGACTGGGCAAGCTTTTGTATTAAATAACGATCAGCTCTATCCAATACCGGGTGGAGCTGTGATGGGAATCCCAACTGAACTTTCACCATTTATATCGACTAAATTATTTAGCTTAAAAGGCAAATCGAGAGCAGCAGGAGATTTAATTCTTCCAAGAGCGGATAATGGAGATGCAGATCAATCGCTAGGATTATTCTTCAGAAGACGACTTGGAAATGAAGTTGTAGAGAATTTAATTGAACCGTTATTGTCAGGCATCTATGCAGGCGATATCGATAAATTAAGCTTGATGTCTACCTTCCCGCAATTCTCAGAAGTGGAAAAGAAGTACCGTAGCTTGATATTAGGTATGAAAAAGACAACGCCACCTTCTAGAAGAAGTACTGGTAAGAAAAAGCCGGCATTTTTAACGGTTAAATCAGGGTTACAGTCCTTTGTAAGAACCCTCGAAGAACAGTTAACAGATGTTCACATTCGAAAAAGTGTTAAGGTGGATCAAATACAGAGAAACCAGGACTCATATTCGCTTCTGACAACGAGCGGAGAAGAATTAATGGCTGATTCAATCATCATTACAACGCCGCATCAGCAAGTTTTTCACATGTTGAGAGAGCACGAAGAAGTCGCTCCATTGCAAGAAATGCCTTCTACAACAGTGGCTACAGTTGCAATGGCCTTTCCAGAAGAAGCGATCAAAAAGGCGATGGACGGTACAGGGTTCGTCGTATCTCGAAATGCTGATTACACCATTACAGCTTGTACTTGGACTCATCGGAAGTGGGAACACGCTGCACCAAAAGGAAAAGTTCTTCTTCGTTGTTATGTGGGAAGAGCTGGGAAAGAAGAAATCGTCGACAAGAGTGATGAAGAAATTGTACAGACGGTTTTAAACGACCTAAATCAAATTATGGAGATTGAAGGGCATCCTGAGTTTTATCGTATCACAAGGTGGAGACAGTCGATGCCGCAATATGAAGTCGGTCACCGTGAAAGAATCGATCAGGTAATAAAAGGCATCCAACAGAAAATGCCGGGTGTATTTCTGGCAGGTGCATCTTATAATGGAGTTGGCCTTCCTGACTGTATTGACCAAGGCGAGGAAGCTGTTACTTCTGTACAAAACTATTTGAAATAAGATTAAGGGCACATCCATTAGATGTGTCCTTAAATGTGTCGTATTCTAAATTCTTCGCCGTCTCAACCTGGAATGATTATCTAATTTTGTTAGTGTAGAAAGAGGTCTAGTGGTAGAATGTAAATGGCAACAATTAGTATCAAAGGAGAAATAATCATGTTAGAGATGGCAAGACCTTTACTTGTTAATATTGCAATGCTCTTCTCAGTGTTATTTATCTGGAATATGGTCATGCCATTTACGAGAGCAAGCTCAATTAATTTAAAAGAAAA
The DNA here is from genome assembly GCF_009818105.1 of Bacillus sp. N1-1. Classification (NCBI taxonomy): domain Bacteria; kingdom Bacillati; phylum Bacillota; class Bacilli; order Caryophanales; family Bacillaceae; genus Bacillus; species Bacillus sp. N1-1. Next base: position 587,969 of record NZ_CP046564.1, read on the forward strand.
ATTAATATACGGAGCAATCAGTTCAGTGATGGCGTTGCTTTGTATGCTTTTCCCACTGGAGAAATTCGGAGATACTGTATTTGATTTACGAGTTGTTCCTCTCATTCTCGTCACTCTCTATGGAGGTAAGCTTCCGGGGATAATTTGTACGCTTACGATTTCTACTGGCCGATTATGGATGGGCGGCGAGAATGCATGGGTGGGTGTATTAATCGCGGTTATTGGGTTTATCATTGCTAGTGGTTTTGGCCCTTATTTCCGTAAGTCTATTCGAAAGTGGAAGGGGATTCTATTTACAGGTGGAGTTTTTATCCTTTCTTATATCGTGATTCTGATTCTATTCTTAGACCCGTTACAGCCTTATTTCTATCCCATTTATTTTGCTGCATTTATGATTGCTTATTTTATTATCTTTTACTTAACAGAGCGGTTAGTTATGATTAACCTTCAGCTTCAAGAAACAGTTTATTTAGAAAAGTTGTCTGTGGCAGGGAAAATGGCAGCGGCGATTGCGCATGAAATTCGAAATCCTTTAACAACGATTAAAGGACTTCTGCAGTTTATTTCAAGTGACACTGAGGATGTTAAAGTGAAAAATTATGCTCCACTCATGCTTGAAGAAGTTGAACGAACCAATAAAATTATTACGGACTACTTGATGCTAATTAAACCAACTAAAGATAATTATGAACAGGTTGATTTGAACAAGGTTGTGAAAGATACAACGGCTCTAACTGAAGTACTTGCCTCTTATTATAATGTGAAAATTCATTACGAAGAAAAAGATGAATTTTTAATATGGGGGAATTCTCAAGAATTAAAACAATGCTTAATCAATTTAATTAAAAATGCGATTGAATCCATAGAAGGCGAAGGCCTTATTCTTGTTGTTTTGCAATATGGGACAAAAAAAGGTACGGTAGATATCGTGATTCGTGACAATGGGGCAGGGATGAGTGAACAAGAACTTGAGAAGATCGGTTTGCCATTTTATACAACAAAATCGAAAGGAACTGGACTCGGTACGATGATTACAAATCGATTAATTCGTAATGTTGGGGGTAAAGTTCACTATACAAGTGCCCAGGACGTGGGAACAACCGTAACCGTCACATTGCCAATTATAAAACAATAGGAGGAGTAAGATGACGTTCGATCGAAGGAAAAGCATAATGGAGGCAGCCGAAAAATCATTCTCAATGTTCGGTTACAAAGCGACAACGATGGATCAAGTTGCTAAAATTGCGAATGTAGGGAAGGGAACAATCTATAATTTCTTTAAAAATAAAGAGGAGCTGTTTAATGAAATTGTACGGGGAATGGTCATTGAACTGAAAGAACTTGCTCAAGATTCAATTCATAGAGAGGATACGTTTTTTGAAAATCTTCATCGTGCGCTTTATAGTGTATTGGAACACCGGCGGGAGCATAAGTTGGCGATAAAGCTCTCTCAAGAAGTACGCGAGATTGGAACCCCTGCAGCTATGGATGCTTTGAACCTTGTAGAAAAGGCGATCCTTCATTTTCTTGAACAAGAGATTGAACGTGGCATTTCAGATGGCGAAGTGAAAAAATGTGACCCATCTCTTGCAGCCTTTCTTATGTTTAAAATGTACATCGCGCTTATTTTTGATTGGGAAAAAACGCATCATTCCTTTAGTAAAGAAGAAATTGCAAATCACCTTGAATTTTATATGATGAGTGGAATTAAGACGGATGAGCAGTAGTGAAACTAAAGTAAGCTACTGCTATTGCTATTCTAAATAAAGGGTGATATATTATCTCTTGTAGCAAAAAAATGACTGAATTGAAAAATTGGTCACATCAATTGTACTCAATAATAAGTACAGAACAGTCTTTTTTTTTGGGATGAAATGACCATATGAGATAAATAGTCAATTAGACAGGGGGATAAACATGAAGAAGTCATCAAAACAATTTCGCTCTGAATGGGCGTCATTGCTTAAGAATAAAAAAATCTTAATTCCAGTAATTGCTGTGTTGTTTATACCGGTATTATATAGTGGCATGTTTTTATGGGCGTTCTGGGATCCATACGAAAATTTAGATCAGATTCCAGTCGCTGTTGTTAATAGCGACAGTGGGGCGGATTTTGAAGGAGAGCATCTTGAAATAGGGAATGAGCTTGTCGATAAGTTGAAAGATGAGCCTGAATTCAAGTGGGATTTTGTTGATGAAGAAGAAGCGAATAAAGGTCTTGAAGATCAAACCTACTATATGAAAATCCATATCCCAGAAGATTTTTCTGAGAAATCGACGACCGTGCTTGATGAACATCCTGATAAATTAAACTTAGAATATGTGCCAAATGAGAGTTTTAACTTTTTGGCTGGGCAAATAGGCGGAACGGCCGTTAGTGAAATCAAATCGCAAATTGCTGAGAACATCACCGAGAATTATAGTGAGCTTGTCTTTGATAAGTTTAGCGAAATAGCTGATGGCTTATCGGAAGCATCAGATGGCGCTGGTGAACTAGCTGATGGATCATCTGAGCTAAAAGTTGGTACAAAGCAGTTGAAAGATAACTTAGCATCTCTCAATGAAGGGTCAATTGAGTTAACGAATGGTATTAGTAGTGCAGAAAACGGATCCATTGATCTGGCAAACGGCATTAGCAAGGTAAATCAAGGTACAACCGATTTATTAAATGGTTTAAAAGAAAAACAACCAGAAGTTAGTGAGCTAGCTGATGGAGCTTCAAGAGTAAGTAATGGGCTTGGAGAACTTAGTAATAAAATGGGTGAATTTAAAGTTGGACAAGAAGAACTTCTTTCTGGTGTTAAAGAAAGTCGCGCTGGAACGAAGCAGTTAATGGCTGGCTTAAATCAATCTGTTTCAGAATTAGAAAATAGTTCATTACCAGAAGTTGATACAGAAGGTTTAAAACAGTCACTGACGAGTGGGGTGACGAATGCAACGGCAGTTTCTCAAGAACTGCAAGGTGTGATGGAGTCGATTCAAGCGAGTGATCAATATACGGATGAGCAAAAGCAGGCGTTAATTGGTCAACTTCAGCCGATTGCTGAAAAATCTGGTTCAGCTGCGAAGTCAGTTGGTGAAGTAGCGTCGACATTTGCTAACGTTTCAGATAAACTTTCAGGTGTATCTTCTAAAATGAATGCTTTACTAGAAGGACAGAGACAACTTGCTCAAGGTGCGAGTGGTCTTTATCAAGGACAAGGAAAACTTGAAGATGGACTCAGTGATCTTGGGGATGGTATTAATCAAGCAGAGGCTGGAATTGCTCAGCTTCAAGATGGCGCAACGCGGGTTGCAGATGGTAACAATACTGTAGCAACTGGTTGGAACACCATGATTGATAATGTCGGCACACTTAACTCTGGAATGAATGAACTATCTAGTGGTTCACAAGAGCTTGCGAGTGGGTTATCAGAATTAGAAGGTGGTTCGTCTGAGTTATCATCCGGTGCAGGTCAATTGGCTGATGGATCTAAAGAACTTGACAGTGGAGCGCAGAGATTAACAGATGGTACAACAGAGCTTCGTGATAAACTAGGCGAAGCGGCAGAGGAAACTTCTAATACTAATGCCGATGATGAGACTTATAATATGTTTGCTGATCCAGTTAATGTAGATACAGAAGCTGTTTCAGGCGTACCAAACTACGGAACCGGATTTGCACCTTACTTTCTTTCCCTTGGTCTGTTTGTAGGAGCACTTCTAATGTCCATTGTGTTCCCGCTTCGTGATCCAGCAGGAACGCCACGAACTGCAATCGGATGGTTTATGAGTAAATACGGTATTTTATTAGTGGTTGGAGTGATTCAAGCGCTTGTCTCTGATGCTGTTCTCTTATATGCATTGCAGATTGAAGTACAGAGTGTACCATTATTCTTACTATTCTCTATCGTATCAAGTCTAGCTTATATGACGTTGATTCAGTTCTTTGTTACGACATTAGGAGATCCAGGACGATTTGTGGCAATCATTATCTTGATCTTACAATTAACTACGAGTGCCGGAACGTTCCCACTTGAGTTAATTCCTGAAGGATTACAAGTGTTTAATACGTGGTTGCCAATGACGTATACTGTTTCAGGGTTAAAAGCAGTTATTTCTAGCGGTGATTTTGCTTATATGTGGCAAAATGTCTATGTGCTATTAGGGTTTATTGCGATCTTTGCTATTGGTACAATACTTTTCTTCTTTGTAGAATTGAAGAAACGCAAGAAACAAGGATTGGAACCAGCTTTGAACGAATAATGAATCTAAGAGGCTAACTTGATCAATTGATTGAGTTAGCCTCTTTTCTTTTGATAATTGATTGGAATAACGATACAGTATTAGTAAGAAAGTTGTGTTATTGTGCGATAACTAGTTTACGTTTAGGAAAGGAACGGGTAAACATTATAAAGTTATGGATTTATTAGGGAGGCAGGAGAAGCGATAGAATGATTACTTTCGAACATGTTAACAAAAAATTTGCTGATGGTACTGAAGCATTGAAAGATATTAATTTACATATTGAACAAGGCGAATTGTTAACGCTTATAGGCCCGAGCGGTTGTGGTAAAACGACAACGATGAAAATGATTAACCGATTAATCGAACCGAGCGGAGGTCAGATTTATATTGATGGAAAACCAATCTCAGATCAAGACCCCGTTGAATTAAGAAGAAGCATAGGCTATGTCATTCAGCAAATTGGTCTTTTGCCACATATGACAATTGCAGAAAATATTGCACTTATTCCTAAATTAAAAAAGTGGGATAAAAGCAAAATAGATAAACGAGTTGATGAAATGCTGAACCTTGTAGGTCTTGAGCCATCAGTATTTCGGTCACGCTATCCTCTAGAGTTAAGCGGAGGTCAGCAGCAGCGGGTCGGTGTCATTCGTGCTCTTGCAGCAGAACCCCCCATTATTTTAATGGATGAGCCTTTCAGTGCACTGGATCCAATTAGTCGTGAACAGCTCCAAGATGAGCTTGTGAAATTGCAAAAAGAAATCCAAAAAACGATTGTTTTTGTAACGCATGATATGGATGAAGCGATGAAGATTGCAGATCGGATTGCGATCATGAAAGATGGTGAAATTCTTCAGCTCGATACACCTGATCGTTTATTACGTCATCCAAAGAATGAGTTTGTTCGCAATTTTATCGGGGATGAACGGATGGCTAAGGGACAAGCTCCTACTGCAGTTGATTTAATGATTCAAAAAGTAGCGACTGTTAAAGAGAGCAGAGGTCTAGCCGAAGCCTTTCGACTAATGAAATCAGAACGTGTGGATAGTCTCGTCGTCACTGGACCTGAGCAGCAATACAAAGGTGTCGTGACTCTTGAGCAGGTTCAAAAGCATTATGAAAGTGATACAAAACGAATTGTAGATGTCATTGAAATCATTGAGCCAATTCAAAGAAACACGCTTTATCCTGAAATCGCAAAACGCTTTGCTGAAAAGCAGCCAATCAGTATCCCAGTAGTTGAAGGGGAAAAGCTGACAGGATTAGTGACGAGAAGTAGCATGATGCGCGGACTAGCTGGTCTTGAGCAACTTGGTTACAGGGAGGAGGAACCTCTGAATGAATGATGAAAACTTTTTTACTTTATTTATAGAAACGATGCAAAACCGTTGGGATGATATTTTTGTAGCGCTTCAGGAACACCTTTTCCTATCATTTATATCGATTGTAATCGCCATCTTAATCTCTGTTCCACTTGGTATTTTTATTTCCAGACGAAAGAAATTGGCTGAGCCGTTTATTGCTGTCGCGGCTATTTTTCAAACGGTGCCAAGTCTTGCATTGTTTGGTTTTCTCATTCCGTTTCTTGGAATCGGAAATATCACAGCAATCATCGCTCTAACGGTATATGCCCTTCTTCCGATTTTAAGGAATACATACACAGGGATCACGTCCGTGGATCAATCTTCCATTGAAGCTGGAAGAGGGATGGGGATGACAAATATGCAAATTTTAATGAAGATTGAAGTGCCTCTTTCGCTCCCTGTCATTATGGCGGGCGTTCGAACGGCTACGGTATTAACGATCGGGGTAGCGACCTTAGCGACATTTGTCGGTGCAGGAGGATTAGGTGATATTATTTATCGAGGACTTACGTCAAATAAAGATGAGCTTGTTCTAGCTGGTGCATTACCAGCAACCATTCTTGCTCTTGGATTTGATTTAATTCTGAAGTTATTAGAAAACGCGGCAACTCCTAAAGGGGTTAAAGCAAAAAAATAAAGGGAGAGATTTGATTGAAGAGATTGACCGTGCTTTTACTGGGTGTTTTGATGGTTCTTGCTGCATGTGGGAGAGACAGCGGAAGTGAAGAAAGTGATCCAATCGTTATTTCCGGTAAGCCGTGGACAGAGCAATATATTTTACCTCATCTACTTGCAGAGTACATAAAAGCGAACAGTGACTATGAAGTGGAAGTAGATGCGGGTGTTGGTGAGGTAAATATTCTTCAACAGGCGCTAGTTGATGGTGACATTGATATGTATGTTGAATATACGGGTACTGGTCTTGAAGCGGTATTAAAGGAAAGTGCTGAATCCGATGAATCAGCTGATGAAATTTTTGAACGTGTGAAAAAAGGCTATAAAGATGAATATAACCTTGTATGGCTTGAGCCGCTTGGTTTTGAAAATGGTTATACTCTTGCAATGACTCAGGAAACGAACAAAGAGGTGAATGCTGAAACGTTTTCAGACATCATCCCAGCTTCAGATGATATGGTGTTTGGTGGACCACACACTTTTTATGAACGAGAAGATGGATACGATGCTTTAGTAGAAGCTTATGGCTTTAATTTTAAAGATGAAGTAAGTCTTGATCCTAACATTATGTATGATGCACTCAATGAGGGAGAAGTCGATGTTATCCCTGCCTTTACAACAGATGGACGAATTGCTCGGTTTGATCTTGCGACAACAAAAGATGATAAGCAATTTTTCCCACCATATTATGCTGCACCAATTATTCGCCAGGAAGTTCTTGATTCCCACCCGGACCTTGAGAAGGTTGTGAATGAATTTGCTGGAAGTATTTCAGAAGAAGAAATGTCTGAAATGAATGCAAAAGTTGATATGGACGGAGAAGAACCTGAAGATGTAGCGGTAGAATTCTTGAAAGACAAGGGATTGATCGAGTAATAAAAAGCGAGATGAGGAATTCCTCATCTCGCTTTTTTATTGATGTTATTCAGCTGGTTTTAAATCTTCAATAGAATCAGCTTCAACGTAAGATGGCACAACAAGTCCTGTTTTCGCACCTTCAAGGTTTGGTCCAAGACGGTCCATGTTGTCACCATACTCATCTAGAAGATCAGCGTGTGTAATTGGAAGCCATCCAGCTACCATTGCATCAGCATCACCTTCTGAAACAGCGATGAACATAGAAGCAGCATCAAGTTGAGTTAATTTAACTTCATAGCCTACGCTCTCAAGAACTTTCGCTACTACGTTTGTACTAGCGATTTCAGAATCCCATGCAACATATGCAAGAGAAATTTCTTCACCGTCTACTTCGTCAGCACCTTTAGTCCATTCTTCTACCATGTCAGAATGTTCGTCTACCCAGTTTTGTGCTGCTTCTTCAGGCTTAGCACCTTCTTGAATTTCTACCATTACGTCGCCCATATCTTCAGGCGCCCAGTTGAATTGATCAAGAATTTTATGTGCAGAAGGTTGATCTTCTTTTAATCCTTTACGCGCAAATGTTTCAATGTTTTCTTCTTCTCCATAAAGTCCTTTTGGATCTTCAAGGTATTTAAGATCGTATTTCGCGAACATCCAGTGTGGCGTCCAGCCAGTTACGATAATTGGCTCTTCGTCTTCAATGGCTTTCCCAAGTTCTGCGGCCATCGCTGCAGAAGAAGACTCGATTAATTCCCAACCTTTCAGGCTATCGTACTCTTCAAGTGCAGAAGTTGTAGCTTTCATAATTCCAGCACCAGGTTCAATTCCAACAATTTCATAATCTACTTCTTCGCCAACGTTAGAACCGCTTTCGCTAGAACCTTCGCTGCTGTCTCCGCTATTGTTTCCGCCGCAAGCAGCAAGAATCAATGTAAGTGACAAAAATAGTGCAAGTCCTGTTAACCCTTTTTTTAAGTTAAACATGTAATTCCCCCTTAGTTTTTTGATTTACCTATATTTTGAGAAATCCGGTCGAGCATAATCGCTAGAATAACGATGGCAAGACCAGCTTCAAAACCAATACCAACTTTAATTTGAGTTACTGCGCGATAAACATCTGCCCCAAGTCCTGGTGCACCTACTAGAGATGCAATAACAACCATAGAAAGGGAAAGCATAATGCTTTGGTTAATTCCCGCCATAATGGTAGGTGTTGCGAGTGGTAGTTGTACTTTAATTAATTTTTGTTTCGTTGTTGAACCAAACGCATTTGAAGCTTCGATTAAATCTTCAGGAACTTGACGAATACCTAGATTCGTTAAACGAATGGTAGGTGGCATTGCAAATATAACTGACGCGATAATGCCGGGAACCATACCAATTCCGAAAAATAAAATAGCTGGTATAAGATAAACGAATGCAGGCATTGTCTGCATGAAATCCAATATTGGTGTAATAATGCCTCTTACACGGTCACTTTGTGAGGCCCATATTCCAAGTGGAACACCAAGAATGATGGATATAATAACCGAAGTTAACACGAGCGCGAGTGTCTCAATTGTTGGGTCCCAATAACCTAAATTATCGATTAGTAATAGACCAAGTAACGTAAAGATGGCAACTGGCCATCGGCTTGACCACCAGGCAAGGAGCGTAAAGATTGCGATCAGTACAAGTGCTGGCGGGAAGCCTAAAATCGAAACAATTCCTTCCACAAACCAATCGATACCTGATGTGATGCCATCAAAAACGGGTTCAAGATTATCTGTAAGCATATCAACAAAGCTGTCTACCCAATCAGCTAATGGAATTTTAGGGAATAGTTGCATTTAGCTCACCTCACCTTTCGCTGATTCCGTCTCATTGCCGGCTAGTGCTCCGATGACCGCACCGCGTACAATGATGCCTTTAAACTTATCGTTTTCATCAATAACCGGAAGTGGGAGAGATGAGCTTGCCATTTTTACGAACATATCCGTTAATAATGTATCAGGTGCGACAGTTGGAAGGTCTGTAATGAGAATATCAGCAATTTCTTTCTTCGCTTCAATCGCTTTCGCTGCATCATCTGCAGTAATTACTCCAACTAATTTCTGCTTCTTATCCACGATATATAAGCTAGAAAGTTTTTGTTCACGCATAAGTTGAAGGGCTACACGTGGACCTCTATCTGCTCTTAGTGTTTCAGCTCGCTTCATAACATGAGAAGCTGTTAATACTTTTGAAAGGTCGACGTCTTCCACAAATCGTTCAACGTAGTCATTGGCAGGATTCGTCATAATTTCTTCTGGTGTCCCGATTTGAACAATAGAACCATCTTTCATTAATGCAATACGATCACCAATCCGTAAGGCTTCATCAAGGTCATGTGTAATAAAAACAATTGTTTTCTCCATAGACTCTTGAAGTTCAAGAAGTTCATCCTGCATATCTTTACGAATGAGTGGATCAAGCGCACTAAATGCTTCGTCCATCAAAAGAACATCGGGATCATTTGCAAGAGCGCGTGCAAGTCCGACTCGCTGTTGCATGCCACCACTTAGTTCTGACGGATAGCTTTTTTCATACCCTTTTAATCCAACAAGTTCGAGTGACTCCTGCGCTTTGCCAGAACGTTTCTCTTTACTAATGTTTTGTACCTCTAGTCCGTACTCTGTGTTTTCTAGTACTGTCTTATGAGGGAAAAGTGCGAAACGTTGGAATACCATACTAAGCTTTTTGCGTCTAACGTCACGAAGCTGTTCAGGTTTCATCCTGACGATATCTTCATCATCAATGAGAACCTGTCCTGAAGTAGGTTCAATTAATCGATTGAGAAGCCGAACAAGTGTAGATTTACCACTACCTGATAGCCCCATGATGACAAAGATTTCACCGGGATATACATCGAAACTAGCGCGGTTAACGCCAACCGTATTTCCGGTCTCTTTTAAAATTTCACTTTTTGATTTGCCCTGATCGAGTAGTTTTGTAGCTTGTTTGGGCGATTTGCCAAATATTTTGGTTACGTCTTTTACTGTAATTTTGGCTTTCTCCATAGTTTCACCTCTGCCTTTATTTCAAATAGTTAGCGGATAAAATTACAAAAATAACTGAAATATGTCGAAATTTACGATAATCAGTCATTTACTAGTCTTTTTTTACCGACCTATTAAGTATAGGGTTTAGGTACTTCATACTACAAATGGCGTGAGAGCTCAAAATCAGGTAATTCAGTACATACAGAAAAAACTGTACAAACTAAACGGGTAAATCCTTAAGTATCGTCTAAGATGCTAGTATATGCTACAAGGTTCACTAGTAAACTTTACAATTAACGGGGTTAACACTAAACTATGAAATGACAAACGATTGGAAAAGTAGGTGCATAGTTTGCAAGATAAACGAGTAGAGAATGCAAGAGAACGAGTGATTGAATCAATCTCTAAAAATATGGATATTTATAGCGTAACCCCTTCTGTGGGACGTTTATATGGCGCGATGTTTTTTGAAAAAGAGCCGATGACGCTTGATGAGATGAAAGATAAGCTTCAAATGAGTAAGACAAGTATGTCGACCGGAGTAAGGACATTAATCGACTTAAATATGGTGGATAAGGTGTGGAGAAAGGGGGAGCGTAAAGATCTTTACGAAGTGAAGTCAGATTGGTATCAAACCTTTACGGATTTCTTTTGTATCCATTGGCGAAAAGGAATTGAAATGAATCGGGATGCTTGCAAAGAGTCAATTGCCGAGCTAATGGAAGTGTTGGATGGCGATATTACGAATGAAGATAAGATAACGGCTGAAGCAGACTTAGATAAGATGTCTTACGCTCTAGGATACTACGAGTGGTTGAACAAAGTAGTAGATTTATTTGAATCACGGAAGATATTTGACGTGATAGATAAGGAAGAATAGCTGAGATAATTGGAAGCGTGTTCTTCTGACAGCGTTCATTAAGACTTGCGTAAAGGTACTGTGAACGATTGTGATGTTCACTTCATCCAAACAAAAACGTGCAGGAATTTCCTGCACGTTTTTATTATAGGATTTTACTTAAGAAAGCCTGAGTTCGCTCGTTTTGAGGATTAGAAAACAATTCGTTAGGAACGTTCTCTTCCACGATATAGCCGCCATCCATAAAGATAACGCGGTCGCCTACTTCTCGTGCAAACCCCATTTCATGAGTAACAACGACCATTGTCATTCCTTCTTTTGCAAGATCTTTCATTACTTCTAACACTTCGCCGATCATTTCAGGATCAAGGGCGGAAGTTGGTTCATCAAACAGCATGACGCTAGGTTCCATCGCAAGAGCTCTTGCAATCGCTACACGCTGTTTTTGTCCTCCTGAAAGTTCGCCAGGGTAATTATTGGCCTTATCTTCAAGACCGACCTTAGCAAGAAGTTCCTTTGCTTTCTTTGCCGAGTTTTGTTTGTTTTCCCCTTTTACTTTAATGGGGGCAAGTGTTACATTCTCAAGAACTGTTTTATGTGGAAAGAGATTAAAATGTTGAAAAACCATTCCGACGTCCTGACGAACTTTATTGATATTCGTTTTAGGATCAGCAATATTATGACCATTAACGATGACGCTACCGCCCGTTATTTCCTCTAATTTATTTAAACAGCGAAGAAAAGTGCTTTTACCTGAACCAGAAGGACCAACTACGCAAACAACCTCTTTTTCTTTCACATCTGTATTAATGTTCTTTAATACTTCTAACTCTCCGAACGATTTCTTAAGATCTTTCACCTGGATGATGCTCATTGTTGCAACTGTCTCCTCTCGTTCTACTTTCTTCCTTCATGTAGAAGGAGCTTTCGATAAAAACCATTATATCAATCCTTTGCTCAATTAGAAAAGAACTTACCCTTAATGAATGAGAAAACGTTTCATTTCTAGCAGTTGTACTGTGGCTGATATTCTTCTATAATATTTAGTGAAAACGTTTGCGCAGAAGTTTGACGGTACAAAGGAGGAAACTGCATGGCTCAACAGTGGTGGAAGGAAAGCGTTGTTTATCAAATTTATCCTAGGAGTTTTAATGACAGCAACGGGGATGGAATTGGTGATATTCGAGGAATTACAGAAAAACTCGATTATTTGAACGAATTAGGCATTGATGTGGTGTGGTTATCACCAGTTTATAAGTCGCCGAATGATGACAATGGTTACGACATTAGTGACTATCGAAATATTATGGATGAGTTCGGAACGATGGAAGACTGGGAAGAGATGTTAGAAGGAATGCATCAGCGAGGAATCCGTCTCGTGATGGACCTAGTCGTTAACCATTCTTCTGATGAACATGCGTGGTTTACTGAAGCGAGAAAATCAAAAGATAATCCGTTTCGTGATTATTATATTTGGCGAGAAGGTAGGGAAGACCAGCCTCCAAACAACTGGGGGTCTTTTTTCGGAGGTTCTGCGTGGGAGTATGATGAAGAGAGTGAAGAATATTTTCTGCATCTCTTTTCGAAAAAACAACCTGATCTTAATTGGGAAAACGAAAAGCTAAGAGATGAAGTATATGATCTGATGAAATTCTGGCTCGATAAAGGGGTCGATGGATTCAGAATGGATGTTATTAATTTGATTTCCAAAACGCCTGGATTACCAGGTGCCGAAGTAACGGATGATGCTCCTTATCAGTGGGGAGGAGATTACTTCGTAAATGGGCCGAAATTCGTGGAATACATGAACGAAATGAACGAAAAGGTTTTATCAAAATACAATGCGATGACGGTTGGCGAAATGCCAATGGCCACGCCTGAAGATGGTAAAAACTACACGAATGAAGATAGTGGTATTGTGAATATGCTGTTCCAGTTTGAACACATGGATGTAACAAGTGGACCTGGAGGTAAATGGGACCAACAGCCCTGGAAACTAACAGATTTAAAACGGATTATTTCAAAATGGCAAACTGAGCTTCACGGTACTGGATGGAATAGTTTATATATGGAGAATCATGATCAGCCTCGTTCAGTTTCTGTATTTGGAGATGATCAGGAATATCGTGTAGAATCAGCCAAGATGCTGGCTGCATGGCTTCATTTTCTCCAAGGAACGCCATATATTTATCAAGGACAAGAGCTCGGGATGACGAATGTCTACTTTGATGATATTAAGGATTACGAGGACATTGAAACGCTTAATATGTATACCGAAGAAGTTGTTGAAAAAGGAGCAAATCCAGAAGAAGTACTTGACGCTATCCATAAAAAAGGCCGTGATAATGCACGGACGCCTATGCAGTGGACTGATGAAAGTAACGCGGGATTTACTACAGGCACTCCATGGTTAAAAGTGAATGGAAATTATCACGAAATTAATGCGAGAAAGGCGTTAAGTGACGAAGATTCTATTTTTTACTTTTATAAAAACTTAATTCGCCTTCGAAAAGAGCTTCCTGCACTTATACATGGAAATTATCAGCTGCTTTTAGAAGAGGATGAGAATTTATATGTGTACACAAGAAGTTATCAGGGGACAACGTTGTTTATTGCTGCTAACTTCTCGAAAGAAACGTGTAAACTGAATCTTCCAGAAACGTTAAAAGGTGGAAAACTACTCGTCCATAACTATCACGATGTGGCGAATCAGTTGCTAATTGAGTCGAACATGCGCCCTTATGAAGTGAAAGTGTATATGCTATAAGTTTAAGCGCGGGCACAGCCTGCGCTTTCTTTCATTTGGGTTTTACTTTATCTTTTTTTAAAGGATTGAATTCTTTATTTCGAGGGAAGATAATTTTGAGAAAAAGAATTTTCTTGAAAAGTATTCGGTTTCCTTTTTCTTTTTGTTTCACTCATGTATAATAACAGATGTACATTTGTTCATTAGGGATTTTACTAAATTTCAATATAAAAAAGGAGTGTATACATATGACAACGACTCAAATGGATTCACTTGCTGTAAATACGATTCGTACACTAGCAATCGATGCAGTTGAAAAAGCAAACTCAGGTCACCCAGGAATGCCGATGGGGGCTGCACCAATGGCTTACACGCTATGGAGTCAGTTCATGAATCACAATCCATCTAACCCGGATTGGTTTAACCGCGACCGTTTTGTTCTTTCAGCAGGACATGGTTCAGCTCTACTATATAGCATGCTTCACTTGTTTGGATATGACGTAACAATGGAAGATTTAAAATCATTCCGCCAGTGGGGAAGCAATACTCCAGGACACCCAGAATTTGGTGAGACTCCAGGAGTAGACGCAACAACTGGACCACTAGGCCAGGGACTTGCGATGGCAACTGGTATGGCAATGGCTGAACGTCATTTAGCTGCAACGTATAACCGAGATAACTTTAATGTCATTGATCATTATACGTACAGCATTTGTGGTGATGGTGACTTGATGGAGGGTGTTTCTTCAGAATCTGCCTCTCTAGCTGCCCACTTAAAGCTTGGCCGTCTTATTGTGATGTATGATTCAAATGACATTTCTCTTGACGGTGATCTTGATCAGTCCTTCTCAGAAAACGTTCAACAACGTTATGAAGCATACGGCTGGCAAGTGATTCGTGTTGAAGATGGAAATGACATGGATGCTATTGCGGACGCTCTTAAACAAGCGAAAAGCAATACAGAGCAACCAACACTAATTGAAGTGAAAACAACAATTGGGTATGGTTCACCAAACAAAGGTGGCAAAAATACTTCTCATGGTGCTCCGCTTGGTAAAGATGAAATTCAGCTAGTGAAAGAAAACTATAAGTGGACTTTCGAAGAAGATTTCTATATTCCTGAAGAAGTGAAAGGCCAATTTGCAGATGTTAAAGAAGCTGGAAGCAAGAAAGAACAGGAATGGAATGAACTTTTCAAAAAATATGAAGCGGAATATCCTGAGCTTGCGAAGCAACTAATTGCAGCTCTAAATAACGAACTTCCTGAAGGATGGGATAGCGAAGTTCCTACTTATGATAGAGGAACAAGCACAGCATCTCGTGCTGCATCTGGAGAAGTTCTTAATGCTCTTGCTAAAAATAACCCGCAAATTTTCGGTGGATCAGCGGACCTTGCGTCTTCTAACAAAACAATGTTAAAAGATGAGCAGGACTTCTCACCAGCAGATTATAGCGGCCGTAATATTTGGTTCGGCGTACGTGAATTTGGAATGGCTGCAGCAATGAACGGAATTGCCCTTCATAAAGGTCTTCGTATCTTTGGAGCGACGTTCTTCGTATTCTCTGACTACCTTCGTCCTGCACTTCGTCTATCAGCATTGATGGGTGTACCTGTAACATACGTATTCACTCATGATAGCGTAGCAGTAGGAGAAGATGGTCCGACTCACGAACCTGTTGAGCAACTCGCTTCACTTCGAGCGATGCCAGGTCTTTCAGTTATCCGCCCAGCGGATGGAAATGAAACTGCTGCAGCATGGAAGTTGTCTGTTGAAGCAACGGATCACCCAACAGCTCTAGTGCTTTCTCGTCAAAACCTTCCAGTTGTGACAGATTCACAGGAACAAGCTTACGAAGGCGTTAAACGCGGTGCGTATGTAGTTGCTGGTGGCGAGAATGCGGAAGCCATTCTTCTTGCGTCTGGATCTGAAGTTGGTTTAGCAGTAGAAGCGCAAGAACTTCTTTCTAAAGAAGGCATTTCAGCTTCTGTTGTCAGCATGCCAAGCTGGGATCGTTTTGAAAAGCAATCAGCTGATTATAAGCAAAGCGTTCTTCCAGACAACGTAACGGCTCGTCTTGGTATTGAAATGGGCGTATCATTTGGCTGGGATAAGTATGTTGGCCAAAAGGGTGATATTCTTGCGATTGACCGCTTTGGAGCATCTGCGCCTGGCGACACTGTTATTAAGGAATTTGGCTTTACTGCAGAAAATGTTGTCAATAAAGTTAAAGCAATGCTCTCCAAATAAGATAATCGTATCTTAAGATGAAGAGCGGAAGGCTTTCAGAAGGCGAAAATGGTCTTTCTGGAAGCCTTTTTCTTAACTAAAGATCATTAAATATTTGAATACACAGGTGTTGCTATGGATAAAGATAAACTGACAAAGGTAGTCGAAGCTGCCCGCTTATACTATCAATTAGACTATAGTCAACAGGAGATCGCAAAAAAATTAGCGGTTTCAAGACCGACTGTTTCTCGTTTATTAAAGCAAGCGAAAGCAGAAGGCGTTGTTGAAATTAAAATTCATGATCCATCACAAGATGTTCATATGCTTTCATCAGAACTTGCTGATTCGTTTGGACTATTAGAAACGAGAGTTGCCATTGTTCCCCAATTTGAGGATGATCTTGTCAAAAAACATATCGGTAAAATTGCAGCTGATTATTTAAATACAGCTATACAAGACAATGATTTGATTGGTGTTTCATGGGGAACCACTCTGAATGAGATCGGTAAGAACCTTCGTCACAAGTTACTGAAAAACGTTTCAGTTGTTCAATTAAATGGCGGCATTAGTTATTCAGAAACAAATACTTATGCTTATGAAGTGATTCAAATGCTTGGGCGTGCATTTCACGCTACGAGCCATTTCTTGCCTGTTCCTGCCATTGTTGATCATCTTCTTGTAAAGCAAACGATGGAAGAAGATAGGCATATTCGTCGTGTTCTTGACATGGGTCGGAATGCGAATATTGCCTTATTTAGTGTTGGAATTCCAACAAATGACTCGGTTATTGTACAGGCAGATTATGTATCAAAAGAAGAGCTTGAAGTAATTCATACGAAATCTGTTGGTGAAATTTGTTCGAGATTTTTTGACGAGAAAGGGAAGCTCATTCATAAGGAATTAAATGAACGGACAATTGGAATTGACCTACAAGAGCTTTCTGCAAAAGAAAAGTCGATATTGGCGGCTGGTGGTCCTAAGAAAGTTGAAGCGATATATGGGGCGTTAGAAGGTGGCTATGCCAATGTTCTTATAACGGATCACTTTACGGCTCGCGCTTTATTAGAGAAGAAAAAGCAGGAGAGGGATAAACGATGAAAATGACTGTATTAGGTCCGTGGGGCGGTTACCCTAAAGCTGGAGAAGCGAGTGCAGGATATCTTTTCGAGAGTGAAGGCTATAATTTGTTGATTGATTGTGGAAGTGGTGTATTGGCACAACTTCAATATCACCTTTCTGTCGAAGAACTAGATAGTGTCATCATTAGTCACTACCATCCAGATCATATTGCGGATGTAGGGGTTCTTTATCACAGTCGCTTGATTCAATCCAAAACAAAATCTGAATTACCTGTGCTACCGATCTATGGTCATTCACATGATGAAGCAGGCTTTAGCAGTTTGGATCATAAGCCTTATACCGAAGCGAGGTCTTACACCGAAGAAGATCGTTTGGAGCTCGGCCCGTTTTCTATTACTTTTCAAAAAACAAAGCATCCGGTTGTATGTTTTGCTATGCGCATAACTGATGGGAAGCATACCGCAGTGTTTACAGCAGATTCAAGCTATATAAAAGAGTTCGAAGTATTTTCTGCTGGAGCTGACTTACTCATCTCAGAATGCAACCTATATGCGGATATGGATGGCTCTAAAATGGGGCACATGAATAGTACGGATGCAGCAAGAATTGCAAGCGCGGCGAATGTTTCCACTCTTATGTTAACGCATCTTCCGCATTTTGGAGAGTTATCGGATCTTGAAAAAGATGCAAAACAACACTTTGATGGGAAAGTTGTACTTGCTTCTACAGGATTAGTTTGGGATTCAGAAGAAGAGTTATAGTAAAAAGCCAGAAGAAGGAGTCCTTCTTCTGGCTTTTTGAATGGGATTTCAAGATTGTCGAGGTTAAAAGGCGCTTCCGCTTTTCGTTAGATCCAGCTGCGACTCGCAGAAACTGCGATATTTCGCTCTTTCACCAGAACACGAAGGGCGTGTTCTAGTTCAAGAACTCCAATATCTTCGTTTCTAAACGCTCGTCTCCGCTTTTCGTAGATCCAGCTGCAGTGGGCAGGTCCTCGAGTCGCTTCAGACGTACATCCGAACACAAAGACCGTGTTCAAATGTACGTCTTCCAGCGCTTGTCGGACCTAACCGCCCACTTCCGCTTTTCGTTAGATCCAGCTGCGACTCGCAGAAACTGCGATATTTCGCTCTTTCACCAGAACACGAAGGGCGTGTTCTAGTTCAAGAACTCCAATATCTTCGTTTCTAAACGCTCGTCTCCGCTTTTCTTTATTCCCCCAAAGTTGAGTCTAGTTTTCCGTTCATGTCCATTAGGAAGCCGATTTCTCGGCCTAGTAGGCGGGCTAGTTCTTTGGATTTTTTTTCGCCTTCGGATTTGATTTGTTCGATGGTTAGGCTAGAGTTTAGGTTGGAAGCCCCTACGATGACGGGGATTTCACCTTTTTCGTAATAGACGATTTTCATATTGCTCCTCCTCAAAGTGCGTTTGCTTACAATATTCGTACGGGGACAGCTAGGAAAGGGTAGAGGTGATGTGCTTTTTCATACTTTGGTCGGGGGGACATAAGTATCAGGTTTTGATTCCTTTACAACAATTCATTAGAATAGAGATAGAGAACATACAGGAGGTACAAGGATGCTTTATATAGATAATGAAAACATTATGGATGCTGGGATTAATCTAGCGATTGAGGAATACATTTTGAAGGAGCTTGACCCTGAGGAAACGTATTTGTTGTTCTACTCGATGAATCCGACAGTGATTGTAGGAAAAAACCAGAATACGATTGAGCAAATTGATACGAGCTACATACGTGAGAATGATGTGGACGTGATTCGTCGTCTTTCGGGTGGAGGCGCAGTTTATAATGATCCGGGTAATCTAAGCTTTAGCATTATTACGAAGGATGACGGCAATAGTTTTCACAACTATAAGAAGTTCACCGATCCGGTAGTAAAGGCTATTAGCAAACTTGGTGTCGATGCGGAGCTCAGCGGACGAAACGATTTGTTAGTGAATGGAAAGAAAATATCAGGTAATGCCCAGTTCTCAACAAAGGGGAGAATGTATAGTCACGGAACGCTAATGTTTAACGTGAACTTAGAAAATGTAGTGAAAGCTCTAAAAGTAAATAAAGAGAAGATTGAATCAAAGGGCATTAAATCGATTCGCAGTCGCGTTACCAATATTAGTGAACATATGGATCAAGAGATGACGCGTGAGCAATTTAAACAAACGTTACTTCAGTATATTTTCGAAGGAGAAAAGGAAATCCCCTCTTATGACTTAACCGAAAAAGATTGGAAAGCCATCCATGACATTGCGGAGGAACGATATAAGAACTGGGATTGGAATTACGGTCGCTCTCCAAAATTTAACGTTCAGCATTCAAAGCGTTTTCCGATTGGGTCAATAGATGTTCGTCTTGAAGTAAAGAAGGGGTACATCGAGCAGGCTACGATTTTTGGAGATTTCTTTGGCGTTGGGGACGTGAAAGAGATAGAAAACCAACTAATTGGTGTTCGCTATGAACGTGGATCGCTTGAAGAAGCTCTTCAAGAAGTGGACGTATCTCATTATTTCGGGAAAATAACAAAAAAAGAATTCATTGATCTTCTATACTAAAAGAAAGGAGCTGGGAATCCAGCTCCTTCTTCATTTGATGCCCATTTCTAGTTGCTCTAAATAATTCAGAACGTGACCTTTTGAGAAAGTGAACGTTTTTGTTGAGAATTAATTTATGAACTTTTCTTTGTTCCCCTTGCTAGTAAAATTTTCTTCCAATATAATATATTTAGAAAATTAAAAATGAATGACTACTCATTCATATAGGAGGAGAGCGAATGAATCTATCTCAGCAATTAAAAGAGACAGCGGCGACTTATCCTGAGAAACAAGCCTACATTTACCAGGATGAAGCTGTCTTGTACAAAGAACTTGATCAGAAGGTTTCTGCTTTTGCTACAAATTTATTAGCAGAAGGAATTAAAAAAGACGATCATGTGGCTTTAATATTAGGGAACTCACCAGAGTTTTTAATTGCTTACTACGGTGTCTTAAGAGCTGGCGCAGTCGTTATTCCGATTAATCCTATTTATACTCCAGATGAAATTGGCTACCTTCTTCATAACGGAGATGTGAAGGCAATTGTTACATTGGAGCAAGCACTCCCTCTAG
Source organism: Bacillus sp. N1-1 (assembly GCF_009818105.1). Lineage (NCBI taxonomy): Bacteria > Bacillati > Bacillota > Bacilli > Caryophanales > Bacillaceae > Bacillus > Bacillus sp. N1-1. The sequence goes on from NZ_CP046564.1 coordinate 608,149, forward strand.
TTGAAAAAATGGCCGATCAGTTAACCGATATCGTTCTCGTTGCTTATACAGGTGAGGGGAAAGAAGAGAGAGTTATTGCAAAGACAAAATTGAAACCGTTTACAAAAATGGTCGAGGATCAAAACGAGGTTTTTCCAAATGTTACGATAAACGAAGATGACTTGGCTGTTATCCTGTATACATCGGGAACAACAGGAAAACCAAAAGGTGCGATGCTTTCACATAAGAATTTATTTAGTAATGCATCAGATACTGGCTCTTACCTCCAAATCTCTTCTAATGACGTTGTGGTCACTGCCCTTCCTATGTTTCACGTGTTTTGCATGACCGTTTCAATGAATGCTCCTCTTATATCTGGAGGGACGTTGTTAATCCTTCCTAAGTTCAGTCCTCAAGAAGTTTTCCGCGTTGCTGAGAAATTCAAAGCTACTATTTTTGCAGGAGTACCAACCATGTATAATTTCTTATACCAATACCCAGAAGGTCGAGCTGAATATTTTCAGAATATGCGACTTTGTATTTCAGGAGGCTCTTCTTTACCTGTCGCCCTTCTACACCGTTTTGAAGAAAAGTTTCAAGTTCGGATTTCAGAGGGTTATGGATTATCAGAAGCATCACCTGTTACGTGCTTCAATCCACTGGATCGTCCCCGTAAAGCAGGCTCGATTGGTATGAACATCACGAATGTTGAAAATAAAGTCGTTGATGAACTAGGACAGGAAGTTCCGGTAGGGGAGGTTGGAGAGCTAGCAGTTAAAGGTCCAAATGTGATGAAAGGTTATTATAAAATGCCTGAAGATACCGCAGTAACGCTGAAAGAAGGCTGGCTATTTACCGGTGATTTAGCGAAGATGGATGAAGAGGGCTACTTCTATATTGTGGATCGCAAAAAGGATATGGTCATCGTAGGCGGATATAATGTCTATCCAAGAGAAGTTGAAGAAGTTCTTTATCAGCATCCTGATATCGTTGAAACAGCCGTAGTGGGCGTCCCAGATCCAAACTTCGGTGAGGCAGTTCAAGCCTTTGTGGTCACGAAGCAGCCGATGGCAGAAGAAGATGTAATGAACTATTGTAAAGAGCATCTGGCAAAATATAAATGCCCGACGATAGTAGAATTTATTAGTGAATTGCCGAAGAACACAACTGGAAAAATATTAAGAAAAGCACTTCGTAAACAAGTAAACGCTTAAGGCAAAAGCCGATCCATTTTGGATCGGCTTTTTGTTATGAATAATCAGAAAACAATTGATATTTATATAACAATAAAATATAATGACGTTAAATAAACGTTATATAGGAGGTGCGCACAATGATGGTTTCTTCAAACGAAAGAATGGATCATTTTATGAATCGAATCAATAATGGCGAAAAAATTGAAGCGGATGATTGGATGCCAGGTGACTATCGAGAAGCGTTAATTCGTTTGATATCCATGCATGGGATTAGTGAGATTATGGGAGCTTTACCTGAAAAAGAGTGGGTTCCGAAGGCTCCATCTGTCTACCGAAAGCTTGCGATTATGGCGAAAGTACAGGATGAAATGGGTCATGGTCAGCTATTACTTCGAGTAGCAGAAGATTTAATGGAACCACTAGGGAGAAACCGTGATGATATTATGAAAGATCTTTTTTCAGGAAAATTGAAATTCCATAATGTCTTTCATATGAAAGCCCCAACATGGGGGGATGCTGGAGTGATTGCATGGTTAGTAGACGGTGCGGCAATTATATCGCAGACGATGATGCTTGGAACGTCTTATGGCCCTTATGGCCGCGCTTTGAAACGCATTTGCGCAGAAGAGGTGTTTCATGCTCAGCATGGTGAAAGCATTATTATGGCGCTAGCTGAAGGAACGAAGGAGCAACGTGCCTTATTACAAGATTCCATTAACAGGTGGTGGAGCTCATTATTAATGTTTTTTGGACCAAAAACAAACGCGGAAACTGGGCACAGCCATCAGGATAAAAATATGCGCTATAAGCTTCGTACCAAAACGAATGAACAGCTCAGGCAGGAATTTCTAACAAAGTATGTTCCTCGAGTATGGGCGCTAGGTCTAACGATTCCAGATTCTACACTGAGATATGATGAAGAAACTTCTGAATGGCAGTATCAACAGCCAGATTGGAAAGAATTCAAGAAAATTGTGACTGGGCATGGTCCAAAATCGAAGGAGCGATTAGCCCTTCGGATGCGATCGTATGAAATGAACAGCTGGGTTAGGGAAGCACTTGGAACAAGTGAGATATCAAAAGTTGCGAGGTGATATGTCGTGAGTGAAGAAAGTAGTGGTAATCTTTTTTATGAAGTCTATGAGGTGTTTAGTAAGAAAACCGATACATCGGCGCTTCAGCATCAATTTAGTCTTCTTGCGCCAAATGAGGAACTTGCATTTGTTATGGCAAAAGAAAATTTCTTTAGACGCGAGCAGGCAGCTGATATCTGGGTCGTGAAGCGAGACCATATTAAACGAATGAGCCAGGAAGAAAAAGAGGCAGTGAAGCACTTAGAGAAAAGTTACCGAGAAACGAAGGGGTATGGGTATTTAAAGAAAAAATGGCGTCAGTATGAACAAGAGCAGCTTACTGAAAAAGACATCATGGGAGGTGGAGAAGGCTAATGGAGTCTTCGGAATACCGAGAGTGCTTAATTGAACTGATCTATCAATTAGCTGACGATGATTTTTTGCTAGCATACCGTGGATCAGAATGGCTCGGCCTTGCGCCTCATATTGAAGAGGATGTAGCGTTTGCTTCAATTAGTCAGGATTTGATGGGGCATGCCGCACTTTATTATGGATTACTAGAAGAGCTTGGAGAAGGAAAAATAGATCACTTAACGCATAATCGCTCTCCTGAATATTTTCGAAATGCCATTCTTGTAGAGTTGCCGAATGGAACGGGGACTTATTTAGAAAACCCATCATATGATTGGGCATTTACTGTTGTTCGAAATTACTTCTATACGCTGGCCAAAAAGGTTCGACTTGATTCAATCAAGAAGGCATCTTATGGGCCATTGCAGCACGTTGTTCAAAAAATCTCCATTGAGATGAGCTACCATATGATGCATTGGGAAGTTTGGTTTAAACAGCTCATCAATAGTACATCTGAAGCGAAAAGTAGAATGGAAGAAGCGATGAACACTGTATTTGCAGAGTTAGGTGGTGTTTTTTCATACGGTCGTTTTGGTGATCGCATGGTGAGGCTTTCGCTTATTGAAAGTGAAGAGGTCCTTAAGGAACGATGGCTGGTTTACTTAAACAAAGAAAAAATAATACAGCATTCTATGAAAATGAAACAGGGGAATGGTCGAAATGGCGTTCATACACCCCATTTAGCGGAAGCTCTCGATACGCTGTCAGAAGTATATCAATCTGTCCCTACAGCGGAGTGGTGAGGAGGGGGAGGAAATGATACTTAAAGAGAATGTGATGAAGGTGCTCGATACGGTAAAAGATCCGGAGATTCCTGTTGTAAGCGTAGTGGAACTTGGGATGATCCACAACGTTTCTATTCAGAATGATCGAGTCACAATTGAAGTGATGCCAACATTCTCAGGGTGTCCTGCATTAGAAATCATCAAAAGGAATATCGAGCTTGCTGTAGAAAGTATTCCTGAAGTGAATTCTTTATCTGTTTCATTTATTCGGCATCCCATATGGACAACCGATCTTGTTTCGGAGAAGGCGAAGCAGGAGTTAAAAAAGTTCGGTATTGCGCCACCTGAAGACTGTGTGGAAGGGGAATGGCATGTACCGTGTCCGTATTGTGGATCAGTTTATACAACAATGGATAATATTTTCGGGCCAGCCGCTTGTCGAAGTATTTTGTATTGTAAGTCATGTAAAAACCCATTTGAAGCGATGAAGCCTGTATCAATTTAATTAAAATAAGAAAGGTTGATGAATGATGGTTAAAGTGATTGCATTGTATAAACAGCCGGAGAACGCACAGAAATTCGATGAGCATTATTTTAATACGCACGCCCCAATTACAGCTAAAATCCCTGGATTGAAGAAAATGGAAGTGACAAAGATTGTTGGCTCACCTATGGGAAAAAGCGACTATTATTTGATGTGTGAAATGTATTATGAAGATCATGAATCGATGAAAGCGGGAATGAAGTCTCAAGAAGGTAAGGCTTCAGGTAAAGATCTAATGAGTTTTGCTGGCGATCTTGTAACACTAATGATTGGTGAAGAAGTTGGAGAAACAGCAGATACAAAATAAAGTGAGGTGGAATGAATGTTCGAAACGATTGAATATGAAGTAAAGGATCGCGTAAGTTGGATTCGGTTAAATCGACCGAATAAATTGAATGCGTTTACATTTAAAATGAATCAAGAAATAACGGAAGCGATGAAGCTAGCGAATAACAATAATGAAGCTCGCTGTGTGGTGATCACAGGGAATGGAAGAGCTTTTTGCTCAGGTCAGGATTTAGGTGGCGTTGAAGAAGGTGTGGATCATGGTGAAATGCTGAGGGCTACTTATAATCCGATGGTAAAAGAAATTACCTCTTCATCTAAACCGGTCATTGCTGCAGTTAACGGTGTAGCGGCAGGTGCAGGCATGAGTCTTGCTCTTGCGTGTGATTTTCGATTAGCTCATGAAAACGCAAGCTTTATTGAAGCATTTGTTCATGTTGGCCTTGTTCCTGATTCTGGGAGTACCTATTTTCTTCCGCGTCTGATCGGTCATGCGAAAGCGCTAGAACTTGCTCTACTTGGAGACAAAGTAAGTGCTTCAGATGCTAAGCAGCTTGGACTTGTGACGCAAATTTTCTCTAATGAACAGTGGGAGAAAGGGATTAATCAGTTTGCAAACCGACTAGCTAGCCTTCCGCCAAAAGCGGTAACTCTCATTAAACAGAGTTTACTCCGCAGCTGGGATAGTACCCTTGATGAGGTGCTTGAAATGGAAGCTGTTGCTCAGGCTGAAGCTGGTCAAACGAAAGATCATAAGGAAGGGCTCCTAGCATTTACTGAGAAACGTAAACCAGTTTTCCAGGGGAGTTAAGAGAGCGAGAGAAAAAAAGAAGGAAACCGGGGGTAAATCTTGAATAGATGCTATAGAGCGAAAGCAGCCGAGGAGGTTGATGAACCAACTTCCCGGCTCTTTCCTATGCTTACTACCATAGAAGGAGGTCTTCAAATGTCAGTTGTTACATATGAAGTGAAAAACCATGTGGGATACGTAACCTTAAATCGACCAGAAGTTCTAAACTGTTTTAATTACGAAACCCTTTCGGTACTGCAGGGAATTGTTGACGATATATATTCAGATCGCCAGGTTCGTGCCGTTATTTTTTTAGGAGCTGGTGAAAAGGCTTTCAGCGCAGGAGCTGATTTGAAAGAAAGAAGAACGCTCTCTGAAAGTGAAGTCCGTCGCAACGTTAAAAAAATCCGAGAAGTGTTTTCCTCAGTTGAATCACTTCCTCAGCCAACCATCGCAGCATTGAATGGGTTTGCTTTTGGTGGAGGCTTTGAGCTTGCTCTTGCATGTGATTTTCGCTATGCCGTCGAAGGAACAAAAATGGGCTTAACCGAAACGAGTCTAGGTATCATACCTGGGGCTGGAGGAACTCAGCGGTTACCACGTCTAATTGGAACAGCGAAAGCGATGGAATTGGTGTTAACAGCACGAAAATTAACATCAGAAGAAGCTTACCAAAATGGCATTCTAAACGGTGTCGTACCACGTGAAGACTTGCTGAAAAAATGTGAAGAGTTAGCACAAGAAATCTGCCAAAATGCTCCGATTGCTGTGCAACAGGCGAAGTTTGCTGTCCGAGAAGGAATGAATGTGGATCGTTATACAGGAATGGCAATTGAATCGAAAGCTTATGAAGTAACAATCCCAACCAATGACCGTCTTGAAGCATTAGGTGCCTTTGCAGAAAAAAGAAAACCAATCTTTAAAGGGGAGTAGCTGTTGCAGAAGAGGTAAGGCTCTGGTAGTATAACATCATATTTGAACCGCGTTTTTATTACGGAATGCTTTAAGCAAGCGGAGGTATGATGATGAGCGAATCTTTGAATACACGCTCCATGATTTTTACATTGTATGGAGAGTATGTTAGACACTATGGAAATGATATTTGGATTGGTAGTTTGATTCGTCTTCTAAAAGAGTTTGGGCATAATGACCAATCTGTTCGAGCAGCGATTTCAAGAATGAGTAAGCAGGGCTGGGTGGAGGCAAGGAAAGAAGGTAATAAAAGTTTCTACTATTTAACAGAACGCGGGATTAGGAGAATGGATGAGGCGGCAGAGAGAATATTTAAGCTCCGGCCAGCGGAATGGGATGGAAGATGGCGTATGTTTCTTTATACAATCCCTGAAGAGAAGCGACATATTCGAGATGAGTTACGTAAAGAGCTTGTTTGGAGCGGGTTCGGCAGTTCATCCGCTAGCTTATGGCTTTCACCTAATCACCTGGAAGAACAGGTGAAATGGCTGATTGATAAGTATGAAATTAGTGACTATGTTCATTTCTTTGTTGCTGATTATAAAGGTCCACATGAAAACCATGCCCTTGTCAATGAATGCTGGGATTTGAATGAAATAAGCACTCGATACCGTGAGTTTATTAAAATGTATAGCGAGCGTTATGTTATCGATCGTAGTAAAATCGAAAAAGGGAAAATGAGTGATGGCGACTGTTTTGTAGAACGCGCTAAGCTCGTTCATGAGTACCGAAAGTTTCTATTTATTGATCCGGGCCTTCCATCACAATTATTACCTGACGAATGGCCTGGTGAGCACGCAGCCATGTTATTTAGCGATTACTATAAAACGCTTGCGAAACCAGCTTCACGTTTTTTTGAAGAAGTCTTTCGAGAAGGAAATGAACTGAAAAATAAAGATAATGAGTATGATGCACTCCAGCATCCTTTGTTATCTGACAGGCCATAGAAGTAGAAAGAAGGAACGGGTATCCCGCTCCTTCTTTTTCGTTATCTGAGAACTTCATGTACCTGATCTTTAAATTCTTTTCCCTTTGTTTTATACGTTTCAATCGTTAAGGTGATGAGTTCCTTGTCTTTCTCTGTTAATTCCCTGATTACTTTTCCTGGAGAGCCGAGAACCATAGAATTAGGTGGAATCTTTTTACCAGAAGGGATCAGCGTATTTGCCCCTATTAGCGAACCTTCACCAATCTCAGCACCGTCAAGTACGATTGCTCCCATACCGATTAATGCCCCTTTACGAATCGTGCAGCCATGTAGAATCGCATTATGGCCAACAGATACTTCGTCTTCTAACACAAGTGGGAATCCTTCAAACAAATGGCACGTGCAATTGTCCTGGATATTGCACCCTTTTCCAATTGTGATTGGTGCTTCATCCCCTCTTAAAACGGCATTAAACCATACGGTCGATTCTTCTCCAATTGTCACATCCCCAATAATTTTGGCGCCTGGAGCTACGTACACATCTCCCGCAAGCTCTGGTGTTAAACCATTATACGAAAATAACATAAAACCGCGTTCTCCTTTCTGAAATAACAGGCTAATTACGGACGAGAAATAAATCGTGTTTCATAAGAAGCAGGAATTTTTTGTTTCACTTTGAATGTTATAAATAAGTATAACACGTTTTTTTAAAAGCGTATGAATATCGTCATGTATTTAGGAGGAGATATAAAATGAGACGTCTTTGTGAGTTGCTGTCCGTTCACTACCCATTTATACAAGGAGGAATGGGGAATATTTCAAGTCCTGTTCTCGCATCAGCTGTATCTGAGGCAGGCGGACTTGGAACAATCGGAACGGGTACGCTAACAGTAGATGAAGTAGAATCACTGCTTCTTGATATGAAGAAACGGACTAAGAAAGTATTTGCGCTCAACATACCAATTTCCGTTACAGCAAACTTAAAAGGAATGTGTGAATTAGCTGTGAAACACGCTGTACCTGTCGTCTCTCTTTCAGCCGGTAACCCAGCCCCTTATATTGCTTATTTTAAACAAAATAACATTAAGGTCATTTGTGTTACCGCAAGCGTGAAGCATGCGCAAAAAGCTGAAAATGCTGGTGCAGATCTTATCGTAGGAGAAGGCTTTGAAGCAGCTGGGATCAATTCGCCCCTTGAGCTTACGACGATGACGCTTATTCCTCAGCTTGTCGCTAAAGTACAAATACCTGTCATTGCTGCAGGAGGGGTAGGTGATTCAAAAGGCTTTGCCGCAGCATTAGCTTTAGGGGCAGAGGGGATTCAAATGGGAACGAGATTAATTGCAACGAAGGAATCTCCTTATCATGAACGATATGTTGAAAGGTTACTAGAAGCAGATGATACAGAAACGGTAATCGTTGGACGGAGCGTAGGAAAAGTACGTAGGATTTTAAAAACTGCTTATGCCGACCAGTTAATTCAAGCGGAAGGAGCAGGTATTCATCCAGATGATTTTGAAGCAATGACAGATGAGGAGAAACATCGAATTGGTGCAGTAGAAGGGCGATTGGAAGAGGGATTTATTAATGGCGGACAAATAAGCGGATTAGTTAAGTCCATTCCGACGGTTCAGGAGCTATTTAAAGAAATGATGGAAGGAGCTGAGCAAATTTACGAGAATCAGATGAAGGCATTTAAAGGTTTTTATTTAAAGCACTAGATCTATATCAAAATATTATTTTGGAAAATATAAAATAGTAATAATTGTTTGAATACTCGTTGACAAGCTAGATTTGCCAGTGTACCATAACGATACAATATCCCGGACAGGCGATAGGGTTAAAATATGACGACAATAAGTTGAGAGAACTTATTTGGGGGAGGACAGGCATTTGAAATCCTGGAAAAAGTGGGTTGGAATTTCGGTTGTAAGCGTGATGGCACTTGCAGGGTGTGGATCGAATAATTCCTCATCAAACGTAGAGGATGACGGGGAAGCAAGTAAAGATACTTATACGATTGGCGTCACGCAAATCGTGGAGCACCCTTCATTGGATGCTGCTTATGAAGGTTTTAAAATGGCACTCGAAGAGAACGGATTTAAAGAAGGAGATAACATTACTTACGATGTTCAAAATGCTCAGAATGACATGAACAACAGTAACACGATTGCGCAAAACCTCGTAGGTGATGAAGTAGATTTAATTTTTGCAAATTCAACTCCAAGCGCACAATCCGCGTTAAATGCCACTTCCGATATTCCGATTGTTTTTACTTCGGTAACGGATCCAGTCGGGGCAAAACTTGTCGAGGATTTTGATAAGCCAGGTGAGAATATAACTGGTACAACGGATACTCATCCTGAAGCGATTCCAAAAACAATTGAGTTTATTGCCAGTGAATTTGATGCTAAAAATGTTGGGCTGATCTACAATGCTGGGGAACAAAATTCTGTGGCCCAGGTTGATATTGTTAAAGAAGCAATGGAAGGAACGGATATGAAAGCTGTTGAGAAGAGTGTTTCCACATCAGCTGAAGTAAAACAAGCTGCTGAAGCGCTTGTTGGAAAGGTGGATGTGATTTACATCGTGACGGATAACACGGTCGTATCAGCGCTCGAATCGGTCATTAGCGTAGCGAATGATAAGGATATTCCGATGTTTGCCGGAGAGTTTGATTCCGTTAACCGCGGTGCCTTTGCGGCTTATGGTTTTGATTATCAAGATATTGGTTATGAAGCAGGACAGATGGCTGCAAAGATTTTAAAGGGTGAAGAAACGACGGCAGATCTTCCGGTACAATACCCTCAGAATTTAAAACTTAAAATGAATCAAACAGCAGCAGAAGAAATGGGCATCGAAGTGAAGTCAGAATGGGAAGAGATGGGGGAATACACAGAGTAGAAAAATGGGTTCGAAAAAGAAGGAGTTTTCTTTTTCGAACCTTTTTTACGAATACCGTTTTCGAATGGACAAATACACTGTGAAAAGAATAGGAGGGAGTTCGGTATGGGTTCAGCAATGTTTGGAGCAGTAGAATCTGGCATTATTTATGCAATTATGGCACTTGGTGTTTATTTATCGTTTCGTATTCTAGATTTTCCCGATTTAACCGTTGATGGGAGCTTCGTCACTGGTGCAGCTATTGCTGCAATTCTAATTGTAAATGGAACGAATCCTTTTTTTGCAACGCTGATAGCGATCGGAGTGGGGTTTTTAGCAGGTTGCGTAACAGGTCTCCTACATACAAAAGGGAAAATCAATCCTCTTCTTGCGGGGATTCTTATGATGATTGCACTCTATTCCATAAACTTAAGAATAATGGGAAGGTCCAATGTTCCGTTGCTAAATGAGGAATCTGTCTTTACCAAGTTAGAAGGTTTTTTTGAAGCATCTGGACTTGATCGTCTACTAAGTAACTTAGCTTCCTCAATTGGACTTGGCAACCTAACATCAACATGGTCCGTTTTAATAAGTATGTTACTTGTTACGACACTTATAAAAATTTTGACGGATTTATTTTTACGCACGCAAATTGGTCTTGCACTTCGAGCAACCGGTGATAATAAACGAATGATTCGTAGTTTCTCAGCGAACACGGATCAATTTACGATTCTTGGACTTGGCCTTTCGAACGCTCTCGTAGCACTTGCAGGCGCATTAATTGCACAATATAGCTCATTTGCAGATGTTGGTATGGGCATTGGAATGATTATTATCGGACTTGCTTCAGTGATTATTGGAGAGGCGATTTTTGGAACCCGGACAATAGCAGTGACAACATTCGCTGTAGTTGGGGGAGCGATCGTCTATCGAATTGTTGTTAGTTTAGCGCTGCGAGTGGATTTCCTAGAGACAGGCGATATGAAATTGATTACGGCTGTGATCGTAATTGCTGCCCTTGTACTTCCACAATTAATAGATGGTCAAAAAGAACGAAATCGAAAGAAGCGAAAACGTCTTCAGCAAGAGTTGAAGTTAAAAGAAATGAAGGATGGAGGCGAAGAGTATGCTTCAACTAAATCAAATTCACAAAGTATTTAACGAAGGTACGCTTGATGAGAAGATTGCACTTGAAGATATTAATTTAACGCTTGATCCAGGTGATTTTGTTACAGTGATCGGAAGCAACGGGGCAGGGAAATCAACTTTAATGAATATGATTTCCGGGGTATTAACACCTGACGTTGGAGATGTCTTTATTGATGATAAGAAGATTACAAGCTTACCAGAATATAAGAGGTCAAAGTTAATCGGACGCGTTTTCCAGGATCCTATGGCAGGAACAGCTCCATCCATGACGATACAGGAAAACCTGGCCCTCGCCTATAATCGAAATCGAAGAAGAACGCTAATGAAAGGCGTGACTAAAAAGCTGAAAACAACTTTCCAGGAAGCTCTTGAAACGCTTCATCTTGGTCTTGAAGATCGCCTGTCTGCGAAAGTTGGCATGCTATCAGGGGGAGAAAGGCAAGCACTGTCCCTGTTAATGGCTACGTTCACAGAGCCTAAAATGCTCTTATTAGATGAACATACTGCAGCTCTCGACCCTGCCAGAGCTGCTTTAATTACAAAATTGACGGGTGAAATTGTAGAAAGAACGAACTTAACAACACTTATGGTCACTCATAATATGCAACAGGCATTGGACTTAGGCAACCGACTAATTATGATGGATAGCGGTAAAGTTATATTAGAAGTTGAGGGAGAAGATAAGCAGAATTTAACTATTGAGGCTCTGCTTCAAGAATTCCAGCGAATCAAAGGTACAAAGATGAACAATGATCGAGCCCTTTTAGGATAGAGGTTTAAACCAATCGGATTTCCGGTTGGTTTTTCTTAAGAGTGCCGGATGGAGGAGTCTTTAGCATGCTTATTACCTTTAGCTTTTTTTACCAATATTTTGTTCCTAATTTTTTGACAATTAATTGACGGTTATTAGACGTGATGTTATTATATCGTTAAATAAACGTCATATATTATGGTGTGAGGTGTAGCTGATGAAACAGGGAATATCGGTTGGACAAAGTGCTGTCATTCATGTAGAGGTCACGTCAGATATGTATGCTCAGTTTGAAGGCAAAATCATTCATAAGGCTTATTCGACTGTATCAATGGTCTATCATATGGAGTGGGCCGCAAGACAGTTAATTCTTCCTTACCTTGAAGATGATGAAGAGGGAATTGGCGGAGGTGTTGAGGTAAAGCATATGGGCACAGCGTGTGAAGGCCAGTCCCTTACAATACACGCCGTCATTATTTCACTTACGCACAAATCGGTTATTAGCAGAATAGATGTCAAAAATGGAAGAGAGCTAATTGGGACAGGAAAAGTGATTCAGTTTATCCTCCCCAAAAATGTGATCGACGAGAAATTAGAAAACGCTAAAATGTAAGCGATTTCATAAAGGGGTGAAAATCGTGTTTGATCGTATAGAAGAGCATGAGCAATTATTATTTTGTAATGATGCTGATACAGGTCTTAAAGCCATAATCGCTATACATAACACAACGCTTGGACCTGCGCTTGGAGGTTGTAGAATGCGTCCCTATGAAACGATAGATGATGCCATTGAAGATGTCTTAAGACTTTCCAAAGGCATGACGTATAAATGTGCAGCTGCTGATGTGGATTTTGGAGGTGGGAAGGCAGTTATTATCGGTGATCCTTTGAAAGATCGGACGCCTGAGCTTTTTCGTGCCTTTGGTCAATTTGTTGAATCTTTGAATGGGCGATTTTACACAGGAACAGATATGGGAACGACTCCTGATAATTTTGTTCATTCACTAAGAGAAAGCAGCTGTATTGTTGGGGTTCCAGAAGAATATGGTGGAAGTGGAGACTCCTCCATTCCAACAGCTAACGGGGTTCTTTACGGCATACAAGCTACGAATAAAACTGTTTTTGGTTCAGAAGAATTAGGTGGGAGAACATATGCGATTCAAGGTCTTGGGAAAGTAGGTTTTAAAGTAGCAGAAATGCTATTAGAAAATGGAGCAGATTTGATTGTTTCAGATATTAATCAATCAGCTATTGATCGCTTAATTCAACGAGCGATTGAGCTCAAGCAGGGGGTAAAGGTCGTTTCTGGTGATAACATTTATGAAGCGGACGCCGATGTTTTTGTCCCCTGTGCACTTGGAGGGATCATTAATGATCAAACCATCTATAAACTTAAAGTGCAAGCGATTGTCGGTTCTGCTAATAATCAGCTTTTAACAAATGAACACGGCGATCAGCTTAATGAACGCGGTATTCTTTATGCGCCTGACTATATTGTAAATAGTGGCGGCTTAATCCAGGTATCTGATGAGTTGTATTCACCAAACCCCAAACGAGTGCTTCAAAAAACAAAGGCGATTTACGATACGTTATTGTCCATTTTTGAGCAGGCGGAGACACATTCATTTTCAACGATAAAAGCAGCGAATCTTTTTTGTGAACAGCGAATTGAAAGCCGAAAACGGAGAAATAGCTTCTTTGCGCATAAGAAACCAGGGAAATGGTCTGTTCGCTCTTAAATTAATGTGAGAGGAGGAGTTTAATGGACGTAACTGAGCAATTCCCATTCATTCAATTAGTCAATGGAGAAGGCAAGCAGCTGGAAGAAAATCCAACCATTACGGTAGCGAATGCAAAACGCTTTTATGAACAAATGATGTTTTCTCGTATGTTTGATCGAAAAGCTGTCAATCTCCAGCGTCAGGGTAGAATCGGTACCTACGCTCCGTTTGAAGGTCAAGAAGGCGCGCAAATTGGAAGTGCTCTAGCTTTAGAAGATGGTGACTGGATGTTTCCTACTTATCGTGATCATGCCGCAACTGCAGCTTTTGGGCATTCACTCGTCAATATCTTTCTTTACTGGAAAGGATGTATTGAAGGATGTGTTCCTCCAGAAGGTAAACACATTTTTCCACCATCCGTTCCGATTGCTTCCCAAATTCTTCATGCGACTGGTACAGCATGGGCTGAGAAGAAAAAAGGAAGCGACAGAGTATCGCTTGTATATTTTGGAGACGGTGCAACATCGGAAGGGGATTTTCATGAGGGATTAAATTTTGCGAGTGTGTTCCAAATTCCAGTTGTTTTTTTTAATCAAAATAATGGATACGCCATTAGCGTTCCGATTGAGCGACAGATGAATACAAAAACCATTGCTCAAAAATCTCTTGCTTATGACATGCCGGGTGTAAGAGTGGATGGAAATGATGTTTTTGCTGTTTATAGTGAAACGCTAAAAGCAGTCGAACGTGCGAGAAAAGGGAAAGGTCCAACGTTGATTGAGGCGGTTACATGGCGCTATGGGGCTCACACGACGACCGATGAGCCATCAAAATATCGTGACCAGGGAGAAAGTGAACTGAGAAGGCAGACGGATGATCCAATTAGTCGAGTTGAAAAGTATCTGAAAGCTAAAGGTAATTGGGATGCTGATTGGGAGGAAGAGATTAAGAGAAAGTCTGAGAAACGATTACAACTTGCTGTCGAGGAAATGGAAAAAACAAAAAAATCGGATGAAGGACTTATATTTGATCACGTGTTTGGCACGGATGTTTGGCCCGTTCAAGAACAAAAGGAGCGCTTTTTTCATAAGGAGAGTGGAAAATGAGCATAGCGGTCAATATGAAAAAGCTAACGATGGTGCAGGCGATTACAGAAGCACTAAAGGTAGTTCTTGAAGAAGATGAGTCTGTCCTTGTTCTCGGAGAGGATGTAGGAAGAAACGGCGGTGTTTTTAGAGCAACTGACGGCTTGTTTGAACTGTTTGGTGATCATCGAGTGATGGATACACCTCTTGCGGAATCAGGTTTAATTGGTACCTCAATTGGACTTGCAATGAATGGATATACTCCTGTTGTGGAGATCCAGTTTCTTGGCTTTATTTATCCAGGCTTTAATCAATTAATTACTCATGCAACGCGCATTCGAACGCGAACACAAAGTCGATATACCGTGCCACTTACGATTCGAGTACCTTATGGAGCAGGTGTACGGGCGCCTGAAATTCATAGTGATAGTACAGAAGCGCTTTTTGCTCACATACCTGGGTTGAAGGTAGTCGTTCCTTCAACGCCACATGATGCAAAGGGGCTATTAATTAGTAGTATTAAAGATCCTGACCCGGTGCTGTTTCTTGAGCCGATGAAAATGTATCGGACCGGTAAAGGTGACGTTCCTACAGGAAGTTATACAATTCCACTTGGTAAAGGTTATAGGCGGCGTAATGGAGAGGATTTATCCCTTTTTGCATGGGGAGCAATGGTGAAAGTTGCGGAAGAAGCAGCGGAGAAAGCCGCTGCTAAAGGAATAGAATGTGATGTTATCGATCTGCGTTCTCTCTATCCTTTAGATAAAGAACTGATCGCAGAATCGGTGCAGAAAACAGGTAGAGCGGTTATTATCCATGAAGCACCTTCCTCTGGCGGCGTCGGTAGTGAAGTGATTTCAATCATTAATGATACTTCGTTTCTTTATATGAAGTCTCCTATTAAAAAAGTAACGGGTTATGATGCGCCTGTTCCTTTGTTTACGCTAGAAGATGATTATTTACCGGATGCTAACAAAGTTTTGCGAGCGATTGAAGAGACTGTTCGCTTCTGAAGGGAGGTTGAATGATGGATGTGAAATTGCATGACATTGGAGAAGGAATGTCAGAAGGCGAAATCGTGCAGCTTCTAGTTAAGCCTGGCGATCATGTGCTAGTTGATCAGCCATTAGTCGAAGTACAGACTGATAAAGTGACGGCGGAGCTCCCATCTCCTTTTGCAGGAAAGGTAGAAACGATTTATGTAGAAGAAGGTGAAGTTATTGAAGTAGGAGGGACGCTGTTAACGATTTCTCCAATTCCACAGCACGCCGAGCAAACACTGCTTCCAAACCGAAAGAAAAGAATTTTAGCAGCCCCTTTTACGAGAAAAGTTGCGCGCGAAAATAATGTTGATATTGAGGAAGTTAAGGGGACAGGGCCAGCAGGGCGAATTACTGATGAAGATGTTTTTAGGCATCTTGCAACAACTCAAAAGCCCGAAGAGAAAGAAACAGAGAAAGCAATAGAGAAAGAAGCAAAGAAACGAACCATTCCGTTTTCAACAAGACGGAAACAAATTTCAGCGAAAATGAAAAAATCCACTTTTACCATTCCACATGTGACTCATTTTGACGAAGTTGATGTAACGAACATCTTGGAAATGAAAAAGGCAATGAAAGAAGATAATGGTAATTCTATTTCGGTTGCTGCTTTTTATATTAAAGCGGTATGCGTGGCGCTAAAAGAGTTCCCTATTTTTAATTCGGAGTTGAGAGAAGAAGAAGGTCTGATTTACTTGAAGCCTGATCTTCATATTGGTTTAGCTACTGATACGGAAGAAGGACTAATCGTTCCGGTTATCCGTCATTGTGATAAACTCTCAATCAACGAAATTCATAAAAAAATGAAAATCCTTCATAAAGCAGCAATGAACAATGAACTCACTAGTAAAGACCTTTCATCTGGTACGTTTACTATTAGTAACGCAGGTCCACTTGGCAGTACAGGAGCTACGCCGATAATTAATTATCCAGAAGCAGCGCTTCTTGCTTTCCATAAGACGAAGAAAATGCCGGTTGTGACAGAGAATGATGAAATTATCATCCGTTCGATTATGTCGATTTCTATGACATTTGATCACCGGATTGCAGATGGAGGTACCTCTATGCGTTTTACGAATCGTTTTATTGAATTGATTGAACAACCTTCCCTACTATTAACGGAGCTTGTCTAATGGTGGTAGGTGAAATTATACATGAAAAAGACGTTGTCATAATTGGAGCAGGTCCAGCCGGATATGAAGCGGCATTTCGTGCTGCTAAGAATGGGAGAGACGTTACGCTAATTGATCGATTTCGTCCGGGTGGGGAATGCCTCCATAGCGGATGCATTCCCTCAAAACTGCTTGCAACCGCTGCTAGGAAAATGCATGAAAAGACACCAGGAATTACGGTGACACCCGCATTTTGCATGGACAAATGGCAGGAAGAAAAGAATTCTCTAATTGCTACGATGGAAAAAGGACTACAAGCCCGCTTTCAGTCAAGTAACATCGAATGTGTAAAAGGACAGGCATCTTTTCTCTCAGAAAACAGAATTGGAGCTGAACAGGGGGAGAAATTTGAAGTGTGGTCATTTAACCATGCCATTCTTGCGACGGGTAGCAGACCAATTACGCCTACCTTTCTTTCATCTTCTCACCCTAACATTTTTCCTTTAGAACATCTTTATACCTTATCGTCTCTTCCAAATCAGCTTATCCTCTTCGGATCTGATTATCTCACAATCGAGGCTGCTAGCACGTTTCGTGCGCTAGGAATTGAAGTAACGATCGTGACGGATGAAGAGACCATTCTTCCTGAATGGGATGAAAGCATTCAACGAGAATCTATGAGGCAGTTTAAGAAGCAAAAAGTGTTCTTGTACACAGGAGTATCCGGTTGTCTTGTGAAGGAACGTGAAATGACCCTGTTTTTTTGTAATGCTAAAGGAGAGAACGTAGAAGTTGAAACAGAGATGATCGTCTATTCAGTTGGACGAGTCGGAAATAGCGATTCGTTAAGGGTGGACAAAGCAGGAATTGATATACAGGATGACGGCACCATTCCTATTTCTGAGGAATGTAAAACAACAAGAGCAAACATTTATGCTTGTGGTGATCTAACAGGAGGACCTTCTCTCGCAGTGAAAGGAATCAAGCAAGGAAAGACAGCTGCAGATCATTGCTGTGGAGTAAAGTCTGCCTTCTCGCTTGAATGCCTTCCAAAGGTCATACACACCCAAACTCCGATATCGTCTGTAGGGTTAACCGAAACAGAAGCGAAAGAAGCAGGCTACGAAGTGGTGACAGCAAGCTCCTCAATGAAAGCAAACGGTTATGCGATGGTCACTGGAAATACAGCAGGAAAGGTTGTGATCCATCGTGATCTACAAAGTCATGTGTTGTTAGGGTTTCATGCCATAGGTGCAGGTGCAGTAGAACTCATTGAAAAAGCAACGCTTGCTATTGAAATGGGTGCGAGGGATGAAGATTTTATTTATCCTTACTCACCCCATCCGGGGTATGGAGAAGCGTGGACGGATGCAGTTGAAAGTACATTAGAGAACAAGGTGGGAACAAAGGTAAGTCAATAAATAAAACGCTCCGATTGGAGCGTTTTTTGATTTGCTTTTAATAAATCTGCTGCTCAGCGGAAAGGAGAGGGATAATGAATGATCATAGTTGCTTTACATGGTTGATCAGAAGTATTTCGATAATAGTGGGCGTAATTTGCTGTGAATCTTAAACTTTCTCCATGTGAAATGATAAATGTTTGTGTATCAACTTCAAGGCTCATACTCCCTTCTTCAATAAACACATATTCTTCTACGCCCTCAGGGTGAGGATTTGAATGATAGTTACAGCCCGGGGCAAGTTCAATATAAAAAGTTTCAAATGATTTTCCAGGTTCCATAGGGAAGAGGGGAACGACTTTCATTTTTCCGCCTTCTTCTATTAGGGGCTCTATTTCAAATCTGTTTACTTTTTTGATTACGGGCTGTTCTTCATCAATGAATGCTGTGAAAGATACGCCCAGTCCGTTAGCAATTTTCCATAACGTGTTAACGGTAGGATTCGAAGCCCCTCGCTCAATCTGTGCAAGCATTGGCTTACTAACAGAACATCGCTCTGATAATTGATCGAGACTTAATCTATTTTCAAGACGAAGTTTTTTTAATTTCTGACCGATTTGTTGCGTTAACGATTGGTTTTCCATTACATACTCCTCTTTTAGCTGTTTGATGGAGATCACTTATTGAAAAAAAGTTTAATATAACATACAATAAGTTTAATATATTATACAAATTAGAGCAATAGGAGGGATATGATGGAGGCAAGCGTAGCAAACGACTCAGGGTTTGGAGAGGGATTAAAGGCAGGAATAAGCATTGCTGTCGGGTATATGCCAGTTGCCCTTACTTTTGGTTTACTAGCAAGAACGACAGGACTTACACTTTATGAAGCGGTTCTTATGAGCGTCCTCGTCTTTGCTGGGGCGGCTCAGTATATTACGTTAAGCTTAATCGCGATTGGCACAGGTGCATTTGAAATTATTTTTACAATCTTTATCGTTAATATTCGACATCTTTTAATGAGTGCCTCTATTAATGAGAAAGTGGAAGAAGATACACCATGGAAAAAAGCAGTCTATGCCTTTGGTATTACAGATGAAACGTTTACGGTTTCAGCAACGAAAGCAGGTAGACTCACGACTGGATATATGTTTGGTTTATGTTTGATCTCTTATTCCAGCTGGGTTCTTTTTACAGGGGGAGGTTACATAGCTGGTGCTACCCTCCCAGGTGTGGTTCAGCAAGGAATGAGCGTTGCGCTTTATGCAATGTTTATCGGGCTGCTTATTCCCTCTGCTAAAAAAAGTCGGAAAGTGCTTTTTCTCGCGGCCCTTGCTGCTTTATTTAATAGTTTCCTTACGTTCGCTCAATTTTCAACTGGCTGGGCGATTGTGCTTGCGACTTTGTTGTCTTCCATAATTGTTGAGTGGATGATGGGGGAGGAGAAAAGTGAGTAACACGATGATCTGGCTAATTATAGGTCTCGCTATTGTGACGTATATTCCAAGAATGATTCCACTCGTTTTTTTTAACTCAGATAAAATACCATCTGTTGTTCAAAACGTACTAAAGAACGTTCCCTTCGCTATTCTAGGGGCGCTCATCTTTCCTGGCATCCTTTCAATCCATGATGATTTTCTATTTGGTGTTATTGGAGCGGCGGCGGCAATCTTTGCTGCATATCTTGGGGCAAACTTAATCATTGTCGTTATGTTTGCAGTAGCCGTTTTAAGTACTTATGCCTATTTTATTTAATATAATCAAAAATTAAATGATTTATATTTTCTGATTTTTGTGATATAAACAAAGTAAAATTAAATATTGTCTTCTAAAGAGGAGGAATGAAACATGCATTTGTTTCGTATTTTGATGGTTGGTTTTTTCTCCATGACCGCTGTGTCACTCGTTTGGTTCCAATCTGTCGAAGTGATCTCCTCATTTATTGACTTATTCTTTCACAATAAAAGATAATGTGTTGAAAAGAGCTTTCGAAAGCTCTTTTTTTCTTTGCTTTTTAATGTGCACTAAAATTTTGCTATACTATTCAAGAACTTAGCAACAAAGATAGGACCAAATAGAAAAGGATGTTGCCCTTATGAGATGTATTTCAATTGATATGGATGGGACGCTTTTAACGAACGAACAAACGGTTAGTTTTGAGAATGTAAATGCTATTCGAGAGGCACAGAGTCAAGGTATTACAGTAGTTCTTAATACTGGAAGAGCTTATGATGGTGCCCAAAAGCCACTTGAAGGTACCGGTTTAGAGCTGCCGATCATTTGCTATAACGGTGCTGAGATTCGTTCAATTGAAGGAGACATTTTACACGCCATTTACCTTGATGATGAGCAAGTTCAGTCGATAAAAGGAATTCTTGATGCTGAAGGTATTTATTATCAGCTATTTACAAACAAGGGTGTATTCACTCACGACTATGAGGGCACGATTGACTTAATCATCGATATGATGAAAAGTTCAAATCCTAATTTAACTGAAGAAGAATTGCATGTTGGCGCTAAGCGTCAGTTTGAGAGTTTGTCACTCAAGGCCGTTGATAACTTTGATGAATTGATGGCAGATAAAAGCCTCCATGTCTATAAATTCCTTAGTTTCTCTTTTGATGAAGAACGATTGGAACGAGCGGCGTCTTCAGCGGAAAGCGTTCAGAAGACAGTTGTGACCTCATCAGGTAAAGAAAACCTAGAAATCAATCACAATGATGCACAAAAAGGACTTGCCCTTGAGACTTTTGTTGCCCAAACTGGCCTAGATATGAAGCAAACGGCTGCAATTGGAGATAATTATAATGACATTTCTATGTTTAAAAAAGCATCCTATTCCATCGCGATGGGAAATGCCGATGAGAAAATAAAACAACAAGTTTCGTTTGTCACGAAAAGCAACGAACATGACGGCGTTGCACATGCTATTTATAAATTAATGGACGAAGATCTTCTTTCTAGTTAAGAGAAGTTTGGGAGATGTTTAACTTTTTTGACAACGGGAACTGCTTTTTATAGGAAGGGATTCCCAGTTTGAAGGAGGTTTTCCGGACCCTTGTTCGCGCAGTCTTTGAAATACTCTGCTAAAGGAGCTGGAAAAGACAATGATGAAACCAACAGAAATTGAAGAAAAAGCAACGTGTCGGATGTGTGAAACAGAGTATACGTGGTTTATTCCGATTGCTAAGGAAGACGTTCATGCAAATGATCGGGTTGAAGCAACGGGAATCACGACAAAAAGCAGTCAGGCACCAATTGTTGAACTTCATGTCCTTGCAGAATGCCCGGTATGTGGTATCCTCAATCGATTTGATCACAGCTACGATCGTACAAATGTTTATGTGGAAAGTTCATAAAACGTGTTAGGAAGTCGGCAGAGCATCTGTCGGCTTTTTTTTGAGGGAAGATTGATTGGCTTTCACATGCTAATTTATTGAAAGGTTTGAGGTGATTTTGTAGAACATATAGGAGAGACCGTGATTGGGCTGTTCTAAAAAAATGTTTTGCTCGTACTATTGATATAGAGGTCGTATCGGGAGGAGAATGAAGATGAAGAAACGTATAACATGGATCATTCTAGGATTCTCCATTTATGCCCTGATTCTGGGGCTCTATTTATTTAATTGGGCGGATTTTGGGGTGCCTGAGACGTATCGGGGTACAGCGGCAGATCCAGCAACCTTCATGACAGACAGGCAGTTAGAACTATCAGAGGAGTATTCACGTTACAGAAGTTTTTTATCTTTCATCGCAATTCCCTATGAATGGTTAATATATTTAGCCGTTCTTGGATTTGGCTTATCAAGGCTTTTTAAGCAATTCAGTGAAGGGGTTTCTAGAAAAACTGTCGTTGTGGTTCCTCTTTATTTGCTTCTACTTACGACGTTTACTTGGTTGCTCACATTTCCTCTGCATTATTGGGCGAGATCACTTTCAGTTAAATACGGCATTAACACTCAATCGTTCTCTGGGTGGATGAAAGATGAAATGATTTCATTTTGGATCGACATTCTGCTAACTTCCATCGTTATCGGTGTTTTGTATGCATTAATGAGGCGTTATAAGAAAAAGTGGTGGCTGATGGCGTGGGGGTTAATGGTTCCGTACCTTGCATTTATGATGTACATTCAGCCAGTTGTCATAGATCCTTTATATAATGATTTTACTTCCCTAACAGATAAAGCGTTAGAAGAAGAAATTCTTACAATGGCGGATAGTGCTGACATTCCAGCTAATCGAGTATTTGAAGTGAACATGTCAGAGAAAACGAACGCAATGAACGCCTACGTATCTGGTATTGGTTCGAATTTAAGAATTGTTCTTTGGGATACCACTCTGAACAAGCTAGATGATGATGAAGTGCTGTTTATTATGGCCCATGAAATGGGTCATTACGTGATGAATCATTTATATGGAAATTTAGCCGGTGCACTTGTTACGAGCTTTATTGGATTGTATCTTGCATACAGGCTTCTAGGAGCGATGATTCGAAAATGGGGTGATGCATGGGGAGTTACTTCAGTATCAGATCTTGCATCCTTACCAGCATTATTCCTGCTTTTTTCGCTTATGTCTTTCGTTGCTAGTCCTGTTGAACTTGCGATTTCTCGTAACGCTGAAATGAAAGCAGATGCGTATGCCATCGAAATGACTCATGATGTTGATGCAGCAATTGGTTCTTTTCAAACGTTGACTGTAAACAGCTTGAATGAAGTGAATCCGCCATTCATCGTAAAATACTTTAAATATGGTCATCCTACGATGATGGAACGACTAATTATGTTAAATGAATACGAAAAGGACGCTCCCAATGACTAAGGGGGCGTCTTTATTGTATGGATAATCAACAACTTGTAGGGTATCCTGTTTTGAGGTGCTCTTACCGTAACAGAACCTTCACTTTAAGAAAAAGGAAAGATAGTATAGGATGAGTAGTGAGAATTAAACTAGAGTATGATATCATACTTTATTCATATTGTTAGATTAATGATAATGAGGTGACCAACGTGAACGAAGAGATTAAAAGAGTACTCGATGCTGGTATATATGGGACACCAGAATTAAAGCCAGCCGAAAAAGCCTTGTTCTTATCAACATTTAGAGAGCGAGTTTACATTGCCCTTACGAAGAGACAAGTTGCGCAAAATAATGTTTATAAAGAAGTGAAAGAAGAAATGAGAAGAGTTCGTAATGGAATTCTTTATTTAAACGGGGACTTATCCTATTCGATGCTTTCAAAATATATTAAGGAAGCAAGCAAGCTTTCTTTATCATTCACGATCGTGAATGACAAAGAAACAGACACACCGCTTGGTCTAGTTCTAGCCTCAAAACAGGAAGCGGTTGAGCGAGAAGAAATTTTTGTTCGTGATGATCGCTTTTCATTGGAGTAGCTTATGAATAAAAAAGCTCGAATGAAAATGATTAAGAAGTTTGTGTTGCTTGTTCTTGCGGTTGCACTTGGATGGGGTATCTATAATACTGTGATTGCTGATCGAAGTGTTGGTACTGAGGTTGGTGATCAGGCGGCAGATTTTACGCTTGAAACGATGGAAGGTAAAGAAGTCCACCTTTCGGATTATGAAGGACAACCTGTTTTCTTGAACTTCTGGGCAACGTGGTGTCCACCATGTGAAGAAGAAATGCCGGATATTCAACAATTTTCAGATGAATATGGTGAAGAAGTAGCGGTATTATCCGTGAATTTCACTAAGTTTGAACCGAATAAGGAAGCCATTCCTAAATTTGTGGAATCACATAACCTAACATTCCCGGTTCTTATGGATCGAGAAGGCAAAGTTGGGGAGAATCTTTATCAAGTTATTACAATGCCAACGTCATTCATGATTGATCGTGAAGGAGTCATTCGGCAGAAACGAGTAGGTCCGTTGACTTTAAAAGACATGGAAGGATGGCTTGATCAAGTGCAATGAAAGAACGGTCTCAAAAACTGAGACCGTTTTTCTTATTGAGAAAATGGAAGCTATTTGTGTGATATCGGCTGAAAAGCATCTTGAAAACCTGTCGCCTTCGCAAGTCTTTCAAGTTTTTCATTAATGTAGCGATGATCAAATTTATCGAGAACTTTAGGATCAAATCCTCTAATAACGAATTGCCCAAACTCCCAGATGGTTTCGTGCGTATCGTGTTTGTTTCCGTCAGCAGCTAACACTAACGAGTGTAGAATCGACCCTAGAACGGATACATCTTCCTTCGCATAATGTCTAATCTGATAGAAGCTTTTATAAAGGTATGTATCATATGTGATTGGCCTTGTAATCACCCTTAAGTTCTTTTTGGCATCATGGTAGAGAGGATGAGGAATGTGTTTTTGCCCAAGGCGTGATAATACTCTTCCTAATCGGTTAATGCAGTTAATGGCTGTGTTTGGGTCATTAATTCCAGGTGAAATCGCTCTTAAGGCTATTTCAACAAGTTTTTGAATGCCATACTCAATGTCTTGATCGGTCGTTCGTTCTGTTCCGAGTGAGAGTGTGTCGAGAAGAACCTTTTGATTCGGATTCTGATTTGAAGAAGACCAGTATGAAAAAATGACTGTTCCTTCATCGACATACTCTCCAATATCACGCTCAAGTCGAATGATAAAATCAAGTTTTGTAGCAGTGGAAATCAAATCTGGCAAATCGATATTTTGTAAATATCCTGATTTTGTTGATCGGATTGAAATCGGTTTTTTCATCTTAATCTCATCTAATTCCCAGGAGTCCCACGAAGCAAGGTTACCTCGATTAGCTTCTTCAAAGTCTAGGAAAGTACGATCAATTGTGGTCAATGTGTTCATTGTAATGTGGTGAATTAAATTACCGACAAGTATCCAATTTGAAACGTGATGGATGAAAAATACAAAATATGCTACACAGACAATGGCATAGATAACGGCGAAAACGGGTGAGAGATAGACCACATCATCTTGACTGCTTTGTTCAATTAAAAGAAGAAGTATAATAAAATAAATAATGCCTCCAACGAAAATACCAAGTACTCTTTTTGTAATGCGATCTGTAATGAAATTCTGTAGGGTTCTTGGTGAGAAGTTAGATAGGTACGTTGTAAGAACAACCATTATGGTTGAAAACGTAATGGTAGTCATTGTTAACATAGAGGAAACGAGCGTGCTTAAGATCGTGACACTTGTGTCATAGGTGGCAAAGAAAAAATAGGGAAGAAAAACAGGCTGCCCTTGAATAACTGTACGATCAATAACCAGAGTTAAAATGGCAGCAAGAAACGCCCCTACACCATAGAATGTTGGGATAAACCAAAAGCTTGATTGGATTCGCTTAAACTTATTATGCTCCATATCCCCTTTGCCTCCAAATAGAAAGATTAAGGATAGTATGTGAAGATGTGGCGATGTTTCATACATGTAATGAAAGTGGAAAAGAGCGAAAGAGAGAATTAAGTACACTGCTTTTAGGGTATAGAGGAAGGAAAGTAAATTAAAGGAGGATCAATAGATGAAGGTAGACCGGACGGGCATCATTGAGAATTTCTCCGAGAAAAGATATGAATATTGGATTGTCGAGAATCAAGATGTGAAAATTATGGTTTCGTGGATTAGTTGGGATGTACCACAAGAGCTAATTAATAAATGGTTAGAAGAGATGGCGTTGTCTGCTTGACTGTCTTCTAGTTAGAAGACAGTCAAGCAGACAATAGCAGAGCATATCCTGATAGACTGACTGACATGAAATGTTTGATCGCTATTTTTTATAGAGTATCATCAGGTGAAATGTTTTCTTTTTCCATTCTCTTTTTGACAATCTCTTTTGGTTCCCAGCAATTAAACTGATAAGTAGGCTTCGTTTCAAACCCCAGTCTTACACAGCGGTAAGTTGTTCTTGCTCCTTTTACGACTTCGAAATGAATACATGTAGCACAGCAATGAAAGCGAGAATAACGTCCAGCCATTAGGGTGCACCCTCTATTAATGTTACATTTTCAATAGAGTCTATTTCACCATTTTGAAAAGTTAGACAGTAAATTTCAGGATTTCTGAGTGCTTTCCAAGTCTTGAAATCGTATGTTGGATCGAAGTGATGTAGCATTAAGGTTAATAGGTTTCCGTGAGTCATCAGGACGGCATATTCTTTTGTATGATGAATAGCCTCACTTATCGCAGCGATGCCTCTTGACGTAGCTTCCTGACTTGATTCGCCACCAGGAACGGTATAAGAAAGGTCTCTGAAAGTTTTCTCTAATTCTTCTAACCAATTGTCAATTGGGTCTCCAGACAACGTTCTTTCCTCTAGTCGATCATCCAACGTAATCGGTTTATCTAATTGAAGTGCAAGTGGCTCTATCGACTGGACGGCACGTCTAAAAGGAGAACTATACAATTTATCAAACGGGATAGATCCAAGAGTTTGAGCTATCTTCGTAGCCTGGTTACGTCCTTCTCTTGTTAATGAAGCACTTGGTTCCTGGCCAGTCGCCTGGCAGTGTCTGACGAGATATATTTTTTTCATTATTGTCGCCACTCCTCGTAATTTGGGTAAGGAATACTATGATTGATTTTAACATTCAAAAGGTTTGTTGGAAATCATTTGTAGAATATTGAAACTTTTATGGCGACTTAGTCGTTATAAGAGAGACCCCTTTTTAACAAGATGTTTTACCCCCTGTTTGCTTAAAGAATGGTGATCCATTCTTTAAGCATTTTTTTCATAAGGAGGAGCGTTTGAAAAGTTTGAAAATGAGATTCAATAGGAGTGAGCGAAGTGGAAAAATTCCCAGAGTTATCAACTAAGCGATTACGATTAAGAGAATTAAGAGAATCAGATGCTCCTGTTCTCCTATCTATATTTTCAAATCCGTACACAATGAGGTACTATGGTAGCGAAAAAATGACGGGGATTGAAGAAATAGAAGGAATGTTAATGAGTTTCAAACAAGGATATGAAAAAAAGCAGGCTATCCGTTTTGGAATTGAGTTAAAAGAGAGTGGAGAACTAATTGGGACCTGTGGCTTTCATAACTGGGCAAAACGAGTGAATCGTATAGAGATGGGATATGAATTAAATAAAGAAAAAGAAGGCAAAGGATACATGTCTGAAGCACTTTCAGCCATGATTCCGTTCGCCTTTCAACAACTGAATATTCACCGAATTGGAGCATTGATTCACCCAAATAACGCTTCTTCCAGAAAGCTTGTGAAGAATCTAGGATTTCGTGAAGAAGGTGTTTTAAGGGATTATGTGTATGCAGGAGGAGTGTATATGGATTTGATCATGTACTCAATCCTAAAAAAAGAATGGTAGACAGCTTAGATGAACTTAAGGATGAGAGAACGTCTCATCCTTAAGTTCAAAATCACAACACTGGAGAGAACAGTCTTGCGAAGGATTCTTTTGTGCGATGTTTAAGTCCGCGTTTACTGTATGAATCTTTTGTTACGCTTACTGATTCGGTTAGGTCATTTTGGTAGGCTTCGATCAAGTCATCAATTGTACTTGATTGAAATAAGAACATGTTTACTTCAAAATTTAAGTTTAGAGAGCGCATATCCATATTAGCCGTACCGATTGTAGCAAGATCATCATCGACAATCATTATTTTTTGATGCAAAAATCCTTTTTGATACATATAAATTTCGACCCCATAATTAAGAAGTTCTGAAAAGTAAGACCTTGTTCCATATTGCGTGAGAAAACCGTCACTTATTTCTGGAACGATGAGTCTTACTTCTATTCCTCTCATAGAAGCCATTGCTAGTGCAGTTTGAATCGCTTTATTCGGAACAAAGTAAGGAGTTGCAATCCAGACCCGCTTTTTTGCTGAAGTGATCAAGCTGAAATACAAATCTGACATAGCGCCTCTTTTCGTATCGGGTCCGCTTGCAACGAGCTGTGCTCCTCCATCTCCTTCAACATCATAAGTATCAAGGTACTTTCTTGATAGCAATTCTTCTCCACACATATACGACCAGTCCATTAGGAAAACGCCATGAAGAGCAGAAAGAACCTCTCCCTTAACAAGAAGATGAGTATCGCGCCAGAAACGCATTGAATTCATATCACCCGCGTATTCATCACCGATATTCAGCCCTCCTACAAAACCGACTTTCCCATCGATCACAATGATTTTACGATGGTTTCGAAAATTAATGGTTTGATTCACGAACCCGTATTTAATTGGTAGAAATTGTTGAACACTTGCCCCAGCGTCCCTTAATGCTATTTTCGAAGCTCGGGAAAGGTTATGACTCCCGATTGAATCATATAGGACACGCACTTCAACGCCTTGCTTCGCTTTTTTGACGAGTAAATCAATGATTGAAAGGCCTAGCTCATCTGATCGGAAAGTGTAATATTCCATGTGTATATACGTTTCAGCCTTTTCAATTTCGTCTTTAATGGCGGTAAACGTTTCTCTCCCATTCAGTAAAAGTTTTGTGGAAGAGCGCATACTGATGGGACTTGCGACCATTGTAGCAATTAGATTTGAAAAGTTTTGATTTCGCTCACTTAGATCGTGCCACTTTTCAGAAGCAGGAAAATTAACGTACTTCTGAAAAAACTCCAGTCCATTGGTCCGCTTTTCTTTAAATAAATGTCCTTTTACTTCGAGTTGGCCAGAAAATAAAAAGAAAACATAGCCGACAATAGGAAAGAAGATCAATACGTATATCCATAATAGCGATTTATAGGGAGATCTTTGTTCAAGTAATAGAACGTATAAAATAGATAGTAAAATAACCGCATAAAGAAAGCCAGCTCCCCATTTCCATACTGGCTCTAAAGAAGTGAACAGAATAATCGATATGGAGGTTGTCATCAGAAGAAAGAATAGTATTTGTCTTGCTTGTTTCATAATGTAGCCCACCTCACTTGAATTTGAACAAAAAAAGTAAGGGCATAGCCCTTACTCAGCGTGTTTGGATTTACGCTTCACGCGGTATCTACCCCATAAATCAATAAGCTGATCACCTACTTCAACTAATTGTGAATCTCTTGTTTCACGCTGCGGATTGGGCGTATTTTTAATGGATGATACAAGCTTTTTAAAGGGTTCTGGTGAGGATTTAGCTGTTTGAATAACGCCTTGAACGGTTTCTTTCTTAGTTTGAATGCCTTCAGAAATTGATGCTGTCGTTGTCGTTAACTTACTTGTTTCATCATTAATTCGATCAACCTTATCTTGAAACCTCGCTGCAGTTTCTGATAGAGCCGTTAATGACTTTTTCGTTTCTTTCATATTCTTAACTGCTATGTATCCTAAATAAATAATTGAAAGAACAACAATTGCGATACTAATGTAGACAATAACCATTTCATAACCTCCCATTTACGACTCTTATTTAATATTCTCTTACCCTCAACATGATATACGCAAACAAATTGTTATGAAATTTATTTGCAGAAAATTGAAACGTTTGTATACTATGAAACGTAATCAATAACTGGAAGGAGAGATGGAAATGAATCGCTATTCAATTGAGGAATTTGTAAAGTCAACAGAACAAAAGGATAAGGGAGAAGGCTTTTTTGAACTAGAGACACAACGTATGCTAGAAGTGAACTTATCAGGAAGAGTTTGGGCAAAAGCGGGCGCAATGATTACTTACAATGGTCAAATAAAGTTCGAAAGAGAAGGAATTCTTGAACACGGTCTAGGGAAAATGTTCAAAAAAGCACTCACAGGTGAAGGCGCTTCTTTGATGAAAGCAGAAGGAAATGGGAAGCTCTATCTTGCCGATGCAGGGAAGAAGATATCCATTCTTCATTTGCAAAGTGGAGAATCAATCAGTGTAAATGGGAATGATCTTCTTGCATTTGAAGATGGGATCCAGTGGGATATCAAAATGATGAAAAGGATAACAGGAATGATGGCAGGTGGATTATTTAATGTTACCTGTAAGGGCCCCGGAATGGTCGCAATTACAAGCCACTATGAACCTCTTACAATTCGAGTTTCACCAGGGAAACCAGTCATTACCGATCCAAATGCAACTGTAGCTTGGTCTGGCCAATTGCAGCCGGATTTTCAAACAGATATTTCCTTAAAGTCTTTCTTTGGTAGAGGGAGCGGTGAGTCTGTTCAAATGAGATTCGAAGGAGACGGTTTTGTGGTCGTCCAGCCTTATGAAGAAGTATATATGCAAAACAATCAGGGCTAAAAATGTCGTTTTCTTTGAAAGAAAGTGAACTTACAGCAGGTGTGAAATTACTTGATGGCCGACCATTCTATCTTTCATTAGAGGGAATTGAAAAATTGAAAGAAGACGAGGTCATTGAATCATTGTTGGATCGATTGGATATTGCTTTAAAATCCAATGAAGTAAACCAAGTTTCAATTACGCTGGATCGGTTTTTTACAAAAGGAAGTCAGCTGCTAAAAAAAAATTTTTATTTTTTACAGTCTACAACGATTGAATACTATAAAAAATTTCAATTGGAAAAAGTGGGTGCTAATTATAATCGTAGTATTACGTATGAACAGGTCGGAGAATCGAGAATCGATTCTTTTCTTTCGATATGGGGATTATGTTCGAAGGGGTCGCTCAATTCACCCTCTAAGCATTCTACTCGAGTTCAATATGAGGCGATGAAGCAGGAGATTGGAAAGCAGTACAACACAAGCTGTTATAGTGTATGGGCATTTTACCAGAACGGCGTGGAAAAGGACTTGGAACGCCTTTACATCAATTTGGATTAGCTTTATTGCAAGAAAAAGGGGCTACTTATTATATCGGCAGTACAGGCATTGAGAATAAACCAATGCAGCAAATATTTCGCAATAATAATTGCAACCCAACTTTCCAGGCAGTTACCTATGTGAAAGAGAGTTCAAAAACGCGAAACTTATCATAATATGCTGAAGGAAGTAAAATATTCCTATTGAAATTAATAGAATTTTCATTATAATCATACAAAAGGGTTCTCAAAAAAGGAGAGTGCATGTATGATTCGTTTAGAAAAAGGCAACCTTCTTAAAAGTGACTGTACTGTGATTGCGCATCAATGTGACTGTTTTAATGCGATGGACGTTGGAATAGCAAAATCAGTAAAGGAAACTTATCCTGAAGCAGTGAAAGCAGATGAGGACTTTCCATTTTCACCAAAAAAGAAGTTGGGGAAATGTTCATTTGCTTTAAGTCGAGATAATAAACGTATCATTGCAAATCTCTATGGTCAGTATAAACCTGCTGGTCTGCAAACAAATTACCCTGCATGGTTAAAATCGTTTGAACATATGATTAAAGAATTAAAGCCATTTGAAGAAAAGGGATTCAAAATAAAAATCGGATGTGGAATTGACAAAGATGATTTGATTAACGTAAAAAAATCTCTTGAAAAGCTTTCCAAGAAATATGAAAAACCAATACATGTTTACTATTCTTAAAGACAACGTCCCCAGTACGGGGGCGTTTTTTAATGAAAAGCAATTTCCCTATTTTTAGTAAGAAGGGATCAAAAATGTAAAAGGAATCCATTTTGTCGTTTATCAATTGAATAGCGTGGAATACAACTAGTGTAGCGCAGGATATCAAAATTCAAAATTACTAGAGGAGGTTTCAAAAATGGCTAACAATAGTAATAACGGTAATGACAAAATGAGTAGAGAAGAAGCAGGGCGTAAAGGCGGAAACAAAACATCTAGAGAACATAACAAAGATTTTTATCAAGATATCGGACAAAAAGGTGGAGAAAAGACAGCCAAGGAACATGATCAGGAGTTCTATCAAGAAATAGGCGAAAAAGGTGGAAACAAAACGGCTCGTGAACATGACAAAGAGTTCTTTGAAGAAATAGGTGAAAAAGGCGGTAAGAAAACAGCTAGAGAGCACGATAAAGAGTTTTATCAGGAAATAGGCCAAAAAGGCGGAGAACAAACATCCAAAAATCAAGATAAGGAATTTTACGAAGAAATAGGTAAAAAGGGCGGTAAGAAGAGCGGTAACAATTGAGAGATTGACAAGAAGGAAGAACGAAGGGATTTCCCTTCGTTCTTTTATTTTTTTAGACCTAAAACTTTAATACATAAAACATCCCTTCGCAGATGCGAAGGGATGTTTTATGTATTAAAATGTGCGTTCTTCTTCAACTTCATGCTGGTCATTAAGAATTAATAGGCGACTTGGGGAATCACCTTTCGCAAGTTCTTCTGCCTTTTCAATGGCAGTTGAACGCATATCGTAAAGATCCGTTGGAGCAACGTCCTCAATTTTAACGTACCAACCTGTAACATCTTTATTTGGTGCTACTGTATATTCCTTCATGGTTATATCCTCCTTTAAGCTGTGTATAATTAACACTTCCCACGATAAAGGAGAATAAAACCTGCTTTCTAGGAGAATTAAAAAAATCAGCGCATTTTACGCTGATTTTCCTCAACCTACCTAGGAATGAGGTTAGTCGAGTTGAAAAATCGCTGTTCATTAAGGATCGTTCGGTTCACCTTATTGGGGTTGAGAGATTATGTAGAAACCGATTACAAATGCGATAGGCACTATCCAAACCATAAAGGCTAATGCCCATACAGTAAAACGGTTCCATTCTTTTTCCTTAGTAGCCAAGAGCAGACCCTCCACATCATAAGTTTAGTTTCATTATAACATGGACATAGCTAAATTATGTGTGAACGATTGAAATTGTTAGAAATTCAAGATACGAACCGAATGGTGATTGGATATCTGTAAAACTCACCTTGATTCGCCTTCACGGAGGCGATTACGATTAAAGTAAGGTGAAGGATAAAAAGCAATGGGAGAAGAAATAATCCAATGATCACAAAGGTGAGAATAGCAAGGATAACGGCATACAGCGTCATGCTAATTTGGAAGTTTAGAGACTCTTTACCCTGGGCATCGATGAACGAATTGCCTTCCTTCTTAATTGACCAAATAATGATGGGAGCGATGATATGTCCGAGGGGGATTAAATAACCAGACAATGCAGAAAGGTGAACGTACATAGCCCACTGACGTGTGATTTGATCAGGTGTAATGTCTTTCTTTTCCATCACAATCCCTCCTGTAGCCTCTACCTATGTTCAGCATATTAGACAATTGTTTAGGATATGCCGTTAAGAAATTCTTCAATAAAAAAAGGAACCAATTCTGGTCCCTTAATTTGCGTTATAGCTGATGTGATAGGAGGCACGGTTGGTGAAAAAGACTAATTCAGTCGCCTCCTTTTTTACATTGTCTAGCTCTTCAAGTGGTATTTCGAAAATAGAGTGAGGAAGTGGTACGGCAGCTTCATCCGAAATCACCTTTCCTTCACCTTTAAGCTGAAGAAGGGTTGAAGCAGTGTAGTCGTCAACGGATTCGCCACGATGTTGAAAGGTAAAGTCTTCAAGTTTCATAATTGTCTTATCAAGATCATCTTGCTCTTTTTTTTCGATGATGATATGACCACCAACCCAATCAGCTAGCGTATTGCGAACTTCTGATAACGTTGTAGTATCCATTTTATTCACCTCGCTCCTAATTTTCCCCATCTGAAGGCAACATAAACCGTCTAACTAAATTTACATCAGTGATGATGATATACTTGTACTATGAAATGAGACGAAGGATGATTGTCATGAAGAAAATATCGATAGATGAAGTTCTAAATAAAAAGATACCTTTATTAGATGTTAGAACCCCGGCTGAATTTGAGAAGTTTCATATTCCTGGAGCAGTTAACTTGCCGATTTTTTCGAATGAGGAACGGGAAGTGGTGGGGACTACTTATAAGCAAGAAGGGACAGAGGCAGCTAAAGATTTGGGGATTTCGATTGTCTCGCCATTACTCCCTGAGTTTTATAAACGTGCAAAAGAATTAACAAATCATCAAGAATTTGCTGTTTACTGCTGGAGAGGCGGAATGCGAAGTAAAAGTCTTGCTACGATTTTTGAGATGATGGGATTACCGAGTCTTCAGGTCGAAGGTGGCATTCGAGCATACCGACAGAAAGTAACAACTGGCTTAGAGAATTTTTCGACTCAATTAACTCCTTATCTGGTTCTAGAAGGATTAACTGGAACTTCGAAGACCGAAATTCTGACTGCTTTAGAAAAGAAGGGATATCCAGTGATTGATCTCGAAGGTCTAGCTGCCCACAGAGGATCCGTGTTTGGTAGAGTAGATTTACCTGAAAGAAGTCAGAAGGAATTTGAAGCGAAGCTTTACCATCGATTGAAGGAGATTGGAGAAACACCTTATTACATTATAGAATCTGAAAGCAAGCGCCTTGGAAATATCATTATTCCTGACTTTATTCTAGAGGGCAAACAAAAAGGGACGCGTATACAAGTCCACGCCCCGCTTTC